>DATARS010000168.1:0-14187 GCA_036269455.1 Candidatus Dormiibacterota bacterium | reverse complement strand
CATGAACTCCGACATGTCGAGCCGGATGATCGCGTCCTCGTTGTCGAAGAGGAACGATGCGAGCGAGCGCGCCAGCTCGGTCTTGCCCACGCCGGTGGGGCCGAGGAACATGAACGAGCCGATCGGCCGCTTGTGATCCTTGAGCCCGGCGCGCGCGCGGCGCACCGCCTGGGAGATGACCTTGACGGCCTCGTCCTGTCCGACCAGCCGCTTGTGGATCTCCTCCTCCATGCGCAGCAGCCGGGAGGTCTCCTCCTCGACGAGCCGCGAGACGGGCACGCCCGTCCAGGACGAGATGATCTCGGCGATGTGCTCCTCGGTCACGTCGGGCACCTGCTGCCCGAGGCGATCGCGCCACGCCATCTCCTCGGAGACGTACTTCTCCTTGAGCTTCTTCTCCTTGTCGCGGAAGGAGGCGGCGGTCTCGTAGTCCTGACCGGCGATCGACTCCTCCTTCTGGATCTGGAGCTGCCGGATCTCCTTCTGCATGGTGCGCAGATCTTCGGGAGTGGTGGTGAGCTTCATCCGCACCCGGGCGCTGGCCTCGTCGATGAGGTCGATCGCCTTGTCGGGGAGGGAGCGGTCGCTGACGTAGCGTTCGCTGAGCTCGGCGGCGGCGACGAGCGCCTCGTCGGTGATCTTCACCCGGTGGTGCTTCTCGTAGAGCGAGCGGATCCCGGTGAGGATCTCCTTGGTCTCGGCGATGCTCGGCTGCTCGACGAACACCGGCTGGAAGCGGCGCTCGAGCGCGGCGTCCTTCTCGATGTACTTGCGGTACTCGTTGAGCGTGGTCGCACCGATGCACTGGATCTCGCCGCGTGCGAGCGCGGGCTTGAGGATGTTCGCGGCGTCGATCGCGCCCTCGGCGGCGCCGGCGCCGACCAGGGTGTGGAGCTCGTCGATGAAGAGCACCACCTCACGCGACTGGCGGATCTCGTCGAGGATCTTCTTGAGCCGCTCCTCGAACTCGCCGCGGTACTTGGTGCCGGCGACGAGCGCGCCCATGTCGAGGGTGAGCACCCGCTTGCCCATCAGGGACTCGGGGATGTTCCCCAGGATGATGTGCTGGGCGAGGCCCTCGGCGATGGCGGTCTTGCCGACGCCGGGCTCGCCGATGAGAGCGGGGTTGTTCTTGGTGCGCCTGCTCAGAATCTGGATGACGCGTTCGATCTCCATCTCGCGCCCGATGACGGGATCGAGGGAGTTCTTCTGCGCCAGCTCGGTGAGATCCCGACAGAACTGGTCGAGAAGGGGCGTCTTGGAGGGCTTCTTCTGCGCCTCCTTGGACTCCTCCTCGAGACCGGACTCGTGGAGCAGCCGCTCGATCTCGCCGCGCACCTTCTCGAGGGTCGCGCCGAGGTCCTCGAGGACATGGGCGGCGATGCCCTCACCCTCGATGAGCAGGCCGAGCAGCAGGTGCTCGGTGCCCACGTAGTTGTTGCCCATGCGACGCGCCTCCTCGAAGGAGATCTCGATGACCTTCTTCACGCGCGACGTGGGGATGATCTGCTGAATGATGATGCGCTCGTTCCGACCGAGGACCGACTCGATCGTGCTGCGCACCTTGTTGATCTCGACACCAAGGTTGTTGAGCACCTTGGCAGCCAGGCCCTCACCCTCGCGCAGCAGGCCGAGCAGCAGGTGCTCCGTCCCGATGTACGAATGATGAGAGCGCTCCGCCTCCTCCTGCGCCAGGGTGAGGACCTTCTTCGCTCTCTCGGTGAACCTTTCGAAGGGGTACAAGCTCTCGTTCTCCTCCGCCGAACACCGCGCCGGCGGGAAGACCTCCGCGGGGTCGACCGCGTCGGACAGCCCCCCGTCGAGGCGGCTCAGCGACCACCACTATACCCAGCCCTGCCCCCCAGCAACCTCCCCTCGCGGAACGAGGTCGTGACGACCCGGCGAGAAGCCCGCGACGGATGGCCGCCCTGACGGTCCCCGACGGTCTAGTCGGCCTCCTCGGCCGCCTTCGCCTTCTTGGGCTCCGGCTCGCCCTCGGGCGCGACCGCCGCCGGCTGCGGAGCCGGGGGCGCGCTCGCCTCCGCCGCCTCGGCCTCGACGGCCGCCGCGGGCGCCTCGGACTCCTCAGCCTCCACGGCCGACTCGGCCTTCGGGGCCGACTCGGCCTCGGGGGCGGCCTCGACCTCGGGGGCCGCCTCGACCTCGGGGGCCTCCTCGGCTTCCTCGACATGGGCGGGGGCGGCGGCCTCCGGGGCGCCGTCCTCGGCCGGTGGCGCCTCGTCCTCGGTCTCGAGGCCCTCGAGGTCGCCGCCGGTCAGGTCACGGACCGACGTGGGCTCGTAGTCGGCGCCGGGGTAGTACTCCTCACCGACCTCGCCGGTGCCGGCGCCACGACCCTGGAGCTGGCGGAGGGACAGGCTGATGCGACGCCGCACCTTGTCGGCGTTGAGCACCATGACGGTCACCTTGTCGCCGACCTTGAGGACGTCCTCGGTGCGCTCGACGTGATCCCAGGAGAGCTCGCTGATGTGGAGCAGGCCCTCGACCCCGTCGGCGATCTGCAGGAAGGCGCCGTACTTCTTGGTCTTGGTGACGATGCCCTCGACCGGCTTGCCCTGGGGGAAGCGGTCCTCGATGGTGTCCCAGGGGTCGGAGCTCATCTGGCGGAGCGAGAGGCTGATCCGGCTCAGCTCGGGGTCGAGCTTGATGACCTTGACCGAGACCTCGTCGCCGACGCTCAGCATGTCGCTGACGTTGTTGATGCGATCCCAGCTCAACTCGCTGATGTGGATGAGGCCGTCGGCACCGCCGAGGTTGACGAAGGCGCCGTAGGAGGTCAGGCCGCTCACCTTGCCGCTGACCAGGTCGCCGACCTGGAGCTTCTCGAAGAGCTCCTCGCGCTGGCGCGCCCGGTCCTCGTCCTGGGCGGCGCGCTGGGAGACGATCAGGCGGTTGCGCTTGCGGTTGACCTCGAGGATCTTGACCGGGATCTTGGTCCCGACCAGCTCCATGAGGTTGCCGCTGTACTGGCGGGCCACCTGGCTGGAGGGCAGGAACCCGCGCAGGCCCATGATGTTGACGATGAGGCCGCCCTTGTTCTGCTCGCGGACCTCGGCGTCGATGATCTCGCCCTCGGACTCCTTCTCGGCGGCCTTCTGCCAGATTCCCTCGGCCCGTGCCTTGCGCAGCGAGAGCACCACGTTGCCGTGCTCGTTCTCGGGCTCGATGACGTAGACCTTGACCTCGTCACCCGGCGTCAGCTCGACCGGAGCCTCGCCGCGGGCGGCGAGCTCGCGGTTGGAGATCACCCCTTCCGACTTCGCCCCGATGTCGACCAGCACCTCGTCCGGATCGACGCGAACCACGATCCCGTCGACGATGTCGCCGTGGGAGAGGGCTCGGATGCTGTGCTCCTGCTCGTTCAGGAGCTCCTCCATGGTCAAGGGCTCGTCGACTGTCGTGGTCTGGGGCAACTCGCTCCTTATTCGCCTCTGCCTGCGTGCTCGGGGACGCCGGTCGAAAGCTGCGGAACCCGGTCCGCCGTACCACCGCGCGCCTCGGCGTTGACGGGCGTGAATGCTCCGTGCCTGCGCGGCGGGCGGAGTGTACCACCCCCGCCGCGCTCGCTCGGCAGGGTTTCTAAGGCCGCCTTTCGCAACTTCGCGTCGCCGTCTTTACATCTCTGAACCCGATGTCATCCCCCCTTTTCGAGTTTCCTGAGACGCTCCTCTCGCAGCCGGCACCGGGCCCCCAGCGGGACCGGGAAGACGCGGCACAGAGCTAGGAACGGGACGACAGACGATGCGGATCACCATCACCTGCGAGGAATGCGGACGGCGGCACCGCCTGGAGCGGACCGTCGACGAGGCCGGTCCGATCTGGATCGTCTGCCACGAGTGCGAGCTTCCGCTCCGCGCCGTCCTCGAGACCACCTCCGCGGCCGCGACCGCCCCGGTCCTGGAGCCGGTGACCACGTCCCAGAGCTTCGTCGACGCCTGGACGGGCACGCTGGACCTCTCCACCAGCACCTCCGCCTAGACCAACCAGACCCCTCTCTCCGGACCGGCGGGCGACCGCCGGTCCCCCCTCCCCGACCCCTCTCTCCGGACCGGCGAGCGCACCACGCTCGCCGGTCCCCTCTGTTAAAGGAGGTGAAGGCGTGGCCGGGCCCCGGATCGGGTACAACCCGCGCATGGTCATCGACGTCACCGAGGGCTCCTTCACCCACGAGGTGCTGGAGCGCTCCCTCACCACCCCCGTCATCGTCGACTTCTGGGCCGCCTGGTGCGCCCCCTGCCGGGCGCTGGGTCCGGTCCTCGAGCAGGTCGCCGAGGCCAACGACGGCGATCTCGTCCTCGCCAAGGTCGACGTCGACGCCAACCCCCGCCTCCAGCAGCGCTATGGCGTCCGCGGCATCCCCGCGGTCAAGGCGTTCCGCAACGGCCAGGTGGTCAGCGAGTTCACCGGCGCCCAGGGGCGCGCCGCGGTCGAGCGCTTCGTCGAGGCGCTCCTCCCCTCCCCCGCCGAGCGGCTCACCCGCGCCGGCGATGAGCCCTCGCTGCGCCGAGCCGTCGAGCTCGACCCCGGCCTGGCGCCCCCCCGGGTCGCCCTCGCCCGGATGCTCCTCGAGCGCGGCGACGACGCCGAGGCGACCGAGGTGCTCACCCCCGTCCAGCACGACCCCGCCGCCGCGGGGCTGCTCGCCCGCCTCCAGCTCGCCGCCGAGGCGGGCGAGGGCACGGCGGCCGCCACCGCCCTCGACGCGCTCCGTTCGGGCGACGCGTCCACCGCGCTGAGCTCGCTCGTCGAGGCGGTCCGCAGCGGTGACGGAGAGGTCCGCGACCTCGCCCGCCGGGTCGCGGTCGGGCTCTTCAACGAGCTCGGCGACGCCCACCCGCTCACTCAGACCCATCGTCCCCAGCTGGCGGCGGCGCTGCACTAAGCTTTCCCCATGCCCACCGAGGCGCCGACCAGGCGCGACGCCCCCGCCGGCCGCGACGCCGCGCGTCGTGACCTGCCCTGGAACGTCGTGGTCTGGAACGACCCGATCACGCTGATGTCCTACGTGGTCCTGGTCTTCCGCCGGCTCTTCGGCTACGACGAGACCACCGCGACCAAGCTGATGCTCCAGGTCCACGAGGAGGGCAAGGCGATCGTCGCCAGCCAGCCGCGCGAGCAGGCCGAGGTCTCGGTCACCCGGCTCCACGCCTTCGGCCTCCAGGCCACCCTGGCCCGCGGCTAGGGGCGCGAGCCCACACCATGGCCTGGGTCCGCCGGCGGCTCAACCGAGTCGAGCTCCGGCTCGACCGCCGCGAGCGCGAGATCCTCCTGCGCATCGTCGACGAGCTCCGCCCCGGCCTCGGCGACGACCCCCGCACCCGGCTCCACGCCTACGACGACCCCGCCCTCGACGAGGAGTACCAGCGCTACTCCAAGCCCGAGGTCGAGCACGTCCGCGCCGCCGACATCGACGCCGTCCGCGCCGCCCTCAGCGGCGCCGACGACCGCTTCCGCCTCTCCGAGGACGAGGCGCTCACCTGGGTCCGCGCCATCAACCACCTGCGGTTGGTCGCCGGCGCTCGCCTCGGCATCGACGACGACGGCTGGGAGGAGAGGGGCGACGGCTCCATGCTCGAACGTGAGGAGTACGCGATGCTCGTCACCCTCGGGTGGGTCCAGGAGAACGTGGTCGCGGCGCTGGGTGCGTAGCCGAACCGGAACTCCCGCCACCACCGCCGGAGGAGCCGGCCGAGCTAGTACCGCGTGACCTTCAGGCTGAAGTCGAGGGCGGTGGCGCTGTGGGTGAGGGCTCCGACGCTGATGTAGTCGGCACCGGCGAGGGCGTAGGCGCGGGCGTTGGTGAGGACGACGCCGCCGCTGATCTCGACCTTGGCGCGGCCGCGGATGAGCTGCATGGCCTCGCGGACCTGGCCGGGGGCGAAGTTGTCGAGGAGGATGCGGGGGGCCTTGTCGGTGAGGGCCTGCTCGAGCTCCTGGAGGTTGCTGACCTCGACATTGATCGGGGCCTCGGGGTGGGCCTTGCGGACGGCGCGGAGCGCCGGGCTGACGCCGTTGGCGAGGGCGAGGTGGGTGTCCTTGATGAGGACCTGGTCGTAGAGGCCCATGCGGTGGTTGGCGGCACCGCCCATGCGGGTCGCGTACTTCTCGAGGTTGCGCAGGCCGGGCGTGGTCTTGCGGGTGTCGAGGATCAGGGTCTTGGTGCCGTCGACCGCCTTGACGTAGCGGGCGGTGAGGCTGGCGATGCCGCTCAGGTGCTGGAGGAAGTTGAGGGCCACGCGCTCAGCGCGGAGCATCGCGCGGGCGGGGCCGAAGAGACGGGCGACGATCTGGTCCTCCTGGACCTTCTGGCCGTCCTGGGTCTTGCAGTCGAACTGGAGACGCTCGTCGACGAGCTGGAAGACGCGGCGGGCCACGGGCAGGCCGGCGATCACCCCGTCCTGCTTGCAGACCACCTTGCCGCGGCAGGTCATCTCGGGCGGGAGGATGGCGTCGGTCGTGATGTCGCCGCTGCCCACGTCCTCCGCCAGGGCCGCCCGGATCAGCGGATCGAGGACGTCGGGTGCGAGTGCGTCAGTGCTGGTGGGTTCGAGCGTTGCTGTCAAAGCGAAGTCCCCTGTTCCTGTCGGTGACCCAGATTCCGAGCCATTCGTCTCCGCTGTCCGGGAAGTCGTCTCGCAGATGGCTGCCCCGGCTCTCCTCGCGAGCCAGGGCGGAGGTGCAGATGAGGTCGGCGGTGAGCGCCCGGGCGCGCAGCCCGGCGGCGGCCGGCGACGCGTCCGTGTCGCACTCAACGCGAATTGCACCGGCGAGGTCACGCGCGGCGCCGAGTCCGCGCGCGTCACGGACCAGCCCGGCGCCGTCCCACATGGCGTCGCGGAGGCGGTCGGCGAGCACCGCAGCCCGCGCGGGGCGCAGCCTGCTCGCCGGGCGGGCGCCGGACGGGTCCTCGACGACGGCCGACGCCCGCGGCGGAGGCGCCTCGGCGCGCAGTCGCAGCGCGGCCTCGGCGGCGCGGCGGGCGAAGACCACGGACTCGAGCAGGCTGTTGCTCGCCAGCCGGTTGGCCCCGTGGACGCCGCTGCTCGCCACCTCGCCGCAGGCGTACAGCCCCTCGACGCTGGTCGCACCGCTGAGGTCGGTGCGGACACCGCCGATCAGATAGTGGGCGGCAGGGGCGATGGGGACGAGGTCGTGGGCGATGTCGATTCCGAAGCTCATGCAGGTCCGGTGGATGGTGGGAAAGCGCACTGCGGCTCGATCGGCTAGATCGGTGCAGTCCAGATAGACCCGATCGGCGCCCGAGCGTTGCAGCTCGCGCCAGATCGCCTGGGAGACGGTGTCGCGTGGGGCGAGCTCGCCCCGCGGGTCGGCGTCGAGGAGGAAGCGCTCGCCGCGGGCGTTGAGCACCCGCGCGCCCTCGCCGCGCACCGCCTCGCTGATGAGGAAGCGCGGCGCCCCCTCGAGTGCGAGCGCGGTGGGGTGGAACTGGACGAACTCCATGCTCGCGCACTCGGCGCCGGCCTCGAAGGCGAGGGCGACGCCGTCGCCGGTCGCGGACTCGGGGTTGGTGGTGTGCCGCCAGAGCCGTCCCGCGCCGCCGCTGGCGAGCACCACCGCGCCGGCGAGCAGCCGCCGGGTCGCGCCGGTGTCGGCGTCGCAGACCTCCACGCCGAGGCAGCGGCCGGCGCCGTCGGTGAGCAGGCGGGTGACCAGGTGGCGCTCGAGCAGGCGCGCTCCGGTGGCGCGCAGCCGCCGGATCAGGCTGGACTCGATCTCCAGGCCGGTGCCGTCACCGCGCGCGTGGAGGATCCTCGAGCGGGTGTGGGCGGCCTCGCGGCCGAGCAGGAGGGCGCCGTCCTGGGTGTCGAAGCTGACCCCCCACTCCACCAGGTCGCGGATGCGGCGCGGCCCCTCCTCGACGAGGACCCGCACCGCCGCCTCGTCGCAGAGGCCGCGACCGGCGGCGAGGGTGTCGGCGAGGTGGAGCTCGGGGGTGTCGTCGGAGGCGACGGCGGCGGCGATGCCCCCCTGCGCCCAGCGGCTGCAGCCGTCGTCGAGCGCTCCCTTGGTGACCACGGTGACCCGGCCGCGGCCCGCGACGGCGAGCGCCGCCACCAGGCCCGCGATTCCGCTGCCGATGACGACCAGGTCGGCTGTGTCGCCCGGGTTCTCTGCGTCGCTCGATGCGCTCAGGTCGCGGTCGCCTTGAGCCGCGCCCTGTTCCTGGCGTCGACCTGGACCACCCGCGGGACGTGCGACACCAGCTCGGCGTCGTCGTACTGGGCGTAGGTGATGAGGATCACGGTGTCGCCGGCGTCGCCGATGTGCGCCATGGCACCGTTGAGGGCGATCTCGCCGGGGGCGCCCTCGATCGCGTAGGTGATCGCCCGCGACCCGTTGGTGACGTTGACGATGTGCACCTGCTCGCCGACCACGATGTCGGCGGCGCGCATCAGCTCGGTGTCGATGCTGCAGGACCCCTCGTAGTGGAGATCCGCCCGCGTCACCGTGGCGCGGTGGATCTTCGACTTCATGACGGTACGCTGCACGTGCGGCTCCTCCCGGTGGGCACGACCTCAGGGCCATGCGACGAGGTGGCGCCGACGACGAAGGCTGTCGTGGGCGGGTCCGCCGCTCCGAGGCAGAGAGTGTCGATGAGCCGGGTCCGTCCTATTCTAGCAGCGACGAGAATTCGCGCCCGACCGGTCACCCGCTCCAGGGGCTCGAAGCTGTCCTCGTCGACGATGGCGATGTACTCGAGGACGAGGTCCGGCGCGGCCCCGACCACCGCGGCGGCGGCGGCGAGGAGCACCGCGGCACCGGTCTCGCCCGCGGCGAGGCGGCGGGCGGCGGCCGCCATTGCCTCCGGCAGCGCGAGGGCCTGGGCGCGCTCCGCGGGGCTGAGGTGGACGTTGCGGCTGCTCAGCGCCAGCCCGTCGGCGTCGCGGACGGTGGGACAGACGACGATCTCGGTCCCGGTGTCGAGGTCGGCGGCGAGGCGGCGGACCACGGCGCACTGCTGGGCGTCCTTCTCGCCGAAGTACGCGCGGTCGGCGCGGGCTGTGATGAGCAGCTTCGCCACCACCAGTGCGACGCCCTCGAAGTGGCCGGGGCGCAGCGCGCCCTCGAGGGTCGAGGTCACCGTCCCTGTGACCGCCACGGAGGTGGCGAAGCCGGGGCCGTAGACGCTCGCGGGCTCGGGGACGAAGGCGGCGTCGGCGCCCTCGGCGGCGAGCAGCTCGAGATCGCTCCCCAGGGTCCGGGGGTAGCGGGCGAGGTCGTCGCCGGAGTTGAACTGCGCCGGGTTGACGAAGATGCTGACCACCACCCGGTCGCACTCCTCGCGGGCGCGGCGGACCAGGCTGCGATGGCCGTCGTGGAGTGCTCCCATCGTGGCCACAAGGCCCACGCTGAGGCCGGCGGCGCGCCAGCGCTCGGACTGGAGGCGCATCGCCGCAGGGGTGGGGAGGATGCGGGGGGCGTCGCGTCGATCGGGCACGGCGGCTCTCAGTGGTAGCTGTGGGCGTCGTCGGGAAAGCTCCCGGCGGCGACGTCCGCGGCGAAGGCGGTGAGCGCGTCGACGGCCCGGGCGCCGAGGTCGCCGTAGGCGCGCACGAACTTGGGCATGGGGTCCTGGGTGAGGCCGAGCAGGTCGTGGACGACGAGCACCTGGGCGTCACAGTCCGGCCCGGCGCCGATCCCGATGGTGGGGATGCGCAGCGCCGCGGTCACCTCGGCGCCGAGGTCTCTCGGCACGCCCTCGAGCACCAGCGAGAAGGCGCCGGCGTCCTGGAGGGCGAGGGCGTCGTCGAGGATGCGGCGGCGGTCGTCGCCGCTGCGCCCCTGGACGCGCATGCCGCCGAAGGCGTTGAAGAACTGCGGGGTCAGCCCGAGGTGGCCCATCACCGGGATGCCGCGCTCGACGAGGTGGGCGGCGAGGCCGACCACGCGGCCGCCGCCCTCGATCTTGACCGCGTTCATCCCCGCCTTGAGGAAGGCGGCCGCGTTGTGCACCGCCTCGGCGTCGCTGGCGTGGTAGGCGTCGAAGGGCATGTCACCGACAAGCAGCTTCTCGGGGGCGCCGCGGGCGACCGCCCGAGCGTGGTGGAGCATCTCGTCCATGCCCACCGGCAGGGTGCTCGGGTAGCCGAGCATCAGCATCCCCAGCGAGTCGCCGACGAGCAGCACGGGGATGCCGGCGGCGTCGAGGATGCGGGCGGTGGTGTAGTCGTAGGCGGTGACCACGGCGAACCGCCGCCCCTCGCGCTTGCAGGTCTCGAGGTCGCGAACGGTGACCGGACGGCCGCTGGCGGGCACGGTCAGCCCCGGGCGGGGGTGAGCCCGCCGATCCCATCACGGGCGCGCCCGCGGCGGCGGCCACCCCGGGCCCGGCTGCCGGTCGCCCGGGGCTCGGCGGCGGCGAGCACCGCCGCCACCTGCTCGCGGCCGGTGCTCCCGGCGGTGCGCAGGGTCTCGCCGGCGAGCTCGCGGTAGAGCCGGTGGGTGTCGGGGTCGCGGCGCAGAGCCTCGAGGTGGCGGTCGATGGTCTCGGCGTCGTTGCGCACCACCGGGCCGGTGAGCGCCGAGCGCACCCCGAGCCGCCGGGCGTTGCGCGCCGCACCCTCGAGCAGGGTGGCGAGCGCCTCGCCGGCGACGGCGGGGTCCACCCCGGCGCTCTCGAGCAGCGAGGTGGCCCGAGCCACCAGCGCGAGCGGGGCGTTGCCGGCGAGCACCGCGGCGGCGTGGTAGAGGACGCGGCCCGCCGCGGGGACGGTGAAGGGGATGCCGCCGAGGTCGGCGACCAGCCGCTCGAGCACCGGCTGCAGCCGGGCGTCCGCCTCGATCGCGAAGTAGGTGCCGCGCAGGGTGGAGGCGGCGTCGCCGCCGGTCAGCGACTGCAGCGGGTGGAGGCTCCCCACCGCACCGGCGCTGTGGCGGGCGGCGGCGAGCGCGGCGGAGGGATGGGCGCCGCTGCAGTGCACCAGCGCCCGGCCGCCGAGCGAGGCGCCGCTGGCGGCGATGGTCGCGGCCACCCGGGTGATCTGGGCGTCGGGCACGGTGAGCAGGATCAGGTCGGCGCGTCGGGTCGCCGCGACCGCCGACCCGACCACCTCGGCGCCGACGCGGCCGGCGAGGGCGCGGGCGTGCTCGGGGGTGCGGCTGGTGACCGCGGTCACCGGGTAGCCCGCCTCGTGGGCGGCGACGGCCAGGGCGGATCCGCAGCGGCCGGCGCCGACGACGGCGATCCGCGGACGCGGAGGCGGCGCCTCGGCGGACGGGCGCATCGCGCCCATGGTGGGGTTCGGGACCCGGTCCCGGACAGGGGCGCCTCTCACGTCTCGGTCACCTCGTGATCCAAGCGTCGATACGTTGCGCCGCCTCGTGCTGAGGTCGGACTCCGGGCCCGCCGGCTTGGCCTCGCGGCGCCCTTCGGGCGTCCACGGGACAGACGGCGGTACCCCACTCCCAGGCGAGGGTGCGCGCGCCCATGGTACTCCGGATTGCGCCGGGAACATCTCCCGGTCACGCACTCGCTCCGGGGGCGCCGCTCGCGCCGCTCCCGGAGCGCGGGACTACATGCCCGCGGCGGCGGTCGGAGTGTGGTCGACCCGGTGGAGCAGGTCGGCCTGCTCGATGATCCGATCCATCTCGGCGGCGTCCATGGTCTCGACCTCGACCAGCCGGGCGGCGAGGGCGCGGAGCACGTGCTCGCGGTCTCGGAGCACCTGCTTGGCGAGCATGAAGGCGCTGTCGACGAGGTGGTGGATCTCCTGGTCGATCTCGCTGGCGACCTCCTCGGAGTAGTTGCGCTGCTCGCCGAGGTCGCGGCCGAGGAAGACGAGCTCCTCCTTGGTGCCGAAGGCGAGCGGGCCGAGCTTGTCGCTCATGCCCCACTCGGTGACCATCTTGCGGGCCAGCGAGGTGGCCTTGCGAATGTCGTCCTGGGCCCCGGTGGTGATGTTCTTCTCGCCGAGGATCAGCTCCTCCGCGCAGCGGCCGCCGAGGATGCCGGCGAGCTGGTCGGCCAGCTCGGCCTTGCTCACCAGGTACTTGTCCTCCTGGGGCAGGGAGAGCGTCCAGCCCAGCGCCATACCACGGCTGACGATGCTGATCTTGTGGACCGGGTCGGTGTGCGGCAGGGTGCGCATCACCAGGGCGTGGCCCATCTCGTGGAAGGCGATCGTCTGCTTCTCCTTCTCGGAGATCATCCGGCTCTTCCGCTCCGGGCCGGCGATGACCCGGGCGATCGCCTCCTCGAGGTCGTGCATGTTGATCAGCTTGCGGTTGTTCCGCGCCGTCAGGATCGCCGCCTCGTTGATGAGGTTGGCGAGGTCGGCGCCGGAGAAGCCCGGAGTCTGCTTGGCGAGCACCTCGAGCTGCACCGACGAGTCGAGCGGCTTGTTGCGCGCGTGCACCTCGAGGATGGCGCGGCGGCCGCGGATGTCGGGGCGGTCGAGGGTGACGTGGCGGTCGAAGCGGCCCGGCCGGAGCAGGGCGGGATCGAGGACGTCGGGCCGGTTGGTGGCGGCGATGACGATGACGTGGGTGCTGGTCTCGAAGCCGTCCATCTCGACGAGCAGCTGGTTGAGGGTCTGCTCGCGCTCGTCGTGGCCGCCGCCGAGGCCGGCGCCGCGCTGGCGGCCGACAGCGTCGATCTCGTCCACGAAGACGATGCAGGGGCTGTTCTTCTTGGCCTGGTCGAAGAGGTCGCGGACGCGGCTGGCGCCGACGCCGACGAACATCTCCACGAACTCGGAGCCGCTGATGCTGAAGAAGGGGACGCCCGCCTCACCGGCGACGGCCTTGCTGAGCAGGGTCTTGCCGGTGCCGGGAGGGCCGACGAGGAGCACGCCCTTGGGGATGCGCGCGCCGACGGCGGTGAACTTGTCCGGGTACTTCAGGAACTCGACGATCTCGGTCAGCTCGACCTTCGCCTCCTCGACGCCGGCGACGTCGTTGAAGGTGATCTGCGGCTTGTCACCGGCGAGCAGACGCGCACGACTGCGACCGAAGGACAGTGCCTGATTGTTCCCGCTCTGGGTCTGTCGGAGCATGTACCACATGAACCCGCCGATGACGACGAGCAGGAAGAGGTTAGGTAGGATGATGCTCCACAACAGATTGCCCCCGCTGGGTGGGTCGGCTTTGAAGTTGGTGTAACCCTCTTTGCCGAAATACCCGGGAATGTCCGAGTTCTGCGGCACCGAGGTGTGGATCTTCTCGTTGCTGTTGTTGTACCAGGTGACGCTCTGCCCGTCGCCGTCGATCACCGCCTGATGGCTCTTGTCGGTGGAGATCGTGTTCTCGGGACTGCAACCCGAGGGCGGGCTGGCACTCGCGCAGGCGACCGCGTGCTGCAGGTCCCCGAGGGTGCGATCCGCGGGGGTCTGGCTCGGGAAGCTGCGGTAGGCCAGGACGGCCACCATGATGATCGCCGTGACGAGAAGGAAGTAGACGAGAGGGCGCCTCTGGCCGGTCATGCGGGGCAGTCTAGCACGGGGTCGGAAAGCGCCCGATCTCGGCGATGCGGCTCCGCCATGGCTCCGTCACGACGCCGTTCCCCGCCCTGTTAAGGCTGCCGCCTCCTCGATCGCGCGTCGCTGCCGGTCGGCGAGTGCGACCAGCCTGCGCCGGGCGGCGGGGAAGACCTCCTCGAGCGCCGGGAGCACCTCCTCACGCACCCGGGTCCGGAGGAAGCGCGGGTCGTGGTTCGAGGGGTCGTCGAGCGGCTCCAGCCCGAGCGCGGCGCAGTAGGAGGTGGTGTCCCGGCGCCACAGCCGCAGCAGCGGCCGGACCCGCCGCCCGTTGCGCGGCGCCATGCCGGCGAGGGCGCGCGGGGTGGCCCCGCTCAGCGCCCGCATCAGCACCGTCTCGGCCTGGTCGTCGGCGGTGTGGCCGAGCGCGATCGCGGTGGCGCCCCGATCCCGGGCGAGCCGGTCCAGGGCTGCGTGGCGGGCGCGCCGGGCCGCGTCCTGGAGCGAGCCGCCGGACTCGACGGTGACCCGGAGGGCGACGGTCTCCAGTCCCACCCCGCTGGCGACCGCCGCGACCACGTCGGCCTCCGCAGCCGACCCATCGCGCAGCCCGTGGTCGACGTGGGCGACGAGCAACCGCAGCCCCCGCGGCGGCGCCAGCCGGGCCAGGGCGTCGAGCAGCGCCATCGAATCCGGCCCGCCGCTCACCGCCACGACCACCGACTCCCCC
>DATARS010000167.1:0-3983 GCA_036269455.1 Candidatus Dormiibacterota bacterium | reverse complement strand
GGGGGATAGGCGCCACGGCGGGTGTCCGCCAGAGTCGCGAATGGGATCCGGAGAGCCGAGGGGAACACCGCACGTGCCGACGCTGCTGACCGTCCAGCTGGTGATCATCGGGCTGATCACCGGCAGTCTCGCCGGGATGCTCGGCGCCGGGGGCGGCTTCGTCACCGTTCCGCTGCTCGTCGCCATCGGCCTCAACGTCCACATCGCGGTCTCGCTCAGCCTCGCCTACTACGTCTGGGTGGCCGCGGCCGGCGTCCTCCGGCACCTCCGTCAGGGGAGCATCGACGTCTCCCTCGGCCTCATCCTCATGGCTCCGGGCGTGGTCGCCGCCCAGCTGGGGAGCCAGCTGAGCCACCGGCTGCCGAGCAAGGCGCTCGAGCTGATGGTGTCGCTGCTGCTCATCGCCGTCCTCGGCTTCTTCGCGACGGTGCGTCCGCCGGCGGGCGACTCCGCCGCCGCGACGGCGCCGGCCGGGGAGCCGGGGGCGGAGCGCGGCACCGCCCGGCACAGCAGGCTCGCGCTCCCGCGGGAGCGCACCGTCCGCGGGCGCGTCTACCGCTACACCGTCCGGGTCCCGCGAGCGGGCGTCATCGGCGCCTCGGTGGGCTTCGTCTCCGGCCTCTTCGGGGTCGGCGGCGGCTTCATCCTGGTGCCCCTGCTGGTCGGGGTCATCCACGTCCCGATGCAGGTCGCGGTGGGTTCCGACCTGGTCGCCATCACCGGCAACGCGATGTCCGGCGCCATCGGCCACGTCCTCGCCGGCGACATCCACCTCGGCGCCATTCTGAGCATGGCCACCCCGCTCGTCGCCGGCGGCCTGATCGGCTCCCAGCTCGGCGCCCGGGCCTGCATCCGGTTCTCCCAGGCCCGGCTGCGGATCGTCTTCAACACCCTGCTGGTGAGCGCCATGGTCTACATGGGCGGGGCCGGGCTCGGGCTGTTCAGCGTGGTGTCCTCGAAGGGCTAGTTCGCGCGCATATACTCATCGGTGGCGATGAGCCACCGGGCCGAACGTTTTCTCCACGTCCTCGCCTGCGCCCCGGTCGCCGTCCTTCTGACGGCCTCCCTTGCGCCGGTCGCGCACGCCCGCGCCGCTGCGCAGGCGGCACCCGCCACCAGGCCCGTCCCGTACGTCGTCGCCATCGACGCGGGCCATGGCGGGACCCCCGACAACAACCATCCCGACCAGCTCTTCGACCCCGGGTCGGTGGCTCAGAACGGCCTGCTGGAGAAGGACTACTCGCTCGACACCGCCCGCCGGGTCCGCAGCCTGCTCCAGCACGACCTCGTCCAGGTGGTGATGACCCGCGACCGCGACGAGTACCTCGACATCGGCCCGCGGATGCAGACGGCGATCGACGCCCACGCCGGGCTCTTCGTCAGCATCCACGGCAACTCCTGGACGGACCCGACCGCCAACGGCTCGGTGGTCCTCTATCCCAACGAGGACAGCCACCCCTTCGCGGACCGGATGAGCGCCGCGCTCGACAGGCGGCTGAAGCCGTTCACCGTCGCCGACGACGGCACCATCCTCCGCGACAACCTCTGGGTCCACGCGGTGATGCCGGCGGTCACGATCGAGCCGATGTACCTCAGCAACCCGCGCGAGGCGGACCTGCTGGTCCGCGGCGACGTCCGCGACGCCATCGCCGCCGCGGTGCGGGACGCGATCGAGGCCCAGGACCCGGCGGTGCTCACCCGCAGGCACGAGATCCAGGCGTGGAACGCAGCCCATCCGGCGGAGCGCGACGGCGCCGCCGGCCACACCGGCTCCCCGCTCACCGCCGCGCTGGGGGTGCCCCACGGCCGCCTCCTGGTCCTCGCCGGCCTGCTGCTCGCCGCCTGGCTGTTCCGTCACCGGCTGCGACCGCACGCGCTGCGACTCGGCACCCTCGCGGCGGTGGCGCTGCGCCACCTCCAGCCGGTGTCCCGCATCGAGGAGGCGCTCTTCCGCCGCCGCCGCCGCCAGGCGCGGCGCCGCCGCCTCCTCGAGCGCAGCCGCACCCGGCCGCACCGCCGCTCCGTCTACGACGAACTCTGGTTCTAGTCTGTGGCGGTGCGACTCGCCGTCCTGGCCGACACCCACGTGCCCACCCGCGCCCGCGACCTCCCCTCGGGGGCGTGGCGGGTGGTGCTCGCCACCGACGGAGTGCTCCACGCCGGCGACGTCGTCGACCCCGCGCTGCTCGCCCGGCTCGGCCGCGGACGGCCTCTCTGGGCGGTGCTCGGCAACAACGACCGGGGCCTCGCCGACCGGCTCCCCGAGCGGCTCGAGTTCGAGGTCGGCGGCGTCCCGATCGCGATGGTCCACGACAGCGGCGCGGCGGCGGGACGGCGCGGCCGGCTGCGGCGCTGGTTCCCGAGCGCCCGGGTGGTGGTCTTCGGCCACAGCCACGTCCCCGTGCTCGAGGACGAGAACGGCCTGCTGCTCCTCAACCCCGGCTCGCCCACCGACCGGCGGCGGATGCCCACCTTCACGGTCGCGGTGCTGACCATCGACGGGCCCGGACAGGTGAGCGCCGAGCTCGTCGATCTGGGTCAGGAGCGGGCGACGTCGACCACCAGGTAGAGCAGCAATGAGAGGCCCACCGCGCACATCAGCAGGGTGAGGACGAGGTAGGGCCAGAACGGGGCCTCGAAGGTGGCCTCCTCGATCTGCCGGCGTCCGTGGAAGTACCGGATCACCCCCGCGGCCGCGGTGAGCATCCCGGCGAGCACGAAGACGATGCCGATCGCCGCCGAGAACGCGGCGCTGGGTCCGGACTCGTGGCCGTTGCTGGCGCGCAGCTCGCGGAGGAAGACGTCGAAGCGCGACACCCCGAACCCGAGCGCGATGAAGGTGATCGCGGTCCGCGCCCAGGCGAGCAGGGTCCGCTCGTTGGCGAGCTGCTCGCGCACCCGGGTCTCCTCGTTGGCGCGCCGCGGGGGTGGATCGGTGACCACGGGTCGGAATCCGCCGCTGCTCTCGACGGTCATCCGGTGCGCAGCAGGAAGAGCACCACCAGGGTGCCGATGGTCCCGGCGATCGCCACCAGGGTGACGTCGAGGAGCACCCGGGTGCGCAGCTGCGGCCCCTCGATCACCCGCCGCTGGAGCAGGAAGCGCGTCAGGGCGAGATTGGCGAGCACGCCGCCGGCGAGGACCAGCCCCAGCGCCGCGCCGAGGTCGCCGCCGGAGGCCGACTGGCCCCGTCCCTCGGGGAGCAGCAGCCCCAGCTTGTCGACGGAGAAGCCCGCGGTCACCAGGGTCAGGGCGAGGCGCATCCAGGCGAGGAAGGTGCGGCTGTTGGCGAGGTGGTCGCGGGTGCGAACCCCCTCGCCCCCGCCCCGACCGGCGCCGGGGGAGATCGGACCCGCCCCCAGGGCGTTCGCCAGCCGCCGGCGCAGGCTCATCCGAGGCCGACCGCAGGGCCGTCGCGGAGCAGCGAGCCGCCGTCACCCGGGCGGAAGAAGGCGAGCCGGTCGGGACCGCCGCCCGCGGTGGCCCAGTCGAGCTCGAAGAGACCGAGGTGGATGCCGGTGAAGCCGGTGCGCAGCGCCGTCTCCAGTGCCGCGGGCGAGGCGCCGGGCCCGGCGTCGGCGTCGGCGCGGGCGACGAGCACACCGTCGTACCAGCCCCGCGCGCCCTCGATGCCGGGGACGCGCAGCGGCACGCTCCGGCGCAGCGCCGCGAGGTAGTCGCGCGAGGTCGGGTCGGCGGGGTCGATCTCACCGGCGATGCTCATCGAGGTGCCCCGCAGCAGCGGCGCCGCCTCCTCGACGAAGGAGACCGACATCAGGTCGGAGGAGGCGACGATCCCGTGCGCCGGCCGCCAGGCGCCGCGGCCGGCCGCCTGGAGCACGGGGAGGGCACGCATCGGCGAGGCGACGATCACCAGCGACGCGGGATCGCGCGTCGCCACCTCGGCGGCGAGCTCGGCGGGGGTGGCGGTGGCGAGGGCGAGGCTCTGGTGGGGCACCCCGGCGGCGGCGAGGCCGCGCTCG
>DATARS010000166.1:0-26799 GCA_036269455.1 Candidatus Dormiibacterota bacterium | reverse complement strand
AAGGTGACCCGCAGGTCGAGCGGGTGCTGCAGCTGCAGCCGCCCCATGAGCGGGGCGAGCAGCTGGGTGTAGTGGATCGTCTCGAACTCCCCGCCGAGCTTCGGATACTCCTTGAGGAACGCGTTGTAGGCATGGGGGTCGGTGACCATGACCCGGTCGAACTCGTAGCGCTGCATCACCCCGATGTTGTGCTCCGCCATCGCCTCGAAGACGCCCTTCTCGCCGGCGATCCGCTGCGAGTCGGCGACGCACCGCTCCTCCACCCCGAGGATGGCGAAGTCGAGCTCGAGGGCGGTGAGGATCCGGGCCAGCGCCTGGGAGGCCTCGCGACCCCGCGGGTGGTAGGCCGGATAGCACTCCACGAACCAGAGCATGTCGACGCGGCGGCCGAGGTCCTTGATCACCGGCACCGGCACCCCGGCCCCCTTCGCCCACTCCGCGCGCTTGCGCTGCGGCTCGCCGAGCGGGTTGCCGTGGCGCATGGTGTTCTCGAAGGCGGTGAGCAACTCCGGGGGGACGTTGCCCTCGAGCACCGCCTGCTCGCGCACCGCGGGCATGATCTGGGTCATGTCGACGCCCTTGGGGCAGACCCGCAGGCAGTTCATGCAGGTGGTGCAGAGCCAGAGGTCGGGGTCGTCGAAGAGGTTCACCCCGGTCTGCACCTTGCGGAAGATCTTCCGCGGGCTGTAGTCGCCCACGTGGTCGACGGGGCAGACCGAGGTGCATTTGCCGCACTGGTAGCACCAGCCGAGCGACTCGCCTCCGGGCAGCCCGGTGATCCGCTCCAGGAGCCCGGAGTTGTAGTCCTGGATGACCCGCGGGTCGAACATCCGGTTCCAGTGACCGGAGATGTCGACCCCGTCCTGGACCCAGCTCTCGTGCTCGTGGATGCGACCCGGATCGACCGCCATGCTCAGGCCTCCAGGGTCTCGAGCCGGTGCACGCCGAGGATGCGGCGGACCAGCTCGGGCAGCGGCGGGATGACCTTGTTGAACTCCTGGGTCATGCGCAGCCGGGTGATGGTGTAGAGGTAGACGCAGTACACGCAGGCGAGGAGCACATCGAGGTTCCACGGTTCCTCGCCGAGGTCGAGCAGCCCGGCGGCGTCGCCGCTGGCGCGGAGCATCAGCAGCGCCCGGCCCAGCTTCAGGTAGCTCGCACCCGGGGTCTCGCCGGTCAGGTCGGCCTCGGTGGTCACCAGCGCCACCGCTCCCGTGCCCAGCCGCGGGCTCCACATCCAGCGGGAGAAGAGCCAGTAGCGGTCGGGATGGAGGTGGTGCAGCACCTCGCCGGCGAGGTCGCAGGCGAGCTCGACGTCGTCGAGCGGGCTCAGCCGGGCCACGAAGTCGTCGAACCGGCGCTCCAGCGGGGCCTCGTCCCAGCAGAGCCCGGTCAGCGCCGCACCGAGCCCGCCCGGGGCTGACGCGGCGGAGATCACCGCGTCGGTGCGGCGGCGGGTGCTGAAGATGCAGCGGAGCAGGGTGTGCACCGCGGCCTGGTCGAACCCGGTGGCCCGGCCGGTGGCGAGCACCCCCTGGATCAGCCGTGCCTTGCCGGCGCACTCGGCGGCGATCGCCCGGCACTGCTCGCGGCTGACCTTCTCGAGGGCGCGGTCGAGGAACTCCCGCACCGCCGGGGTGTCGACGACCTGGCCGCCGGTCATCACGGTCATCCGACCGGCTGCGCCGCGGCAGCGTGGCGGCGGATCAGGGCCACCGCCTTCGCCGCCGCGAGGCCGGCCATCGAGACCGTGTCCTCGAGGTCCTTGGGCCCTGCGGCGGCGCCGGCGACGAAGATCCCCGGCACCGGGGTGGTCACGGTGTCGAGCGGCGCGCCCACGGTGGCGATGAAGCCGTGCGACTCCAGGGGGATGTCGAGGACCTTCGCCATCTCCTTGGTGCCACGGCTCGGCTCCATGCCGACGCTCAGGATCACCATGTCCATGGGCGCCTCGACCGGCCGGCCCATGGTCGTGTCCTCGCCCTTCACCACCAGCTTCTCGCCGCGGCGGATCACCTCGGTGACGATGCCGCGGATGAAGTTGACGTGGTGCTCCTCCTGGGCCTTCCAGTAGATCTGGTCCTCCCAGAAGCCGTACATGCGCATGTCGATGTAGAAGACGTAGACCTTGCACGACGGCACCAGCCGCTTGACCTCGATCGCCTCCTTGGAGGCGATCCCGCAGCAGACCTTCGAGCACCAGGTGTTGCCGATGCGCCGGTCGCGCGAGCCCACGCACTGGATGAAGCAGAGGTGCTCGGGCGCCCGTCCGGTGGAGGGGACGAGCACCTGGTGCTGCTTGAGCTGGGCCTCGAGGTCCTGCAGGGTGAGCACGTCCTCGTACTCGTAGTAGCCGTACATCTGGGTCTCGCGCCCGGGATCGAAGTGCTCGAAGCCGGTGGCGAGGATCACCGCCCCCGCCTCGACGGTCTCGGTGGCGTCGCCGCTCTGCAGGGTGAGCCGGAACGCGCCGGCGTCGCCCTCGCGCGCGGTCACCGTCGTCGAGGTGCGCACCGTGCACTCGGGCAGCGCCTCGACCGCGGCGACCATCTCCGCCATCGCCTCGTCGGCGGGCCGGAAGTCGGGGGTCAGAGCGGCGTAGTTGGAGCTGATCGGGGTGCCGCCGAGCCGCTCGCGGGCCTCGACGAGGACCACCGGCGCGCCCAGCTCGCCGGCGGCGCGGGCGGCGCCGAGGCCGGCGGGGCCGCCGCCGATGATCACCACGGTGTCACTGGGCATTGGCGTCATCCCAGGTGAGGAACTCGGCCTGGCCGCTGCGCAGCCGCTCGAGGTCGGTCTCGAACTCCGCCCAGGCCTTCTCCCAGTCGATGCCCATCTTGGTGAGCAGCGGCCGGTAGTCTGTGCTGTGCCAGTGCAGCTGGCAGACGCGGTACGGATGCGCGCCCATCGCCAGCGCGGCGAACTGCGCCTCGCTCATCACCGGGATGCCCACGTTGCGGCCGTGCGCCTTGGCGGCGAACTGGCTCTTGTCGAGGGTGGTGACGCAGCCGGTGTCGTGGGTGATGGTGACGTCGGGGTTGGCCTCCTCCTTCATCCGCTCGATCTTGCGCAGGGTGGCGAAGGAGCGGGTGAAGTCGCGCTGCACCAGCACGTGGCGGAAGCCGAATCCGCAGCAGTCGAACCAGGTCGAGTAGTCCGCGACCTTCGCGCCCATCGTCTCGAGCAGCGAGGACATGATCGCGGTGCGCTGGCCGCCGTAGATCTCGGGGTCGTAGATGGCGTCCTCGGCCACCAGCTTGTAGTAGTGGCAGGCGGGATGCACCACGCAGGTGATGTCGGAGAGGTCGTGCACGATGCGCTTGCGGATCTCGTCGCGCATCACGTGGATCCACTCGCTGTAGTGGATCATCTCCTCGGGCATCACCAGCGGCTTGCCCATCTTGGCGAGGATGTCGCGGACCTGGGCACGCATGTCGGGATGGCGCACCAGCTCCTCGCGCACCTCCTTGTAGTGTCCGTAGCTGGTGCCGCAGTGGATCACCGGGTAGAAGCCGGTCGCGTACGCCGCGGCGAAGTTGCGCATCGCCACCGCCGCCTGGGCGGGCGCGTTCGAGGTCGCCGAGGCGTAGTAGTTCCACGCGGTGCAGGAGGTCTGGTCGCGGGGGTCGCTGTAGTCGGCGCCGAGCTCGCGGTTGAGCCAGAAGATCGCCGTCGAGTACCCGGGGATGTGGCCGCACTGGCCGCAGCTCTTGTGGTGCCAGGTGTGCCGCAGCGGGATCTTCTTGGTGCGGCCGTACTTGGTGGTGACCTCGGTGTGGTCGTCGGGCACGCGCTGGACGATCCACTCGCCCTCCGCCTCCAGCCTCAGGATCTCCTCGCGGATGTCCTCGATCGGAGCGAGGTCGGGATTGCGGGTGAAGCTGCGGGCGTGCACCACCTCGAGCGGGATGGTTCCGGCGGTGAGCACCGAGGGAGCGCTGGGACCGCCACGATTCGATTCAGACGACAATGTCGTGGTCCTCCAGCAGCTCTTCCATGACGTCGTTGAGGATCATGTGCAGACCCTCGTCGACCGCCTTGATCATGTCGAGCACCCCGGTCATGTGCCAGATGAGGTAGAGCTCGACGAGGGTCTCGTCGTCGATCTCCCAGGCCGTGGTGGTGGTGTGCATGGTCTCGGGCGGCAGCGCCCGGCGCCAGAGGTCGAGGTTCTTCGAGACCTCCTGGACCTCCGGCCCCCAGTCCGGGAAGGCCTCGGGCTGGAGCATGTCGGGGGACACCTGCGTGCCCGTCGACATGATCTTGTAGACGACGCGCTCACCGCCCTCGAGCGCCTGCTTGGCGGAGCGCAGGCCGGTGGTGACCGCGACCTCGCGCATGATCGTGATCAGCCCGCCCGGCGAGTTCCCCCGCGGGCAGCGGTCGCAGCTGAAGCACTGCGAGCAGTTCCAGACGTCGACGTTGACGTGCTCCCAGAAGGTGTCGAGATCCTCTCGGCAGACCGTCTGGGTGATCTTCCGCGGGCTGAAGTCGTAGAACCGCGCCGAGGGGCAGGCGGCCACGCAGATGCCGCACTCGTAGCAGCCGTGGACGTAGTCCTTGAACCGGGTGTCGGCCACCACCTTCGCGAAGACCTCGGCCTTCAGCTCCGGGCTCGCCTCGGGCGCAACCGGGACGGTCATCAGAAGCAGACCACCGCCGATGCCTTCGCCGCCATGCTGTTGAACGCCGCGCCGCCGATCATCTTCACCCCGTCGATCAGCTCCTCGTAGTCGAGGTCGTTGAGGTCGAGGCTCGGCTGGCAGCAGAGCAGCTCGACGCCGAGGTCGCGTGCCTGCTCGATGAAGTGGCTCAGGGGCGCGCCGGTCCCGTCCCTCTTGACGTAGAGGTTCTCGGCCACGCCCTTCTTCAGGAGGGTCGGCCCGTTGATCGTGAAGTAGATCTTCACGTCCCATTCCATCGCCGCCGCGGTGGCGGCGAGGAAGAAGGGGGTGGCGGCGCGCTGCGGGGTGTCCACCCCGCTCGACTGGACGTAGACGACGCTCCTGTTGTCCTCGTCGTCGCTCATGGGCTTCAGCCCTCCCGGCGGATCCAGAACTTGTAGACCCTGCCGTCCTTCTCCATTCGCACCAGCTCGTTGCCGGTCTCGTCGCACCACGCGTGCATGTCGGGATCGCTCCCCGGGTCGTCGGCGAGCATCAGCAGGGTCTGGCCGGTCTCCATCTTCCGGACCGCCTTGGAGACCTCGATGACGGGGATCGGGCAGAGCTTGCCCAGGCAGTCGAGAGTGATGTCGGCCGTGTCGGTCGCCACAGAGTGTCCTCCTCGCTGTTTCGAGTATTCGCCGTGGGTCTCAGCGATGTCGTCCCCCGGCCTGGGTGATTTTCCCCCTCTGGCGGGGGACCCCGCCCTGGGGGTCACCCGGGGGTGCGTCAGCGGTGGGCGAACACCACGAGGAAGCAGACGAGGAAGACCAGCAGCACCAGGGCGATGAGCCCGAACTCCAGCGCGCCGCGGCGTCGCCAGCGCTCGAGGGTGCCGTCGAGCACCGCGGTCATCGGCTCGCCGCAGAGCGGGCAGACCGCCAGCCCGGTGCGCACCGGGGTGGCGCAGCGCGGGCAGGCGGTCGGCGGCCGGCGCTGGGGCAGCCGCAGGCTGCGCGCCCGCGCCAGCATCAGAGCACCCCGCCCAGCCGCCGGCGGTGGATGGCCAGGGCCCAGAGGCCCAGCGCGGCGAGCACCGCGCACCCCCAGGCGCCGTAGCCGAAGACCAGCCAGTCGCGGTAGGGCACCCCGGCGAGGACCAGCGGCGGCCCCGAGACGGGTGCCACCGCGCCCGGGACCAGCCCGCCGGGCGCATGGCTCGGTCCGAAGCCGGTCGTCCCCGACGAGCGCGACGGGTACTCGGAGGTCAGCGGCGGCCCGACGGTCAGCCCGCCGCCGAAGGCGCCGTCGGCGCTCCCGGGAATCAGCCCGAGGCTGTCCGCGACCGGGGGCTGGGCGGCGAGGTTCTGCACCACGTGGCCGAGGTGGAGGCTGAGGCCGTTGTTCGCGAAGGAGTTGGTGGAGAGGAACTGGCAGGTCGAGGTCGGCCCCGGGGGCGGCGGCAGCGGCTTCGGCGGCGCCGGGAGGGCCGGCGGCGCCGGCAGCTTGTCGTTCGGGTAGCACGCCTGGGGGATCGGGAATCCCGCCGCCTGCAGGTAGTCCAGCGGGTTCTGCAGCTGGGCGAAGTCGAGGCCGGGACCGGTCAGCTCCTGGATCACGGGGTTGAGGCCGAAGCCCTTCGCCGGGTCGGTGACCACCGTCGAGGTCGTCACCGAGCAGCTGAAGCGGAAGCCGAAGGCGCCCAGGCTGAACTGCTGGCCGCCGGGCACTGCGCTCGGCGCGGCGGAGTTGATCTGGGTGGCGACCTGGTTGCAGTTCGAGCTGTCGACGTTGCCGAAGTCCTTGCCGAGGACGACCAGGTGGATGAAGCGCGCCTGCTCGGTCCGCACCGGCGGCCGGGCCTGGCCGAGGGTGGCGGAGGCGAGGTCGAGCACCAGCCCGTCGGCGTGGATGGTGCCGCCCAGGGCGTCGAGGTTCCCGAAGACGACCTGGTTGTGGGCGCGGGGGATGCCGTCGGAGCCGGAGTGGAACGCCGACACGGTGGTGATCCCGGCGGTGTCGAAGATCGCCGCGGTGGCCATCGCCCGGTCGACGCCGGCGGTCGGGCGGTGGAAGTACGTGAGCAGAGCGCGCGCCTGGCGCAGCCGCGCCAGGTAGCCGGCCCTGGACTGGGTCGGGGTGCCGAGCTCGAAGGCGCCGAGGTGCGCCTGAGCGTTGGCGTCGGGGGTCGCGTCGGCGTGGGCGGCGCCGTCGCCGAGGGTCAGCGGCAGCGCCGGCGACCCCGAGCACGACGGCGGCACGATCGCCACCGACTTCGGCTGCGCCGCGCCCGGCTCGCAGGGGAAGGAGGTGCGCACGTCGTGGGACTTCGCGCTGTCCGAGGTGGCCCGGGCGAAGTAGGTGTCGACGGGGAACTTCTGGATCTGATCGCAGTAGGGCGTGAAGGTGCTGATCAGGCAGGCCGCCGTCGGGTAGTTGTCGAGGAACAGGCCGAGCTCTGCCGGGGCGGCGGTCGCCGACGCCGACGGGTTGCTGTCTGCGGATGTCTGGCTGTACGGGAAGGACTCGACGAAGGCCTGGTCGAAGGTGGGGTGGTACTGGCCGGGGACGAGGTGGAACTCGATCCCGGCGCTGCTCCCGGAGTAGGCGATGACGCTCGGTGGCGCCGCCGTCGCCTGCGTGTGCAGGTCGGGGTTGTTCTCGGCGAGCGCGCCGGCGGGGGCCAGGAAGGTGGCGCCGGCGAGGCAGAGGCCGGCGAGCCCGACCCCGGCCGTCAGTGCGGTCAGTCTCCTGCGGGCCATCTCATCCCTCCACGTCGGCGCCCATGCGCCCCCGGAGAGTCCTCCGGATCCACTCGTTGACGTCCACTCCCGCGGCGCGGGCCTCCTCCTCGATCCGGCGCTTCTCGGGGGCCTCGAGGTGGAGCAGCACCTCGGCGACCGCGGGCCACTGCCGGCCGTCCGCGGACCCCCGCGTGCCCCCCGAGCGTCGACCCGCCGGGGCGGCCACGCCGCTCTGGGCCGCCTCGGGCGCCCGCGCCAGCAATTCCCGACCCAAGTATGCGGTCTCGAGCAGGTCGGGTCTGCGGCGAAGCTCGTCGGCGGCCCCGGCGAAGGCGACCCGGCCCTTCTCGAGCACCAGCGCCCGGCTCGCGGCGGCGAGGGCGAGGTCGGTGTACTGCTCGACGAGCACCACCGCGATGCCGCTGGCCGCGACCTGGGTGAGGATCTCGTAGATGCGCCGGGTCACCAGCGGCGCGAGCCCCAGGGAGAGCTCGTCGACGAGGAGCAGCCGCGGCCGTCCCATCAGGGCGCGGCCGATGCCGGCCATCTGCTGCTCGCCGCCGCTGAGGCGCCCGGCGGCGAGGTCGAGGCGCTGACCGAGCTCGGGGAACCAGCCCAGCACCTCGGCGAGCCGGGCGTCGAGCTCGGCGCGGCTCAGCCGGGCGGCGCCGACGGCGAGGTTCTCGCGCACGGTGAGGCCGCCGAAGAGCCGTCGCCCCTCGGGCACCAGGGCGATGCCGTGGCGGGCGGCGCGGTCGGCCGCCCAGCGGTCGATGCGCACCCCGTCCAGCCACACCCTCCCGCTGCGCTGCCGGACGCTCCGGGCGAGGGTGCCGAGGAGCGTGCTCTTGCCCGCGCCGTTGGCGCCGAGCACCGCGAGGCACTCGCCCTCGCCGACCTCGAGGCTGCAGTCCTGGAGGGCGACGACCCCGCCGTAGGCGACCTCGAGCCGCTCAGCGCGGAGCACCGCCGCCTCCTCGGATGGCCTCGGGCGACCCCCACTCGGGGCCGGGCGGGCGGGTGGCGGGCGGTGGCGGCGGCGCGCTCGCGGGCGCCGCGGCCACGGCCACGGCGGCGGCGGCGACCGGCACCGCGGCCCCGGCCTCCTGGCCGAGGTAGGCGGCGATCACCACCGGGTCGCGGCGGATCTCCGCCGGGGTGCCCTCGGCGATCAGCCGGCCGAAGTCGAGCACGTAGATGTAGTCGGCGATGTCGAGGACCATCTGCACGTCGTGCTCGATGAGCAGGATGCCGAGGCCGAGGACCTCGCGGATGCGGAGCAGCAGCCGGCCGAGCGACAGCGACTCCGAAGGGCTCGCCCCCGCGGCGGGCTCGTCGAGGAGCAGACAGCGCGGCCGCAGGCAGAGCGCCGCGGCGATGTCGACGAGCCGCTGCCGTCCCCCGGGCAGGGCGGTGACCTGGCGGTCGAGCTCGTCCTCGACGCCGAGGAAGCCGGCGGCGGCGGACACCCTCTCCCCCACCGGCACCGCAGGGGCGCCGGGACGGCGGGCGTTCTCGCTGATCCGCGCCATCAGCAGCAGGTTCTCGCGCACCGTCAGCCCGTCGAAGAGGTCGACCCCCTGGAGGGTGCGGGCCAGGCCCATCCGGGCGCGGTGGTGGGCGGGGTGGGGGGCGAGGTCGCGGCCCTCGAAGAGGATCTCGCCCTGGTCGACCGGGGTCAGCCCGCTGATGGCGTTGAGCAGGGTGGTCTTGCCCGCGCCGTTGGGACCGATGACCGCGGCGATCTCGCCGGCGTCGACGCCGCAGGTGACCCCGTCGAGCGCCTGGACCCCGCCGTAGCGGACCCCGAGGTTGCGCGCCTCAAGCAGGAACATTGCGCGAGACCTCGGGGGAGCGGGTGACCGGGCGCGGCCAGGGCCAGGGCCGGCGGGGGATGCGGCCGGCGATGCCGGAGAGCTGCTCGCGGCCGACCAGCACCAGCAGCAGCCCCACCCCGGCGACCAGGTTGGTGGCGTTGGGCCCGAAGGTGCTGTCGGTGAAGTGGCGGGAGAGCTCCGGCGGCATCCAGCCGTAGAGGGCGCCGGCGACGAGCGCCGCACCGATGCTGCGCTGGCCGGCGATCACCACCAGCCCGAGCAGGAAGATCGACTGCAGCGGGTTGAACGGCGCGGGGCCGACGCTCTGGACCTCGAGGGCGTAGAGCACCCCGGCCAGCCCGGCCAGGGCGGCGCTCACCGAGAAGGCGAGCAGCTTGGTGCTGACAAGGTCGATGCCACGCGCGGTGGCGCCGACCTCGGTGGTGCGCAGCGAGATCATCCGCCGCCCCAGCGAGGACCGCCGCAGCCAGCCGACCAGCAGGCAGCAGCCCACCAGCACGGCGAGCAGCAGCCAGTAGAGGGTGTGCTCGCCGGTGAGGTCGAGGCGGCCGAGCACGGGGCGGGCGACGGTCAGCCCGTTCTGGCTGCCGGTCAGGGTGCTGTTGTTGAAGACCGCGTCCTGCATCACCTGGGCGAAGCCGAGCGTGACCACGGCGAGGTAGACGCCGCGCAGCCGCAGCGCGGGCAGGCCGACCACGATGCTGACCAGGGCCGCCGCGAGCACCGCGGCGGGGGCGGCGAGGTAGACCGGCAGGCCCACGCCCGGGGCCATCAGCCGGGCGGCGACGAAGGCGCCCACCCCCATGAAGGTCACCTGGGCGAGCGAGGTCTGCCCGGTCCAGCCGGTGAGCACCACCACGCTGAGCGCCGCGATCGCGAAGATCAGCGCCAGCGACATCGACAGCTGCCGCGCCGGGCCGAGCACCTGGGGCATCCAGGCGGCCACCCCCAGCACCGCGACCAGCCCGAGCGCGGGGGCCACCCGCCGCAGCCGGCTCACGCCCGCTCCACCACCAGCCCGCCGCGGCGCTGGAGCAGCAGCACCGCGAGGATGAAGACGAAGACGGCGATGTCGCCGTTGCCCTGGGTGCCGGGGAAGAACTCCTGGGCGTAGGTGACCAGCTCGCCGAGGATGAGCCCGCCGATCATCGCCCCGGCGAGGCTGTCGATCCGCCCGAGCAGCGTCGCCCCCAGCGCCTGCAGCGCGATGAGGGTGAGCAGGAACGGGGCGACGGTGCGGATCACCGGGCCGAGGAGGATGCCGCCGCCGAGCGCGATCGCCACGCCGAGCATCCAGCTCGCCAGGGTGACCAGGCGGACGTTGACGCCCTGGAGCGCCGCCACCTGGGGGTCGGCCGCGACCGCGCGCATGTGCAGGCCGAGCCGGGTGGAGCCGAGCAGGCGGTGGAGCCCGTAGGCGACCAGCCCGGCGACGCCGAGCACGACCAGCCCGTCGACCGGCACGGTGATGCCGAGCACGCTGACGCTGTCCGGCGAGACGAGAGCCGGCGCCGAGCGGGGCACGTTGCCGAAGATGATCCCCACCAGGCTCTGCACCACCAGCAGCACCCCGAGGCTGGAGACCAGCTTCACCGTGGCACTGGCATTGCGCAGCGGCCAGCCGATCAGCTGGCC
Source organism: Candidatus Dormiibacterota bacterium (assembly GCA_036269455.1). GTDB lineage: Bacteria > Chloroflexota > Dormibacteria > Aeolococcales > Aeolococcaceae > CF-96. The sequence continues at coordinate 15,978 of DATARS010000166.1, read as the reverse complement.
GATGCCCAGGCCGATGGCGGCGCCGAGCGCCACCACCACCAGCACCGCCAGCGGGGTGGGGACGTTGTGCTCGCGCAGCGCGATGTAGCTGAAGGCGCCGAGCGTCGCCATGCCGCCCTGGGCGAGGTTGAGGGTCCGGGTGGTGCGGTAGATCGCCACCACGCCGAGGGCGAGCAGCCCGTACACCGCGCCCTGGATCAGCCCGAGGACGGCGTCGGTGGCATACGTCGAGACCGATGCCGCGACCGGGATCACGGCGGGCAGTGCCAGGAGTGATCGTTCCAGTGCAGCCCGCCGCCCTGGATGGTCATGAACTGGGCGCAGCGGTGGGGGGCGTGCCCCGGGTAGTCGGGGTCCAGCCCGAGCTTGAGATCCATCGGCGGGGTGAGTCCGAGGTCGAGGTCGTGGATCCCGTTCAGCGCCTGGATGATCGCCGCCTGGTCGGCGTGGAGGTCGGGCGACAGCGCCAGGCTGTTCACCACCCGGGCCAGGAGCTGCGCCCCCAGCCAGCCCTGCTCGGTGACCGAATCCCGCGGCGTCCCCGGGAAGTAGTGCTCCACCGTGGTGAGCAGCGCCGCCGCCTGCCCACCCGCCTCGAAGGGCAGGAAGGGCGAGATCACCACCGCGCCGTCCATCTCGCCCCCCGGCTGGCCGAACTGCGCCGCATAGCGGGGGTCGTAGCCGATCTCGTAGTTCACCCACTTGGGGTGGTACTGGGCGCTCTGCGCCGCCTGGACGAAACGCTGGCCGCAGCCGATGTCGCAGAACCACATCAGCAGGTCGACGCCGTCGGACTTGAACTTCTGCACGATCTGGTCGTACTGCGAGGCCGAGGGGTCGACGGTCTGGATGTCGACGTTGGAGTAGCCGAGCTTCTTGAACTGCCCCACCGCGCCGGCCTCGGCGGCGGTGAGCTGGGAGACGTTGTAGCCGAAGATCCCCGGGTGGCTGAAGCCGACGTGGTCCTTGGCGTACTGGGCCATGATCGCCCCCGCGTCCCTGATGGGCACGTCGATGCTCACCTGGTTGGGGAACTTGAAGGCGTTCTCCTCATAGGGGTCGATGCCGATCAGCGGCACCGCCTGGCCGGCGTTGTCGGCCCCGGGGTTGTTGAAGTACGGGTCGATGGTGTCCTGGCCGAAGGGCGAGACCATGGAGACGACCGCCAGCACCTTGTCGTCCGACACCAGCTGCTTGGCGGCGGCGAGCGCGTTGGTGTTGCTGGTCGCGTCGTCGAGCACCTGGTACTGCACCTTGCAGCCGTGGATGCCGCCATGGGCGTTGGCGTCCTGGAAGAAGGCGCTCGCCGCGCTCTTGGCCTCGGGGAACTGGAAGAAGCCGGAGAGCGAGACGATGCTCCCCAGCGTCATCTGCCCGCCGGCGAAGGGGCAGACCGTGGGCGCGACCGCATGGGGCGGGCTGGTGGCGCGCACCGCGCTGCCGGCGGCCGCGCCCACGCCGCTGGGCCGGACCGCGGTCGACCCCGGGTTGACCGCGGTGGCGGAGCCGCCCGAGGCGGGCTGCGACGAGGAGCCCGAGGTGTCCGTCCCGGGCGCCGCGGGGAGCGGGGTGGCGGCGGCCTCGCCGGAGCCCTGGGGCGAGGCGGCGGAGGTGGCCTGGTCGTGGGTGGTCAGGGCGTGATAGAGCCCGGCGCCGAACCCGATGGTGAGCACGATGGCCAGCACCGCCGCGGCGATGAACAGCTTCTCGATCCGCGTGAGCAGCATGCGTCGTCCTCTCCTCGCCCCCTCCCCACAAACCTGTATGCGAATCTAGCGCTTCCGTACACGGGGCGCCGTCCCCCCTCGGGGTGAAGGCTCTTCACCCACCCCGGGGAGGTCGTCCGCGCCCGGGGACGACTGTAAACCCGCGGCCGGGTCAGCCGCCGAGAGCGATCGCGGTGATCCTGCCGTCGTTGCCGACGGCGTAGACGCTGCCGCCGCCGACGGCCAGGGGGCTGCGCACCCCGCTCTTGAGGGTCAGCTTCTGGAGCAGCTTTCCGGTGGCGGAGTCGAGGACGAGCATCTCGCCCTGCTCGTCGGCGGTGATCACCCGGGTGCCGAGCAGCACCGGCGGCGCCAGGGTGGTGCCCAGCTGCACCGCCCAGAGCTCGCGGCCGGTGGCGAGGTCGAGGCGGTGGAGCTTGTGGAAGCTGCGGTCGAGGACCAGCACCCCGTCGCCGGCGGGGAGCGGCGCGGCGACCACCCCCGACGGGATCGAGGTGGTCCAGAGCACCCTCCCGCTGCCGGAGTCGAAGGCGTCGGCGCCGCCGATGGTCCCGATCATCACCTTTCCGCCGGAGACCACCGGCGGGGTGAGCGGCAGTGCCGTGGTGGCGGTGCGCCAGAGCTGCCGGCCGGCGCTGGTCACCGCCTGCACCGAGCTGTCCCAGACGGAGACGAAGCTGGTGTCGCCGTCCGCCGCCGGCGGGCCCGGGGTGAACGCCGCGATCGACGCGAGCGACGACGTCCTCGCCTCGTCGGAGGTGATCGCGTAGAGCCCCCAGCGCACCGTGCCCGACTCGAGACGGCCGCCGACCAGCTCGAAGCGCGAGCCGGTGGAGAGCAGCCCGCCCGCGGAGGCCGAGGGGATGTCGAGGCCCTTGCCCACCAGCTCGTGGGTCGACGTCGAGACCACGTGGAGGATGCCGTGCACCCCGCTGGTGGGCTGGTCGGGCCGCGACTCGACGACCCCGACCGCGCAGCCGCTCACCGCCGGCGGGCCGATGTTGTTGCCCTTCTGGTCGGCGGTGCTCCAGTGCCATCGCTCGACACCGTCGCCGGTCGAGAGCGCCGCCACGCCGCCCTGCTGGCCGACGAGGAGGTCGCCGCCGGCGAGGACCAGGCCGCCCGAGGCCTTCCCCGCCCGGGTCCAGCGCACCGACAGGGTGCCGGCGGTGCCCTGGGCCTGGCCGTCGTGGGCGGCGTCGCCCTGGAGCTGCCCCCAGGCGGGGCTGCCGCAGGAGGGGCCGCGACCTGCGATCCAGGCGGTGACGATCACGGCGAGGGCCACGACCACGACCGAGGCGCCGATGGCCGCGGTCCACCGAGCGGGGATGGGCAGGCGCCGCCGGCCAGGCATGGGTCGGCAGTGTAGGCGTCCCGGCGGGGGGCCTTCAGTCGACGCCGAGGAGCCGCCGGGCGGTCCCCAGGGCGGCGGCGACGGCGGCGGCGTGCTCCGCCTCCAGGCCGTCGACCGCGGGCGGCACGGCGTCGAGCCTCCGCCCGGCCAGGACCTCGCCGAGGCGGCCGGCGAGCGCTCCGGCGCGGCGATCCTCGGCGGCCACCCCGGCGACGGCGCCGCCGCGCACGGTGAGCAGCAGCACCCGCCGCGGCGGCCCGTCGAGCACCAGCCGCACCACCCCGCATCCGGCGCGCACCTTCCAGCAGCCGGGCGGAGGCGCCGCCGGCCCGCGCCGGCGCAGCCAGCGCTCGACGGCCGGAAGGGCCGCGGTCTCCTCGGCGCTCAGCGAGCCCGGCCGCAGCTCGGCGTCGCAGGCCTCCTCGACGCCATGGCGGAGCGCCGCCGCCACCACGGCGGGCGGGGGGATCGCGCCGGTCGCCTGGCGCACCGAGCCCATCTGGGCGCGCAGCTCCTCCCCCAGGCGCAGGCGCAGCCCGGCCGAGGGCACCCGCAGCGCCGCGAGGAAGGGGTCGGGGTCGAAGTCGGCGAGGACGTTGCCCCCGAAGACCGAGGCCTCGCCGAGGCTCGCCGAGCCGCTGCCGCAGAGCTTGCGCCCGGCGCCGGTCACGTCCGTCCCCGGGCCCACCCCGGCGGGCACCCCCAGCCGCGCGTAGGCGGCGACGGCGGGGCCGAGGCACCAGCGCAGCGAGGCCGCGCCGGGGAACGGGAGGCGGTGGCGGTGCACCACCAGCACGTAGAAGGTCTGGTCGGGGGTGATGAGCACCGTGCCCCCGCCGAGGCGGCGGCGCACCACCGGCAGCCCGAGGCGGCGGAGTGCCGCCGGCGAGGGCGGCGGACCCAGGCCGTGCCGGCCGACGCAGAGGTAGGGACGGTCGGGGCGGACCAGCACCACGGTGTCGGGCGAGCCCTCCCCGAAGCAGGCGGCGACGGCATGGTGGACGCTCTGCGAGCGGATCCAGGGCACGGTGCCGAGGTCGAGCAGCCGCATCGCGGGCGAGCCGAGGCGGGGGCGCAGAATGGTGGAGCCAGCGGTCATCGGAGGTCGGCGGTGCCGGTCGGGATCAGGGCGGGGACACGGCGGGCGCCCACCGGGGCGGTCCGCGAGCACCTCGCCAACGAGCGCACCCTGCTCGCCTGGACCCGCACCGGGATGACGCTCATCGCCCTCGGCTTCGCCGTCGCCCGCTTCGGCGCCTTCCTCGACGAACAGGCGGGCTCGCACGCCCGGCTCGCCGCGGCGACCCTGATCGGCATCGCCCTCGGGGGCCTGGGGGTCCTGGCCATGGCGCTCAGCCTGGTCCGCTTCCTCCGCGCCCGCACCCAGATCGGCGAGGGGGCCTTCCGCGCCGAGTTCTGGCCGGAGGCGGCGCTCGCCGCCGGCACCGCGGCGCTGGGGATCGGGATCGTCACCTACCTGCTGCTCAACGGCTAGGGCTGAGTTGCTCCAGCACCTCGAAGACCTCGAGGACGTCGCCGGTCCGGCCCACCGAGTAGCGGGGGTTGGCCAGGCGCAGGGTGCCGGCGGCGTCGAGGACGAAGGCGGCGCGGCGGGCGCGGCGCTGCTCGGCGTCCCAGACCCCGTAGGCGCGCGCCGCCTCGCCGCCGGGGTCGCTGAGCAGTGGGAAGGGCTCGCCCAGCCTCGCCGCCCACTCCGCCAGCCGCTCCGGCGGGTCGGCGCTGATCGCCACCACCCGGGCTCCCAGCTCGGCCAGCGTCTCCGCCTCGGCGGCGAAGGTGACCAGCTGCTGGCGGCAGTCCGGGGTGGCGGCCTCGAGGTAGAAGAGCAGGACGGTCACCTGGCCGGCGAGGTCGTCGCGCCCCAGCGTCCCGCCGCCCGCGACCTCGCAGCGGAAGTCGGGGGCCGGCTCGCCCACCTCCATGACCGTCTCCTCCTCCTCCGGGCGCTCAGACGCGCCCATCCGCGGGGGGACTCCCCGCTGATGCCGAGGCCGCCACTATAGGCGGGCGCGCCAGGCGGTCCGATCGACCGCCATGACTACAATCAGCCCATGGCCTCCACAGTGCGCCCGGTCCGGCTGGTCCTCACCCTGCTGGTCGCGGGCGCCGTGGTGAGCGTCGCCGGCGGGGCGCTGAGGCGCCGGCTCGGCGGCGACGAGATCGTCGACCGCGACGACCCGCGCATCGACGTCCGCCTCGCCGCCCCCACCGTGGTCCGGGGCTCGGTGAACGTCAGCATGATGCGCTACCCGATCGCCAAGCCCTTCTGCGAGAACATCGAGGCGATCGCCCTCGGCGAGGGCGCCGACGCGCTGGTGATGGACATGGGCTCGCTCTCCAAGGCGACCCCGAAGGCGGGGATGTACGCCATGAAGCGGCTGCGAGTGCTGCCGCTGCGGCGGATTGCCCTACTTCGCGGCAATCGCTTCATGCGCGCCTTCGCCGGGGTGGTGCTCACCCTGGGCGGGTTCCCGGAGTTCCGCTTCTTCGACAGCGAGGACACCGCGGTCCAGTGGGCCTCGGCCCGGCGAGCCGCCTGAGCCGCTGAGCGGCGGCGCTGTGCAGCCCGTCTCGGGGTGATGTTCGCGTCTCACCCGCCGTCACCCCGTCGGGTGAAATTTCCCGAAATCGACCTGCGCGGTGGTGCACAACGCCCTGTCGGGTGATACACGCTCCCGGGTGACCCTGTCTAACGGGGCAGGACCCTTGGGGTCCGGGGTAGGAGGAGGAGCGGGTGATGGAGGGAGGCTGCGCATCGCGGCGCGGCTCCGATGCCGCTGCACCGGGTTGCGGCCGGACATGCCCCATCAGCTTCCTGATAATGTCGATCCAATTTGTCAAGTTTGAAGGGAGGTGATCGGCTGACAGCACGCGAGAGAACACTCGACGTTGGGGACCTCTGAATTACACCGTCGCCCGGGATGCCCCGACGGGGGTACGGAGCGGATCCGGTGGCGGCCATAAGCAGATTGGACGGAAGGCGAATGAGGATACGACGAGCACTTCTGGCAGGCGGGGGTGCGGCGCTGCTGATCCCGTCGGCCCTGGTGGCCACGAGCACGGTTGTACCCGACCTGCTCAGCCATTCCACGGCCGTCAAGGTGGTCCGGAGCGTCAGCCCGGTCCAGACCCCCGGCGGGGTGAAGAACGTCATCAACTACACCGTGCAGACGCAGCCGCAGGCGGTTCAGCGTCCGGCGCTGGCGTCGGCGAACACCGCCGCGAGCAGCGTCAAGGCCGCCCCCGCCGCCGCGGGCTGCCCCGGCGCAGGAGCAGGCCACGAGTACGTGGTGGTGTGGGCCGGCAAGATGAACGCCGGCGATCTCAGCGGCAAGGACGCGCTGATCTTCGCCAACGGCGGCGCGATCAACCCGCAGGCGATCAGAGACGTGCTCCCGCAGGAGACGATGCCCGGCCAGGACATGATCGCCACCGTCGACGGCGAGCGCGGCTGCAGCACCTATGGCAACGTCGTCAACGTCGCCCTCGTCTCGGGCGCGGACGGTGTCGAGAACGAGCCGCACCACATGCAGTACATCTGGTTCCCGGGGCAGCCGCTCTGGGCCGGTGGCCTGTTCACCTCGCGGCTCTTCACCTGGGACACCAGCCAGCTCCCCAAGGTGAGCCTGATCAGCACCCAGGAGCCCTTCGCGACTCCCGGTGGATCGATCTGGGACGCGTTCGACACCCTTCCCGACGGCACCGCCTACGGCACCCTGATGGGCGGCCCGCTCCAGGTCTACGGCATGACCCCGGGCGAGGTGGTGCACATCGGTCCCAAGGGCCAGATCATGGGTGAGTTCCCCGCGACCGCGTCCGAGGGCCTTCCCCCGACGGACGTCAACGGCCTGCCCACCTGCCCCGACCTGGGCAGCTGCGCCAACCCCCACGGCATCCAGGTCCGGGCGGACCTGCACACCCTGGTGACCTCGGACTACGCGGAGCCGGCCCGGCTGGTCGAGGACCCGCTGAAGCCCGAGAACTACAACGTCTTCCGTCGCACCGTGCGCGTCTGGGACATCAGCGACAGCAACCATCCCAGGATCACCAAGGTCGACGTGATGCCCAAGGGTCCGCGCGATGACGCGAACCCGGCGCACCAGGAGAACCTGGGGATCATGGAGGTCGGCAAGACCTGGGACTACCCGCTGCCCAACGGCAAGGTTCCCAAGGGCTTCTTCTCGGAGTCGATGTGCGGCGGCGCGATCTTCTACACGCCGGACATCACCCAGACGGCCTCGAACCCGTGGCACGAGGTCTTCGACTCCTCGGCGGCGGTGTTCTCGCCCAAGGCGCAGTCGTCGTTCAGCGGCCAGGTGGCCAACGGCGGGCCCAACTCGCAGATCACCGAGGCGAGCGGCTGTGACGGCGGCACCTGGATCAACGTCTCGCCCGACAACCGCTTCGTCTTCCACGCGGTCACCGGCCGCTACCTGAACCAGGACGACTTCGCGGACAGCGGCACCCGGAAGATGGTGTACGCGGTGGACGTCACCCGTCTCCTCGAGGCGGGCAGCGGCTACAACTGCAACATCAACAACATCCGCGCGGTCATGGACCCGAGCGCGGGCGGTTCGGACTGCCCGACCGTCGCCGGCGTCGTTCCCGTCAACGACACCACCACCGGCGGCCCCCACTGGGGCTCGTTCGACAATTTCACCCTGACCACGGTCACCATCAAGGACCCGCAGACGGGTCACAGCTTCGTCGACACCCATGCCCTGACCCGGGCCGCCTTCGCGAACTACTTCGTGTCGCGGACCGGCGTCGACGGCAACCACAAGCTCTGCATGATCACGGTCGACCCGGTGAGCGGCGACCTGTCGTATGACAACGCCTTCATCGACGAGAAAGAGGGGACGCCCTGCGTCCAGTTCAACCGGCACTCGTGGCCGGGCGGGGCGACCACCGGCTACTACAAGCCCCACGCCATGCTCTTCGTGGAGAACAGCCCGCCCAACAGCGGCTCCACCAAGGACGCGGCCGGCAACATCACCGGCTACTGGGGCTCCGAGGTCAACGGCGGGAACAACAGCGGAGGCTTCCCCTACGCCGAGTAGGGGCGCCACACACCCGCATGACGATGGGGGGCCGGCTCGTCCGGCCCCCTTTCGTCGCCCGGGGGCGTACCGGTGGACCACCATGTGCCGGCCATGAACCCCCTGACCTCACGAAGCCGGCGGCGTGCCCTGGTGGCGCTCGTCGCGGTGGCGGCGGCGCTGCTGCCCCGGGCGGCGGCGGCGCACCCCTACCTGGTGAGCGCCGAGCCCGCGGCGGGCGCCACCCTGCGCACCGGGCCCGAGCAGATCCAGATCCTCTACACCGAGGCGCTCGACGCGCCCTACTGCTCGGTGGTGCTCGTCGCCCCCGACGGCGGTGAGAAGACCCTGCCGGTCAGCGCCTCGGGGACGCGGCTGACCGCGACCCCCCCGTCGCTGCAGCCGGGCACCTGGGTGGTGCGGTGGACGGTGGTCGGCGAGGACGGCCACCGGGTGGTGGGCGATTTCCCCTTCAACGTCGGCCAGGCCTCGGCCAACCCCGCGGCGGCGACGACGGCCTCGGGCGGCGTCGCCGGGTACGACATCGCCAGCGACGTCAGCCCGGTCGAACTGGTGGGGCGCACCCTGCTCACCCTGCTGACCGTGCTGCTCGGCGGCCTGCTGCTCCTCGGATTCGTCGCGCTGCCCCGCGACCCCGCGCTGCGCGCCGCCGCCGGCCGCCGGCTGTCGCGGCTGCGCACCGCGGTCTGGGCGCTCCAGGCGGCGCTGGCCGCCGGCCTGGTGGTCGTGCTCATCGCCGAGTATGGCGGCGGGGCGCTGCTCAGCTCGCTCACCGGCAAGCTGGTGGTGCTGCGGCTCCTGCTCACCCTGGCGCTGGCCCCGGCGGTCCTCGACGGCGGCGCCCTCGCCGCCGGGCGCCCGCCCTCGCGGCGCACCGGCCTCTACGGCGCCGCCGTCGCCCTGATGCTCCTCGGCTCGCTCGCCCTCTCCGGGCACGCCCTCGCCGAGGACGACCGCACCGTGCAGCTCACCGTGCTCGGCATCCACCTCCTCGCCGTCAGCCTCTGGGTGGGGGCGATCGCCGCGGTGATCGCCGCCGGGCGTCTGAGCGAGGCGCGCCGCTTCACCCCCCTGGTGGCGGTGAGCGTCGTGGTGATGGCCGCGACCGGGCTGTACAACGCCAAGGTCAACCTGCGCTCGCTCGCGCAGCTGGGGAGCTCGACCTACGGGCGGGTGCTCGACGTCAAGGTGGCGCTGGTGGTCGCCATGGTCGCCGCCGGCCTGCTCGCCACCCGGCGCCTCGCCCGCGGCCACCGGGTGCGCGCCGTCGAGGCGGCGGTCGCGGTGCTGGTGCTCACCATGGCGGGGGTCCTCGCCCAGACCCCCAACCCTGTCTCCTTCCCCTACCCGTCGCAGACGAACGCCCGCCCGGCGGGGACGTCGCTCGTCTCGGGTTCGAACGGGCGCCACCTGGTGCCCGTCGCGGTCACCCCGGGGGTGGTCGGCGGCAACCGGATCATCGCCGCCGTCGACCGCACCGACGACAACGACCTCCCCGTCCCCGTCGACGGCGTCGAGAGCATCGAGCTGACCGCCTCCTGCAGCTGCGCCTCGGGCGCGCAGCGGGTGATGCTGCACGCGGTGCCCGGGGGTCCGTGGTTCGCCGGCGACGCCACCCTCTCCGCCCCGGGCACGTGGACGCTCGAGGTGCGCCCGCGGATCTCGGGCGCCCTCGAGGACGCCGCGGTCGAGACCGCCGAGGTGCGCCCCGCCGCCGCGCTCGACCAGGTGCTCGTCGGCGTCGCCGCCGACCTCTCCGGGCCGCGGGGCGAGACCTGCCAGGACGCCGCCATCGGCCTCCAGTCGGCGGCGGTCGAGGCCAACCAGGGCGCGGTGGTGGGCGGCGACACCGTGCGGATGATCGCCGTCGACACCCGCGCGGCCGGACCGGCCGCGGCCGTCGACCGGCTCCGCTCCCTCGGGGTCGCGCTGCTCGCCGCGCCGTGCGGCGACGCCGCCACGACGGCCGCGGTGGTCGACGCCGCCCGCCGGGCGTCGCTGCCGGTGGTCGGCGTCCCCGAGGAGCTCGCCGCAGCCCCCTGGGCGTGGACCACCGGGCTGCCCGCCGCCGGCGAGGGGACGGCGCTCGCCGACCAGGCCGCCGCCCACCAGACCCTGAGCGTGGTGCTGCTCACCGGGCACGACCCCCACGACACCCGCGAGGCCGGCACCGCCATGGCGCGCCTCGACGCCCTCGGCGTCCCCGCCCGCCGGCTCGCCATCGACTCCGACGCGCCCGCCACCCTCGCCGAGCGGGTGCGCGCGCTGAACCCGGGAAGCGTGGTGCTCATCGCATCGGCGCCGGCGGCGCTCCCGGTGATCCAGGCTCTCGGCAACCTCCAGCCGGCGTGGTCGCCGATCTCCGGTGCGCTCGCCGCCTCCGGCCTGATGTCGAACGGGCTGGCGAGCGCGGGCGGCGAGTGGATCTACAAGGGACGCATCAGCTTCGCGAGCGAGGTCGACCCCGGCGACACCCCGGCGATCGCCTACGCGACCCGCCTGGGCGAGTGGTACGGTGGCCGCCGCCCGTCGTTCGACGGGGTGCGCGGGTACATCACCGGCTGGGTGGTGAACAATGCGCTCCGCGACGCGGGCACGGACCGCTCCGGGCGGCACCTGGCCTCGGTCCTGCGGTCCGACTTCACCGACTTCGACTTCGGATCCTCGTACCGGCTGCGCTGGATCGACGGGCGCGGCGGAGCGGGGCAGCTGGCCTTCTTCACCACGGTGTTCATCAATCCCCTGGCCCAGCTCGGCGCGGCTCCCTCGACGAGCCACGCCGGCATCTTCCTCAAGGCGGGCGCCTACGTCCGCCTCAGCCCCTACGCGCGAGTGCAGACGTGACCCTCCTCGACGTCATCCCCCTCCGCCCCGCCGCCGCGGCAGCGACCTTGGGCGTGCTGCTGCTCGCCGCCTGCGGCGGCTCCACCGCCACCACCCAGCCGACGGCGAAGCCGACCCTGCCGCCGGTGCAGGCGTGCGCCGCGAGCCAGCTGCCCCAGGCCGGGTTCGTCCCCGACCCCGCGCACTCGGGGCCGCTCTCGGTGGCGAAGTACAGCCCCAGCGGCGACATCCAGGCGGCGCTCGTCTACTTCCACTTCGAGAACGGCGTCCGTCAGGTCTTCACCGACCTCCCGGCCACCGCCTCGCCCGGCGCAGCGGCGGGGGCCGCCGGCCCGGTGAGCCCGCACGACGTGCTCGTCGTCTGCGACGCCATCGAGTTCCGCGACGCCGACGGCGCCAGGGGCTTCGTCGGCTCCTTCCGCCAGTTCCGCCTCGACAACAAGCAGACGGAGAGCTCGCCCCCGGCGATCGCCGACAGGCAGGTGGGCTTCATCGACCACGACCAGAGCTTCTCCGGCTACCCCATCCAGCACGCCGAGGGGGCGGAGATCGCCACCGCCAGGGGGACGCGCTTCTACTCGGTGTCGGTCTTCGGCACCTCCCCCACCCTGCAGACCGCGGCCGCCATCCTCCGGGCGGTCCTGGGGGCTGGGCAGTGATCCTCCGGCGGGCGGTCCGGGCCGCTGCGGCACTGCTGCCCCTGCTGCTGGCGGCCTGCGGCGGCGATGGCGGCGCGGTGCCGGCGGGCTCGGCGCCGCCGCGGACGACGAGTCCGGCGGCCGCCACCCCGGTCCCCACGCCCTCGGGTCCGGCGCCGACGCCGGGGATCAACGTCCGGCCGCCCGGCCAGCTCGACGCCGCCGCCTGCCGCGACCTCATCGTCGACTTCGACGACCGGCTCGCCCAGGCCTACGCCGCCGGCGACACCGGCCGTCTCGACACCTTCCTCGCCGGGGTCGAGCTCAGCGGTCACCGCGCGACCATCCAGCAGCTCAATGCCAAGCACCTCCGCAACATCTTCCACGTGAAGTTCGACCAGCTGTCGATCACCTCGAGCACCGACCGGCGGGTGGTCTTCACGCTCAACGACCACACCACCGACAACCACTTCGTCGACACCACCACCAACCAGGTGGTGAACCAGGGCCTGCCCGGCCCGGCGACCCAGTCGTTCACGATCTTCTTCGACTACAACCCGCAGAACCAGACCTGGTACTGGACCAGCGGCATCGACAACAAGCGATGAGCCGGGGAAGGCGGCTGGCGGTGGGGCTCGCCGTGCTCGCCGGCGCGCTCGGCGGCTGCGGCTCGCCCGCCGCCCCGGCGTCGTCGCCCACGCCCGGCCCCACCGCGGCGGCCACCCCGACCCCGCACCGCATCGTCCCGCGGCCCGCGGCCCGCCTCTACGGGGTGATGGCGACCGACAGCGTGCACCGCGACGTCCTGCTCTTCGGCGGCGCCACCCAGGCGGGCGACCTCGACGACACCTGGACCTGGGCCGGCGGCCGCTGGACCCAGTCGGACGCCTTCCCGGTGCCGCCGCCGCGCGGCATCGCCGGGTTCGCCGAGGACGGCGCCGGGCACGTCCTCCTCTTCGGCGGCGAGCAGGCGGGCTCGCGCACCCTCGGCGACAGCTGGAGCTGGGACGGCACCGCCTGGACCGCGCTTCCCGCCGGACCGGCGCCCTCGCGCCGCAGCGCCGTCGCCATGGCCTGGGACGCCGCCACCCGGCAGCTGCTGCTCTTCGGCGGCGCCGGGGTCGACGGCCGCACCGCCGACACCTGGGTGCTCGACGCCGGCCACTGGTCACAGCTCCGTCCCGCCGCCTCGCCCCCGGCGCGGTCGGGTGCGGCGATCGCCTACGACCCGGCCAGCCGGCAGCTGCTCCTCTTCGGCGGCGCCGGCCCGAGCGCCGACCTCGGCGACACCTGGACGTGGCAGGCCGGCTCCTGGCAGCAGCTCCATCCCGCCGCCTCTCCGCCGGCGCGGAGCGGGGCGGCGATGGCCTGGGACGCGGCGAGCGGACGTCTGGTGCTCTTCGGCGGCGTCGCCGGCGGGCAGCCCCAGGCCGACACCTGGACCTGGGACGGAACCACCTGGTCGCAGGCGTCGCCCGCGGCCTCGCCGTCGCCGCGCGCCTTCCCCGCGCTCGCCGCCGATCCGAGCAGCGGAGACGTGCTCCTCTTCGGCGGCCAGGGGCCCGCCGGCGCGCTCGGCGACGGCTGGATCTGGCATGGCGGAACCTGGACCATGACACCGACTTGACCCATGCCTCAGAATCCTCGGTGCAGCCCGCTCCCCGTGTGACGTATTCCTCCGCTGAGGTGTTCGCCACGGAACCTGGTTGCGGCATCTCATCGGTCGCACAGGCGGAGGGCTACCGACCATGGCCAGGGGTGTGGTCGCACTCGCGGTCCCGGTGTCACTGCTCACCATCGCCATCGCGGGCTCGGGCGTCCATGCTCGAGCGGCGGTGACCGCGCCGCCTCCCCCGGCGGCAGCCCCGGTCGCACAGGCGGTCCCCGACTCCGGCGGGGTGTCGGCGTGGAGCACCGCCCCGGTCGCCGCCGGCGCCGCAGAGCGCTCGGTCCTGGCCCACAACCCCACCGGCCTCAACCCCCAGCCCCAGGCGCGCCAGGGGAGCAGCGAGCCGCCGCCCGAGGAGACCCGCTTCGGCTCCGGCGAGGGGGTCAACCTCGACCCGCTCGGCACCTGCATCAGCTGCACCAACGCCAGCGCCGGCAGGAACTCCTCGGCCTCGGAGTCGAAGGAGCTGAAGGTCGCCGACGAGTCGCTCTCCGAGGGGCAGGGGCCGTCCAACGGCTACAACGGCGGCAGCACCTTCGTGGTGCCCTCCAACCCGCTGCTCAGCCTGGCCCTCGGCACCTTCCAGATGGACAACCGCGCCGACAACGCCTCGTCGGAGGCGCACTCGCACGGCACCCTCGCCAACCTCCAGCTGGCCGACGGCCAGGTGGCCACGCTGGTGATCTTCGAGTCGCGCAGCAACGCGAGCTACTCCTCCACCGGCGGCAGCCGTCGCGACGGCAGCTCGAGCGCCCTCTACCTCGCCGGCGGCAGCACCACGCTCACCGTGCTCCACTCCGATTCCCAGAGCCGCAGCCAGGGCCATGTCTACCTGGTGCAGGTCAACGACCGGGAGATCGCCACCGCCGAGCAGGTCGGTGGCAACCAGCCTCTCAACGTGCCCAAGGTGCTGAGCGTCAGCCTGTTCCGCGCCGGCCCCGACGGCGCCGTGGTCGGCGGCGTCCAGGACGGCAGCTCCAACGAGTTCGTCGGAATCGTGGCGAGCTCGGCGAACTCCCCGGGCGACCAGCACTGATATTCCGAGACTCGCAGCGCTGACGCGCTGCATGTCGGGGGGCAAGTATGCCCCCAGGCCATCAGCTCCTCCGTCGCTGACAGCCTTCCCCCTGGAGCTGCTGCGCTGACGCGCAGCCCCACCAGGTCGGGGCTGCGAGTGAAAATCCCGTTGTGAACACCCGGAGCACCCTGGTGCTCACCTTCCTGGCCGGCCTGGTGATGATCATCGCCGCGGTCGGCACCCGCAAGCTGCTGACGCTGACCCTGGCGCTCGGCGGCCTGCTGGGGGCGCTGCTGCTGCCGCTGACCTCGGCGGGCGGGTATCTCGAGCCCGCCGCCCTGGGCATCGCCCTGGCGATGCCCGCGCTGGGCGTGGTGGTGGTGGACGGCTGGGGAGGTCAGCTCTTCCTCGCGCCGCTGGCGATCAGCGGGCTGGCGGCGTACGCCACCGCCTGGTTCGCCGGCGACCAGGGCCAGCCGATGGTGATCGCGGTCACCTATGCGCTGGCGCTGGCGATGATCCTGGGCACGCTGGTGGCGGCCCTCTGCTCGGTCCAGCGCAGCGGCGCCGCGGTCGCGGTGATCAGCGTGGCGGTGGCCACGGTGCTCGACGCTGCCGTCTTCCACAGCCATGCCATCGGCGGGACCCGCCGCCTCCCCCCGGCGGTGACGCACCCGATCCGGCTCGGCGAGTACCAGGTCGACGCCGACGTGGTGATCTACTACGCGCTGCTGCTGGTGCTCGTGGGCTGCGTGCTCACCGCGCTGGTGCTCCGCGACACCCGATTCGCCGCAATGCTGCGCGCCGGAGCCTCGAGGTCCGAGGCGGCGGAGCTGCGCGGCGTCGACGTGACCGCGACCCGATTCGCCGCCTACCTGCTCGCCTCGCTCCTCGCCGGTCTGGGCGGCTGCGCGATCGCCGCCTACAGCGGCAGGGTGAGCCCCGACCGGTTCTCGGTGGGGCAGTCACTGCTGCTCGTCGCCCTGGTGCTGCTCGTCGGACGCCGCCTGGTCATCGCCGGGCTCGCCGCCGGGGCGGTGGCGGGCGCCGTCCCCGCGCTGATGTCGCACTACAACCCGATCTCGGGCTACCGTCCCGAGGATCTCGACCTCGCCGTGGGCGGCCTCCTCCTCGTGCTCGTCGTCGGCCGCGAGCTCGCCGGCGCGCTGCCATTCGTGGGCTCCTCGTCGGGCTCGGCGCCGCGCTCGCTGTCGTCGAAGAGGCGGCTCTTGCGGATGTCCTCGCCGTCGATGCGCATCAGGTCGTCGCGGCCGACGCTGCCGCCGGACGAGACCAGCCGGCTCGCCTGACGCAGCCGGGCGCGCTCGAGGGCGTTGCGCACGCTGCGGGCGTTGGCGAAGCGGGGCTGGCGCATCCGCCGCTCCATCAGCTCGCGGAAGGCGCCCTCGCCGTCCTCGCTGAAGCAGTAGCGCTGCCGCTCGAGGATCAGCGCGGCGATGCCCATCAGCTCCTCGACGGTGTAGTCGGGGAAGTCGATGTGGTGGGCGATGCGCGAGCTCATCCCAGGGTTGCTCTGGAAGAACGTGTCCATCCGGTCCCGGTAGCCGGCGAGGATGACGACGATGTCGTCGCGCTGGTTCTCCATCACCTGGAGCAGGATCTCGATGGACTCCTGCCCGTAGTCGC
>DATARS010000165.1:0-9917 GCA_036269455.1 Candidatus Dormiibacterota bacterium | reverse complement strand
GCGCCCGTCGCCGCTGCCGGCGGGCCGGCACCTGCTCCGCTTCGACCAGCGCACCCTGGTGATGGGGATCGTCAACGCCACCCCCGACTCCTTCAGCGGCGACGGCACCGGCGACGACCCGGCGGCGGCCGTCGCCCGCGGGCTGGAGCTGGCGGCGGCCGGCGCCGACATCGTCGACGTCGGCGGCGAGAGCACCCGCCCGGGCGGCGACGGCATCTCCGCCGAGGTCGAGCTCGCCCGGGTGCTCCCGGTGGTCCGCGAGCTCGCCGCCCGGCTGGAGGTGCCGGTGAGCATCGACACCCGCAAGGCGGCGGTGGCCCGGGCGGCGCTCGAGGCGGGGGCGGTGATCGTCAACGACATCTGGGGGCTGCGCCGCGACCCGGAGATGGCCGAGGTGGTCGCCGGGGCCGGCGCGGCGGTGGTGCTGATGCACAACCAGGCGGAGCCCGAGTACGGCGACGTGGTCGAGGACGTGTGCGCCGGGCTGCGCCAGAGCCTCGCCCTCGCCGAGGCGGCCGGGATCGAGCGCGAGCGCATCCTCGTCGACCCCGGGCTCGGGTTCGGCAAGACACCGGCGCACAACCTCGAGCTGATCCGCCGCCTCGGCGAGCTGCGCTCGCTCGACCGTCCCCTGCTGGTCGGCCCCTCTCGCAAGTCGACGATCGGCGCCCTGCTGGGCGGCGCCCCGCCGGACCGGCGGCTCGAGGGCAGCCTCGCGCTCTGCGTCCTCGCCGCGGCGAACGGCGCCGACCTCGTCCGCGTCCACGACGTCGCCGAGACCCGCCGCGCGCTGCGGGTCGCCGACGCGGTGCTGCGCGGCACCCCGGAGGAGATCCTCGCCCTGCCCCGGCCCGGCCCGACGGGGTGACCGGCTCGGCGGTGGCCTGGGTGAGCCTGGGGGCGAACCTCGGCCATCGTGAGACGGCGCTCGCGGTGCTTCGTGAGCGGCTCGGCGGCGACGGGGTGCTGCTCGAGGCGGAGTCCCGTGAGCTGCTGACCCGTGCGGTCGGGGTCCGCCGCCAGCCCGACTTCCACAACCAGGTGGTGCGGCTGCGCGCCGGTGCGCCGCTCGCCGCCGCGGAGTGGCTCGCCCACTGCGACCGCGCCCAGCTCGCCGCCGGCCGGCGACCCACCTACCGCTGGGGCCCGCGCCGCGCCGACGCCGACATCCTCCTCCTCGGCGAGCACGGCGAGGTGCGGGTCGACGAGCAGGGGCTCTGCGTCCCTCATCCCGAGCTCGGCCACCGGCCCTTCTTCTGCGCCCTGCTCGCCGAGCTCGACCCCAGCCTGCGCCACCCCGACGGCTGGCTCCTCGCCGGCCGCGCCGGGGTCTTTACATCGGGAGCCGGTCGGCCAGCTGGGGGACGAGGCGGAGCGCCGCCTGGACCTGCGCCGCCATCGCGGTGAAGTCGGGGGGCTCGTCGAAGTCGATGAGCCAGGAGTGCTCGGCGGTGAGCTTCTCGACCAGCACCGAGCCGCCGAGGGCGGCGAGCCCGACGTGGACGCTGGGGCGGTCGTCGGCGGGGAAGGCCTTGCCGAGCAGGTTCTGCACGGTGTCGAGCCAGCCCGCGACCTCGCCCAGCTCCTGGAGCTCGTAGCCGCCGTCGCCGAGGACGAACTCCGCCTCGATCTCCACGAAGGGCTGGGGCTGGAGCCGCCGGTGGGGGCAGTCCTCCTGCTCCTCCTCGTCGTGGTAGAGGTCGCAGTCGGCGCCCGGGCCGTAGGCGGCGACGTAGGTCATCAGCGCGTCCCACACGAAGCTGAGATGGGCGTGATAGCGCGAGGGCGGCTCGCCCGGCTGGAGGCGGACGGTGCAGTCGAAGCGGCGCTCGCCGGCCCCGGGCTCGAGCTCGTGGCGGACGTCCTCGATCGACAGGCCCGCCTCGTCGAGCGCCTCGAGGAGATCGGACGCCAGCTCCTCATAGCTCGGGAACGGCTCGGGGCGGTCGCTGGCGGCTCCGTTCGACCTTTCGCCCCTGCGTGCGCGCTCGGCCACGCGCTACCGGCGACCCGCGCGCGCCCAGCGCCCCGCCGCGGTGATCACCGGGATGGCGACGGCGGCGACAGAGATGCCGAGCACGCTGAGGAACAGGGGGCGGACGGCCCCCGGGGTGGTCCAGTCGTAGATGCTCAGCACCCCGCCGGCGACCAGGCCGATCACCGTCAGGCCGAGCAGGAGCACGCTGAGCGTGACCCCTGGACCGGCGGGCGAGGCGGCGGACGGACGGCTTTCGCCCTGTCGCGGCTGGAGCATCGGTGTGGACATGTGCAGGCGAAGTCTATCCATGTGCTCGCCAAAACGTGAGCACGAAGCCCTACGGCTTGGTCGCCGTGAAGCGATAGCCGACCCCCGGGACCGCCAGGATGTAGAGCGGCTGCGAGGGGTTCTCCTCGATCTTCCGCCGCAGGTTGCGGATATGGACGTCGATGACCCGGGTCTCGATGGGGTGGTCGTAGCCCCAGACGGCATTGAGGATCTTCTCCCGGGAGAGCGCCTTTCCGGCCTGGGCGGCGAGCAGGGTGAGCAGGTCGAACTCGGTGTGGGTGAGGGCGACCTCGGCGCCGCCGCGGAAGACGCGGCGCTCGTTGACGTCGATGACCAGGTCGCGGAAGACCATCCGGCCGTCGTCGCCGCGCTCCTCCTCCTGGCGGGCCTTGCGCAGGTGGGCGGCGATGCGGGCGAGCAGCTCGCGCGGGCGGAAGGGCTTGACGATGTAGTCGTCGGCACCGATCTCCAGGCCCACCACGACGTCGATCTCCTCGGTCTTGGCGCTGAGGATGAGGATCGGAACCTTCGAGCCGGTGCGCCGGATGTCGCGGCAGATGTCGAAGCCGCTGATGTCGGGGAGCATGAGGTCGAGCAGGATGATGTCCGGCCGAAAGCTCTCCAGGGCGGTGAGACCCTGGGTCCCGGTCTCGGCCTCCTGGACCGCGTATCCCTCCGACTCGCAGGCGAGCCGGACGGTCTTGCGAATGAGCGCCTCGTCGTCGATGACGAGGACACGCCGCTGTCCGTTCAAATCCGTCCCCGCATGCCGGTCAGGCGGCGCGATTCTATGGGCACGCTACGCCCCGGCGCCACGTTGGAGCCTCCGGCGCAGCCGCCGCGCCCGCAATCGGGCCGCCTCGGCACCCGCCAGGGCCCGCACCGCGAGCGGCCGGCGGTCCCACCGCCAGGCCCCGGCGGCGACCCGCTCGACGCCGCCGAGGTTCAGCTTGAACTGGCGCAGGCCGTGCCAGGGATGACCGGCATCGGCGTCGGGAGGGATGCCCCAGAGGTCGTAGCGGCTGCATCCGGCGTCGAGCGCCGCCCGCATCGAGGCGAACTGCACCAGCGCCGAGGGCTGGCGGTCGCGGTGCTGGGCCGAAGAGCCGCCGTAGAGGTAGATCGCCTCGCCGGCGAAGGGCACGGTGAGCGCCCCGGACACGACCTCGCCCTCGACGCTGGCGAGCTGGATGCTCGAGCCGGGGAGCGCGGCGAGCACCAGGCGGAGGTGGGAGGCGCTGGGGAGGACGATCCCCTGGCGGCGCTCGGTCGCGGCGCAGAGCCGGGACAGCCGGGCGGCGGCCAGGGGGCGGTCCTCGGGCGTCTCCACGGTCACCCCGCGGCGCTCGGCGAGGCGGACGTTGTAGCGACCCTTGGGGCGCATCCGGGTCAGGACCGCGTCGACGCCGCCGGAGAGGTCGACGATCGCGGTGTGGGCCGGCTGGACCGCCTCGACCACGGCCCAGGCCGGGCCCAGCCGGCCGGCGATCTCCGCCGCGTCCCCGGCGCCGGCGCTCGGCTCGACGGTGACGCTCACCGCACCCAGCCGGGCCGCGAGCGCCTCGAGGGCCGCGACCGCCGCCGCCCAGGCCGCGGCGTCGCCGGGGGCGCAGGCCGGGCCGCGGGGCACGTAGAGGCGCGGCGGCGCGCCCGGGATCACCGGCGCGGAGAGGGCGGTCACGGGCAGCGTCCGGCCGCCGCCCGCGTCGACCCTGAGGCGGTGGACCCGCCATCCCACCGACGCCTGCACCGCCCCCCAGCCGTGACTCTGAAGCAGGTGCGCATGCGGCCACACCGCCAGGGCACGGTCCCAGGCGTCGGCCGGCGGAGGGGCGGCGTCGAGACCGCGCGGGCGTTCGAGCGTCATGGCAGTAGCGGACGGGGCAGCGGTCACGGCATGATCGCGGGAACGACAGAGAGGGGTGGTGGGCGTGTCAGCGCGCGAATCGTTGCTACTATAGGCCGCCCACTGCCACAGGTCAGGTCGCCGGACCTATGCCCGCGGTGCGACGCGGTCGGCTGAGCCGCGCGGAGCCCTCGGAGTGCCGCCCGACCAGCATGCTAGCTAGGAGGAGACCCGGGTGCAGACGCAGGGCTCGCTCGCTCAGAACAGTCTCGCCTCGTTGCTCGAGGCCATGCAGTCGGAGCGTGCCACCGGCACGCTCTCCGTGGCATCCGGCGATGCCAGCTGCTCGCTCTACTTTCTCTTCGGCCACCTCTTCCACGCGGCCGGCGATCTCGGCCAGGGAGAGGAGGCGGTGATCGCCGCCCTCTCGTGGAAAGACGGGCAGTTCACCTTCGACCCCCGCGCCAAGCTCCCCGCGGAGGAGACGATCAAGTCCGCCACCACCGAGCTGCTCGCCGAGGCGGAGCGACGGCAGCCGGTCGCGGCCCCCAGCAACGGCAGCAGCCGTCCCCTCGAGGTCCAGGCCGTCGGCGGCGTCGCCGACAGCCGCTCGGTGGGGGTTGCCGCCACGGCGGTGGCCGAGCCGGCGGTTCCGGTGACCGCGACGGCCACCTCCTGGGGATCCGCACCGCCGGCGAAGAAGACGGGAGACACCATGGTGACCGAGACCGCAATCCCCACCATCGGCGTCTCTGCGCCGGGCATCGCCGAGCCGCAGCCCGTCTTCGGGAATCCCAACGCCACGCCGCTCGGCGAGCTCTATCCGCTGCCCGCCGGCAAGCCGATCTACGAGGGCCTCAAGAGCGCCTTCGTCGACTTCCCCAAGCTGCTGCGCACCCTCGACACCGACAAGCTCACCGGCTACGTCCGCCTCGAGGGGCCGGGCTTCAGCGGCGTCCTCCTGCTCCACGACGGTCACGTGCTCGAGGCGCTCTTCAGCGACGGCACGCTGACCCAGGCGGAGACCGCCTTCCAGCAGCTGCGCCGCCGCATGGAGCGCGGCGAGGGCCTGCTCGACGTCATCGAGCTCAGCGGCGAGACCGTGGTCGCGCTCGCCCAGCTGCTCACCGCCCGGCCGCTCTTCACCGGGCTGCTCGGGCGCTTCGTCAACTTCGAGCAGCTCCTCGAGTACCTCTCCGAGGAGAAGGTCGACGGCTCCGTGGTGGTGGCCGGCGGCACCGAGACCGGCGTGATCCTGCTCCGCAAGGGCGCGCTCCACGGTGCCTACACCCACTCGCAGCGCGACCTCCAGGAGTCGCCGGTGGCGGTGAACCGCCTCGCGGCGGAGCGGCCGGCGCGCATCGAGGTCAAGGCGGGGGCGGGATCGCCTCCGGGCATCGACGTCGACTCGGCGCTGCGCAAGCCTCTCTGAGGCCCTCCCGGCTGCGGCGGCGCTCCGCCGCACTCGCGTCCCTGGCCACCCTGGCGGCCCTGGTGCTGCCCGGCTGCGCCGGCGCGCCGCCGCAGATCATCGCGCTGAGCCCCGCCCGGGGCTCGACGAGTGTCACCGCGGACGCGCCCATCCGGGTGGTGTTCGACCACGCCGTCGACCACGCCTCGGTGGCGAGCCGCTTCAAGGTCGACCCGCCGCTCGCCGGGTGCGACCTCGAGCGGGCCTTCTCGGCGCTCCGCGGGGCCCCCTGCCGGGTCACCTGGCTCCCCGCCTCGGCCACCCTCGTGCTCGAGCACCCCGGGGCCATCTTCCGGCCCTCGACGAAGTACACCTTCCGCATCGAGCCCGGGGTCCGCGACACCGGCGGCTCGGAGAACTCCCTCGACCACCACTGGGACGTCACCTCCGCCCCGGCGCCGCAGCTGCTCGCCGGCAGCCCCTCCGACGGCGCCACCGACGTCCCCGTGGACAGCCCGGTGGTGATCTCGTTCAACGACCTCATGGACGGCCGGGCCACCGCAGCCGCCATCCACCTCTCCCCGGCGGTGGCGGGCACCCGTGTGGTCGCCAACCGGCGTGACCACGGCCGCTTCCTGGTCCTCCCGGGGCGGCTGCTCGATCCCCTGACCACCTACACCGTGACCGTCGGCGCCGGGGCGCGGGACGAGCACCTGCAGCCGCTCCAGCGCGAGGCGTCGGTCCGCTTCCGCACCGGAGGCCTGGGCCGCGCCGAGCACGCGCTGGTGCTCGCCGGGCGCCGGGGCGAGGCCGCCTCGCTGCTGCTCCTCACCGGGCTGGGCGCGCTCGCCGACGGCGAACCCGCCCCCGCGACCACCGTGCTCCAGGCGCCGCGCTGCGCCCAGGCGGCCTGCGGGGCGGTCCCTCGCGGCGGACTGGAGACCGCCTACCTCGAGGCGTCCTCCTCCCCCGACGGCCGCCGCCTCGCGGTCATCGAGCACGACGAGACGGTCGCCGACGCGCCCCCGGACCTCCACCTCGTCGACCTCGCCACCGGGCTCGACACCGACGTCCGCCGCGGCGCCAGCCATCCCTCCTGGTCGCCGGACGGGCGGCTGCTCGCCTACGGGACCGCCCAGGACGTCCACGTCTTCGAGCCGCTGGTCGACGTCGACCGCGTCCTCCCCGCCGGCGATCCGCTCGCCGGTCCGCCGGTGTGGAGCGGCGACGGCAGCGTGCTCGCCCTGCCCGTCCGCGCCCCCGACGCCCGGCTCCACGTCGACCTCGCCGATCCCGCGCTGGGCGTCCGCTACCCGGTCCCCGGGGTCCCGGGTGAGGCCACCAACCCCGCGCTCGACCACGACGGCGGTGAGCTCGCGCTCCACTCGCCGGGCGGCAGGCTGGCGGAGGGCGGATGGCTGCTCCGCCTCCGCGGCGGCGATCCCTCCCCGCGGCGGCTCGGCCCGGGCCTGACCCCGGTGGCCTACGCCCCCGACGGCAGCAGCCTGCTCGCCGTCGACCGCGCCCCCGGCGACACCCCGGGGCTGGCGCGCATCGGGATCAGCGGCGGCGACGTCACCCACCTCGCCACCGGGCCAGCGGCCTCCGACCTCGACACCGTCGCCACCGCCATCTCCGGAGGCGAGATCGCCTTCCTCCTCGCCGACGCCGCCAGCACCGCCCAGGCGTACATCGAGAACGCCGACGGGAGCAACCCGGCCCCGCTGACCAGCTTCGGACCCGGCGGCCTGGAGGCCCTCGCCGTCAGTTTCGCGGGGTAGCCGGCTCGACCAGGGTCAGCAGCTCGCGGAGGTCGGAGATCACCGGGCAGTCGAGCACCGCCGTGCCGCTGCCGCCGACCCCGTCGCGCAGCGCGAAGTCGAACATCCCCCGCAGCCCGGCGCGGCTGCGGTCGACGAGCACCCCGTCGATCCCGGCGGCGCGGGCGCCGAGCACGTCGGCGATGTAGTTGTCGCCCACGTGGATGCTGGTCTCGGGGTCCGAGCCGGTGCGCCGCAGCGCCTCACGGAAGATGCTGACGTCGGGCTTCTGCGAGCCGGTGACGGTCGACGCCAGCACGCAGTCGAAGTAGCCGTCGAGCTCGTGGGTGCGGCAGACGGCCACCAGGGCGTCGGTGAAGTTGGAGATCACCGCGAGGTGCAGGCCGGCGGCGCGGAGCCCGCCGAGCACCTCGTGGACCTCGTCGAAGACCCGCCAGGACGGCGGCGCCCAGAAGCGCTCGGAGAGCGTCCGCGCCATCGCGGAGGTGTCGCCCGCGGCGCCGAGCTCGCGGAGGATGAGCGCGTTGTACTCCTCCCAGAACGCCCGGGCGTCGCTCATCGAGGACTCGAACGACCTGCCGGCGCGCAGCGCCTCGCGGTAGTGGCGCTCGCCCGCGTGGAGGGCCTCGGAGACCGCCGGCGGCTCCACGTCGAGCCCGAGCTCGCGGCAGGTCTCCAGGTACACCGTGGGGACGTCGGGATGGACGTACATCAGGGTGTCGCCGAGGTCGAGGAACACCGTGCGCAGGGGCGGCGCACCCGCCCGCCGCAGCCCGCTCACAGGCAGCCGCAGCTCTCGAGAGGCAGGTCGGCCTCGGGATCCTCGACGCAGTCGTAGAGGGCGATCAGCCGCTCCACGGCGCGGTCCCAGGTGTAGCGGGCGGCGCGCTCCCGGGCGGCCACGCCCATGCTCTCGCGGAGCGACGCGTC
The DNA here is from genome assembly GCA_036269455.1 of Candidatus Dormiibacterota bacterium. GTDB lineage: Bacteria > Chloroflexota > Dormibacteria > Aeolococcales > Aeolococcaceae > CF-96. The sequence continues at coordinate 1,683 of DATARS010000165.1, read as the reverse complement.
GCTGATCAGCTCGCCGATGCGCCCGGCGAAGGCGGAGGGGTCGCTGCCCTGGAGGAGGAACCCGGTCACCCCGTCCTCGACCACGTCGACCAGGCCGCCGACGGCAGTGGCGACCACCGGGGTGCCCGAGGCCTGGGCCTCGAGCGCCACCAGCCCGAAGGACTCGGTGTGCGAGGGCACCACGCAGACGTCGGCGAGGGCGTAGAGCTCGGCGAGCTGGTCAGGCGGCACCGCGCCGAGGAAGCGGACCCGGTCCTCGAGCCCGCGGTCGCGGGCCAGCTCCTCGAGCCGGCCGCGCTCGCCGCCCTGGTGGCTCGCCTGGGTGCGGCCGTCGCCGCTGTCGCCGCCGCAGACCAGCGCGGTGACGTCGTCGTACCCCGGGCGCCCGAGCAGCTCGGCCACCGCCTCGAGGAAGAGGTCGGCGCCCTTGAGTCGCTCCAGCCGGCCCGCGTAGACGACCACCCGCCGGTCGAGCAGGCCGAGCCGGCGGCGGACCCGACCGGCTGGCCGGGGCGTGTAGCGCTCCATGTCCACCCCCGGGGGGACGACGCAGATGGTGTCGGGGTCGACCCCGTACAGGTCGACGAGGGCGCGCTCCTCGGCGGGGCTCATCGCCACCAGCCGGTCGGCGGCGCGGGCGATCACCTCCTCGGCCTCGCCACGGGCGGGCTCGGCGGGCAGCCCCGCCTCGGCCTTCATCCGCGCCAGGGTGTGGAACGAGTGCACCCAGGGCACCGACCAGCGCTGGGCGATGCGCCGCGCCACCCATCCGCTCAGCCAGTAGTGCGAGTGGATCAGCCGGTAGACGCGGCGCTCGGAGTCCACGTGCTCGAGCAGGGCGCGGGTGAAGAAGGGCAGCTCGTTGACGAGCTGCGCCTTCGGCACCGGCTCGGCCGGCCCGGCGTCGAGGCGGACCAGGCGGCTGCCGGGCGCGAGCAGCTCCTCGGCCGGAGCGTCGGGGTCGTCGCGGCGGACGAAGACGTCGGTGGGAATCCCGCGCGCGCTGAGGCCGGCGCAGAGCTGCCGGATGGTGAGGTTCATGCCGCCGTTCTCGCCCTCGCCCAGCTGCCCCACCGGGGACGCGTGCACGGAGAGAAACGCAATTGCCCGGCGGGCGCTGCTCGGTCCGTCGGGACGCCTGCTCTCGAAGGTCATGTGCCTCGGAGGTAGGGTATCGCACATGCCCGACGCCTCCACCGCCGTCGCCTCGATCGTCACCGTTCCCTCCCCCTCTCCGGCGGGCCCGCCGCGCACCGTCCTGCTCCTCCTCGCCGACACCGGCGGGGGCCACCGCGCCAGCGCCGAGGCGGTCGCCCGCGAGCTCGTCCGCCTCCCCGACGCCCCCATCCCCCATCTGCTCGACCCCTTCGTCGACGCCTCCGCCCGTCCCGTCGGCTGGCCCAGAAGTCCTCCGCAGCCGCCCCCGCCAACCCCCACGGTTCCAGGGCCGCCCGACTGGCCGGATGCATCGGCGATCCGACCACCGCACCGACCCCGGCGCTGGCGATCTCGAACCGTGCCGCCGCGGCGGGCAGGTGCACATCGAGCAGGTACCTGGTCAGAACCTGCGCAAACGGCGATCTGCAGATGTTTCCGGTGCACACGAACAGAACTCGAAATATCCGACCCGCCGCATTCTCGGCCATTTGCGTCCCTTTCCAAGATCACCGTACCTCACCCGGG
>DATARS010000164.1:0-35623 GCA_036269455.1 Candidatus Dormiibacterota bacterium | reverse complement strand
GCGCGAGGAGGTGCTCGCCGCCGGGCTGTCCCCCGCCCCGCCGGCCGCCCCGCCGGCCGGCGCGCGGCGCGCCCTCGACGCCGTCGAGGTGGCGCCCGACGCGGCGGGCGCGCTCGCCCACTGCCTCGAGGGGGTCCTGCTCGTCGCCGACCCGGCCCATGCCGGCGCCGCCCTCGCCGCCGGGGCCCGGCGGTGCGTGCTCCCCGACGGCAGCGTCGTCGGGCCGGCCGGGGTGCGGGGCGGGGGCCGTCCCGGCACCACCATGGCGCTCGCCGCCGCCGAGCGCCGGGCGGCGGAGGAGGCCGCCGTCGCGGCCGCAACCGAGGCGGCGGCCGGGACCTGCGCCGAGGCCGCCGGCCGGCGGCTGGGGGCGCTCGAGGCCGAGGTGGCCGCCCGCGCCGGCGAGCTCGACGCTGCCCGGGCCGCGGCCGCGGAGGCCTCGGCCGGGGCCGCGACCACCCGCGCCGCCGCCCGTGCCGAGACCGACCGGGCGGCCGCGCTCGACGGCGAGGGCGCCACCCGGCTCGCCGGCTGCGCCGCCGCCCGCGATGCCGCCGAGACCGCCGCGGGCGAGGAGGAGGATGCCGCCGCCGCGTTGGCGGCCGCGACCGAGGCGCTGGAGCGGGTGCGCGGCCGCGCCGCGGCCGAGCGGGCGCGCGCCGAGGAGGCCGCCGTCGAGCTGCGCGCCGGCGAGCTCGAGCTCGCCCGGGCAGAGCCCAGGGCACGCGAGCTGCGGGCACGGGCGGGCACGGCGCGGCAGGCCCTGGCGACCGCGCGGGCCCGGGCCGACGCGGCGGCGCTGCGCCGGCTGGTCGCCGAGGGACAGGCGCTCGCGGGGCTCGCCCGCCGGCACGAGGCGGCGGTCCGGCGGGAGCGGGTCGCGGCGCTCCTCTCCACCCGGCTCGGCGAGGTCGAGCTGCTCTCCGCACCGGTCGCCGAGGCCGAGGCGGCGGTCTCCGCGCTCGCCGCCGAGCGCGCCGACGTCGCCGTGCTCGCCGCCCGGGCAGCCGACGAGCACGCCGCCGCGGGCGCCGAGCTCGCCGCCTGCGAGGCCCGCATCGCCGAGCTCGCCGACGCGGTGCGCGACGACGAGCGCGACGAGGGTCCCGAGCCCGAGGCCGACGCCGCGGAGCGCGCCGAGCGCGAGATCACCCGCCTGGAGCGGCGGGTCGCCGCCCTGGGCCCGGTGAATGCGCTCGCCCCCGAGCAGCACGCCACCCTGCTCGCCCGCCTCGAGCGGCTGCGCGCCGACCATCACGACCTCGCCTCCGCCTGCCGCGACCTGCGCGCGCTCGCCGCGGTGCTCTCCGACGAGATCGAGCGCCGCTTCGAGGCCGTGTTCGGCGCGGTCGCGTACCACTTCCACCTGCTCTTCGCAGAGCTCTTCCCCGGGGGGCGGGCGACACTGCGCTTCCAGGCGCCCCCCTCGCCCGCCGAGGGCGACGAGGAGGGCGCGCCGGCGCGACACGAGCCGGAGGGGATCGAGATCCTCGCCCAGCCGCCCGGCAAGCGCCTCCAGGCGCTGCGCCTGCTCAGCGGCGGCGAGCGGGCGCTCACCGCGCTGGCCCTGATCCTCGCGGTGCAGCAGGTGAATCCCAGTCCCTTCTGCGTCTTCGACGAGGTCGACGCCCCCCTCGACGATCCCAACGTCGTCCGGTTCACCCGGCTGCTCCGCCGGCTCGCCGCCACCCAGCAGTTCCTCGTCGTCACCCACAATCAGGCGACCATGGCCGCAGCCGACGTCCTCTACGGCGTCACCTCCAACCACGACGGCACCAGCCGGCTGCTCAGCGTGCGCCTCGAGGGGGGGCGCACCGTGCCCCAGCCGGAGCCACGGTCGCCCGACACGGTGGCGGCGGCGGTGGGCTGACGGTGGCCGGCGAGGAGCAGGGAGAGAAGCGGGTCGCCTGGTGGCGGCGCATGTCGCGCCGCATGGACAAGGCGTCGGAGCAGTTCGCCGAGCAGGTCCAGGACATCGTCCTGCTCCGCCGCGACCTCGACGACAGCTTCTATGACGACCTCCTCGAGGTGCTGGTCGCCGCCGACGTGGGCATGAAGATCGCCGAGCCGGTGATCGAGACGCTGCGCCGCCGGGTGCTCGAGGAGCGCATCCCCGACGCCGAGGCGGCGCTGATGGTGCTCAAGGAGGAGATGGTCTCCGTCCTCGAGGAGCGCGACCGCGAGCTGCGGCTCGACGGCCACCCCAGCGTGGTGCTGGTCATCGGCGTCAACGGCAATGGCAAGACCACCACCGTCGGCAAGCTCGCCCACCGGCTGCGCAACGACGGGGGCTCGGCGCTCGTGGCCGCCGCCGACACCTATCGCGCCGCCGCGATCGAGCAGCTGCGCGTCTGGGCGGACCGGGCCCACGCCCCGATGGTCGCCCACCAGCACGGGGCCGATCCCGGGGCGGTGGTCTACGACGCCATCCAGGCGGGCATCGCCCGCGGGGTCCAGGCGGTGCTCGTCGACACCGCCTGCCGGCTGCACACCAAGTCGCCGCTGATGGAGGAGCTGCGCAAGATCCAGCGGGTGGTGCAGCGGCTGGTGCCGGACGGCCCCCACGAGGTGCTGCTGGTGCTCGAGGCGCCGACGGGGATGAACGCCATCACCCAGGCGCGCGCCTTCCACGACGCGCTGGGGGTGACCGGGCTGGTGCTCACCAAGCTCGACGGCACCGCGCGCGGCGGCACCCTGCTCACCATCGAGTCCGAGCTGGGCATCCCGGTGAAGCTGGTGGGGATGGGGGAGGGGATCGACGACCTCAACGTCTTCGACCCCCGCGCCTACCTCGACGCCCTCTTCGCGGGCGTCCTCCAGGTGCACAGCTGACCGCTTGGTCAGGAGGGGTGCTCGGGCTCCTCGGCGGGCGGCTCGGCCGGCTCGTGGGGGCAGTCGCACACCCAGTGGTTGCCGGTGGTGTAGTCGCTCCAGCGGTGCCAGCACTTGGCGCAGCGGCCGCGCTCGCAGGCGAGGCAGCGCTCCGCGACGGGCTCCCCCGACGGCGGCATGATCATCGGCCCGCCGTTGCTGGTCATCTCGGGCCGCGATGATACCGGGGCACGGCTCGACCCGCCGCCTCCAGCCGGGTCGCTGCTAGGATGTCCAGGCTTTGCCCTTGACACCCCTCGATCCCCTTGCGGCGGTCGCCGCCGAGGTGGGTCACCTCCAGAGACTGCTCGACGTGTACGGACCGCTGCTCACCGACCACCAGCGCGAGGCCTGCCGCCTGCGCCTCGACGAGGACTGGTCCTACACCGAGCTCGCCGAGACGTTCGGCTGCACCCGGAGCGGGGCGTACGACCTGGTCCGGCGCGCCCTCGCCCAGCTCCAGCACTACGAGGAGCGGCTGGGGCACGCCGCCGAGCTGGCGCGTCGCGACGCCCTCGAGGCCGACCTCCGGGTCCGCCTGCGGCTCTGCACGGAGGGCGCGTAGGTGTTCGACTCCCTGTCCGACCGCCTCGGTGAGGTCTTCCGCAACTTCACCGGCAAGGGCCGGCTCACCAAGGCCGACGTCGAGGCGGGCCTGCGCGAGGTGCGCATGGCGCTGCTCGAGGCCGATGTCAACTTCAAGGTGGCGCGCGCCTTCGTCGATCGCATCCGCGAGCGGTCGGTGGGCGAGGAGGTCCTGGAGTCGCTGAGCCCGGGGCAGCAGATCGTCAAGATCGTCAACGACGAGCTCGTCGCCCTGCTCGGCGGCGAGCAGCGCCGGCTCACCTACCAGTCGCAGCCGCCGACGGTGGTGATGCTCCTCGGCCTCCAGGGCTCGGGCAAGACCACCACCGCGGTGAAGCTCGCGCTGGCGGTGCGTCGCGAGGGCCACCGGCCACTTCTGGTCGCGGCCGACACCTACCGTCCCGCCGCCGCCCAGCAGCTCGAGCGCCTCGGCAAGGACAACAACATCCCGGTGGCCATGCCCGACGGCAAGGCCGACCCGCCGAGGCTGTGTGAGCGCGGCGTCGAGGAGGCGCGGCGGCTGAACTGCGACGTGGTCATCCTCGACACCGCGGGGCGGCTCCAGATCGACCAGCGGATGCTCGACGAGCTCAAGGAGATCCGCAGGCGCGTCCAGGTCCACGACGCGCTGCTGGTGGTCGACTCGATGACCGGCCAGGAGGCGGTCAACGTCGGCAAGGCGTTCGCCGAGCAGGTGGGCGTCGACGGCGTGATCATGACCAAGCTCGACGGCGACGCCCGCGGCGGCGCGGCGCTCTCGATGCGCGAGACCATCGGGGTGCCGATCATCTACACCGGCGTCGGTGAGAAGCCGGCCGACCTCGAACCGTTCCATCCCGAGCGCATGGCCTCGCGCATCCTCGGCATGGGCGACGTGCTCACCCTCATCGAGCGGGCCCAGCAGCACGTCGACGAGAAGCAGGCCGCGGCGATGGAGGAGCGTCTCTTCGCCGGGCGCCTCACCATGGACGACTTCCTCGAGCAGATGCGCCAGATGCGGAAGATGGGCTCGATGGAGAGCATCCTCGGGATGCTCCCCGGCGGTCGCAAGCTGGTGCAGCAGGCGGCGGGGGCCATGCCCACCGAGCGCGACCTCTCCCACATGGAGGCGATCGTGCTCTCCATGACCGCCGAGGAGCGGCGTCGCCCCGAGATCGTCAAGGGCTCGCGGCGCAAGCGCATCGCCCTGGGAAGCGGCACCGGGATCGCCGAGGTCAGCCGCCTGCTCAAGGGATTCGACCAGATGCAGGCGGTCATGAAGCAGCTCGGCGGCGGCAAGGGCACCAAGGGTGCGCGTGGCAAGATGCGCATGCTCAAGAACCTGAAGGGAATCGACCCAGGTCAACTGGGTCTCTGAAAGGAGTCGTGTAGTTTTGGTCAAGATCCGGCTTAAGCGCATGGGCGCCAAGAAGCGTCCGTTCTACCGGCTGGTCGTCGCCGATTCGCGCAGCCCGCGCGACGGTCGCTTCATCGAGGAGGTCGGCACCTACGATCCCATCGCCAGGCCGGCGAAGGTGTCGATCGACGCCGACCGGGTGCGCGACTGGATGAGCAAGGGTGCGCGTCCCAGCGACATCGCCCGCAAGCTGCTCGAGCAGCAGGGGGTGCTGCAGCGTGCCCCGCGTCCGGCGGCGCCGGCAGCTGCGCCTGCGGCCGCACCCGCCCCCGCCGCCGCGGCGCCCGCCGCCACCGCTGTCGCCGAGCCCGAGGCCGCCGAGGAGCCCGCCGAGGCTGAGCCGGCCATCGCGGAGGACGAGGCGTGACCGACTACGGCGACCTCGCCCGCTTCATCGCGACCAACATCGTCACCGACAAGGACGCCGTGGCCATCCGGGTGCGTCCCGGTGGCCGCCAGACGGTGGTGGAGATCAAGGTCGGCCCCGATGACATGGGCAAGCTGATCGGCAAGGGCGGCCGCAACATCGACGCCATCCGCGCCGTGGTCCGCGCCGCCGGTCTGCGCCACCGCCAGCGCGTCCAGGTCGACGTCGCCTGACCTCGATGCTGCTCATGACCGCGCCCGCCGACGCCACTCCGCCGCTGCTCCGCGCCGCTCACGTCCGCCGCCCCCATGGGGTGCGCGGCGAGCTGCGCGTGGAGCCGCTCGGCGGCGATGCCGCGCGGTTCACCGGCGGGCTGCTCCTCCACGTCGAGGGCGGCGACCGCACCGTGGTGGTGCGCGGCGCCCGGCCCACCGCGGACGGCGACCTGCTGCTCAGCCTGGAGGGTGTCGGCACCCGCGACGCGGCGGAGTCGCTGCGCGACGCCTACCTCTGTGTCGAGCCCGCACAGTCGCGCGCGCTCGGCGCCGACGAGTGGTTCGTGCACCAGCTGGTCGGGCTTCGGGCGGTCGGCCACGGCGGCGAGCCGCTCGGTGTCGTCGAGGACGTCGAGGACTGCACCGCCCACGAGGTGCTGGTGGTCCGCGACGGCGCCAGGGTGCGCCGGCTGCCGCTGGTGCGCGCCTTCGTCGAGCGCGTCGACCTCGCCGGCGGGGTCGTGGTGGTGCACCCGTGGGAGGAGGACTGAGGTGCGCGTCGACGTTCTCACCATCTTCCCGGGCGTCTTTCCCGGGCCGCTCGGGATCGGCGTCGTCGGCCGCGCGCTCGAGTGCGGGAGCCTGGAGCTGCGCGCCCACGACCTCCGCGACCACACCGAGGACCGCCACCGCCAGGTCGACGACATCCCCTTCGGCGGCGGCCCGGGGATGGTGCTCAAACCGGAGCCGCTGGTCCGCGCGGTGCGCGCCCTCCGCGACGAGGATCCGGAGGTCCGGACCATCCTGCTCTCCCCGCAGGGCAGACGGCTGACCCAGGAGGTGGTGCGCGAGCTCGCCGCCGTGCCCCACCTGCTGCTGGTCTGCGGTCGCTACCAGGGCGTCGACGAGCGCGCCCGCGAGGAGATCGGCGAGGAGCTCTCGGCCGGCGACTTCGTGCTCAGCGGCGGCGAGGTCGCCGCCATGGTGGTGATCGAGGCGGTGGCCCGGCTGCTGCCCGGGACCGTCGGCTCGCCGGAGTCGCTCCGGGGGGAGACCTTCTCCGCCGGCGACTCCGACTTCGAGCCTCCCCTCTACACTCGACCCGCGGTCTTCGAGGGTCGCGAGGTGCCCGAGGTGCTGCGCAGCGGCCATCACGCCGCCATCGAGACGTGGCGGCACGAGCAGGCCGCCGCGAGCCGCCGGCGGCTGCGACCCCGATCCGAGCTGCATCCCCCGGTCCCGGCGCAGGCCGGACCGCTCACATCCCCTGCTGGAGGACCGCGATGAATGTGATCGACCTGCTCGAGCGCGAGCAGGAGAAGCCCGAGATGCCGCAGCTCCGCAGCGGCGACACCGTCCGCGTCCACGTCAAGGTGGTCGAGGGCACCCGAGAGCGCATCCAGGTCTTCGAGGGCGTGGTCATCGCCGTCAACGGGACCGTCGGCGCCCGCACCAGCTTCACCGTCCGGCGCATCTCCCACGGGGTCGGCGTCGAGCGTCGCTTCCTGCTCCACTCGCCGCGTCTCGATCGCATCGAGGTCCTCCGTCACGGCGACGTGCGCCGGGCGAAGCTCTTCTACCTGCGCGAGAAGGTCGGCAAGCGCGCCCGCATCCGCGAGCGCCGCGAGCCCATCGGCGGCAACAACGCGAGCCGAGCCGCCGCCGCGGCCGCGGCGGCCGCGGCGGCGCCGGAGTTCGTCGCACCGCCGCCGCAGGTCACCGAGGAGCCGGAGCTCGAGGAGGTCGCCGCCGGGGTTCCGGACGACGCCGACGAGTAGGCGCGAGCGTCCCGCGCCCGCCGCGCTGCCGCCGGCCCGTCCGCTCAAGGACCGGGTCGGGCAGGCGGGCGAGACGGCCGCGCTGGGCTGGGTGCGCGAGCAGGGCTGGACGGTGCTCGCCCGTGACTGGCGGGCGCGCACCGGACAGATCGACATCGTCGCCGAGGACGGCGAGACCCTGGTGGTCCTCGAGGTCAAGGCGCGCCGCGGGATCGGCTTCGGGCTGCCCGAGGAGGCGGTCGACTCCCGCAAGCGGCAGAAGCTGCGCGCCCTGATGGAGACCTACCGCCTGGCCACGAAGCGGCAGCACCAGGCGTGTCGCATCGACGTGCTCGGTCTCATCCTCGACGACCGGCTCCAGGTCACCCGCTGCGAGCACTTCGCCGGCGCTGTCGGCGACGAGGGTTAGGGGCCGATGCTGAAGGGGGCCGAGGCCGCCGGCGGATAGCCTGGGAAGACGGCCCGGGCGTGATAGCCGCCCGGGGGGACCTGGTTGCCGACACCCGGCCCCTGGTTGGCGACCTGGTTCCAGCGGATCGGATAGGTCGTCATCTGGCCGGGCGAGAGCGGCTTGCAGCCGTCCGACGGGCAGGCGAGGTGGACCGCGTAGACGGCGGGCCCGCTGGGATCGCCCTCGATGTCGAAGTCGCCGGGGGCGTCGAAGACGCAGGCGGCGGCGCTGACGTTGCTCACCACCACGCGCACCTGCACGGTCTGGCCGGTGGTGTACCGGGCGGCGTCCGTGGTGGTGCTGATCCCGAGTTCGGCGGGGGTGCAGGGGCCGGGCGGCGGCGCCGGCACCGCGGTGTGGGCGGCGACCGTCGCCACCGGTGTCCGCGGCGTCGGGGTGGTGCTGCGCGGCGGCGCAGTGCTCGGCAGCGGCGTGCCGAAGGACACGCTCACCGTGGTGCTGCGCGAGGAGCTCGAGGTCGAGCCGGTGCCCTGCGTCGAGGTCGCGCCGGGCGTGGAGGTGGCCCGGGAGGTGGAGGCGTCGCCTCCGCAGGCGGCGCCCAGCAGGCCGAGGACCGTGACCGCCACCGGCAGGGCGACGCGCATCGCGCCACTCTAGTGCTTCGACGGTGAGCAGGGTGCGCGGGCATCATGGGGGGACCGCAGGCCCGTCTTCGAGGACCGTGTATGTGCCGCAGCATCAAGACGCTGCGCGGGCTCGAGCCCCCCGCCAGTGCCGACGACGTGCACGCCGCCGCGCTCCAGTTCGTGCGCAAGGTGAGCGGCTACCGGGCTCCGTCCGCCGCCAACCGCGAGCCGTTCGAGACCGCCGTCGACGCGGTGACGGCGGCCGCCCGGCAGATGCTCGCCGACCTCCGCCCCGGCTACGCCGCCTCCGGCCCGCGGCGCACCTCGGAGTCCACGTAGCCCAACAGCTCGACCGCGGCGCGCCGCGCCGGCGCCTGGGCGTCGCGGCGGCCTCCCCCGGCCGCGACGAGCGCCTCCTCGAGGCCGCGGACCAGGTCGAGGGCGCGCAGCGCCTGCTCGGAGGCGGAGTGCGGCTCCGTCTCCGGCCGCTCGGCCGGCGGGGGCGGCCCGCCGAGGCTCAGGAGCAGCTCGGCGAGGGCGTCACGCACCTCGGGGTGGACGAGCACGGAGCGGACCACCCGCTCCTCCCGGCGATCGCCGGCGAGCAGGTCGAGCCCCGCCTCGAGGTGGCCGCGGAGCAGGCGCACCCGGCGGGCCGCCGCGCGCAGGACGGCTGCGTGGCGCTCGCAGATCGCCTGCTGGGCGAGGCTGGCCCGGAGGTCCGCGTAGCGAGAGGGCTGCGGCGGTACGGCGGCCCGCGGCGGGGGTGGCGTGGCCGCGGCCGGGGCCGCGCCGGCGCCCGCCGGGGTCTGGGGCGGCACCCCCAGCCGGATCAGCAGCAGGTGCTCCGCGGTGCAGTACCACACGCCGGTGGTGTCCCTGCCGCGGCTCTCCGCACCACAGTGCGCACACCGTCCCACCCCGGCCAGCGGCGGAGCCATGAGCGTCCTCCTCAGGCGACCCCGGGCCCGGCCGCGGGTCCCCGAGGAGCAGGGTAGGCAGACTCCTCAGACGCAACATCACGGATCTCCGTGATTTCTTACCGCCGCCGGCCCGCGCACCCAGCACCACATCCGTGCATAGTACACTGTGATGTATGACTGCGAGCGCAACATGCTGCGCCGTCCGCGGGGTTGCGGGCGTCCCCGTCACCGTCGAGGCCGACCAGAGCAACGGGCTGCCCGGCTTCACCGTGGTGGGGCTCACCGACCGCGCCATCCAGGAGGCCCGGGTGAGGGTGCGCGCGGCGGTCACCAACTCGGGGTACGCGTTCCCCCCGCGCAAGCTGACCGTCAACCTCGCCCCGGCAGAGCTCCCCAAGGAGGGCACCGGCTTCGACCTGGCGATTGCCGTCGCGGTGCTGCGCTGCGGCGGCCTCGCCCTCGACCTGCGGGGCACGGCGCTGCTCGGCGAGCTCGCCCTCGACGGCGGGCTGCGGCCGGTCGCCGGGGTGCTGCCGATGGCCCGCTGCCTGCGCGCGGCCGGCGTCCGCCGGCTGGTGGTCGCCCCCGGCAACGCGCCCGAGGCATGCCTGGTCGACGGGGTCGAGGTGGTGGCACCGGCGACGCTGCGCGCCTGCGTCGAGCACCTCGAGGGCACCGCGCCGTTGCCGCCGCAGAGCTCCGCCCCGCCTCCGCCCGAGCCGCCCACCGGCGTCGACCTCACCGACATCCGCGGCCAGCCGACCGCCAAGCGGGCCCTGGAGATCGCCGCCGCCGGCGGCCACAACCTGCTGATGGTCGGCCCCCCGGGGTCGGGCAAGACCATGCTCGCCCGGGCGGTCGCCCCGCTGCTCCCCGACCTCGGCGTGGAGGAGAGCCTCGAGGTGGCCGCGGTGTACTCGCTGCGCGGCGCGCTCCGCGAGCGCCCGGCCGCGTCGCTGCGCCCGCCCTTCCGCGCGCCCCACCACTCGATCTCCCGCGCCGGCCTGGTCGGCGGCGGCGCCGGGCTCGCCCAGCCCGGCGAGATCTCCCTGGCGCATCGCGGAGTCCTGTTCCTGGACGAGATGTGCGAGTTCTCCCGCTCCCACCTGGAGGCGCTGCGCCAGCCCCTCGAGGAGCGCACCATCACCGTGACCCGGGTGCGCGGGTCGGTGGTCCTCCCGGCGTCCATCTCCCTCGTCGCCGCCGCCAATCCCTGTCCGTGCGGCCACTTCGGCGACACCGCCCGGCTCTGCTCCTGCGAGCCACGCTCGCTCGTCGCCTACCGGGCGCGGCTGAGCGGGCCGGTGCGCGACCGCATCGACCTGGTCGCGCGCGTCCCCCGCCAGAGCTGCGGGCGGCTCTTCGAGCCCTCGGCGGAGGAGCCCTCCGCGCGGGTCCGCGCTCGGGTCGAGGCGGCCCGGGCACGCCAGACCGCCCGCCGCGCCGAGATGGGGGAGGTGGGGCTCAACGCCCTGCTCGACCCCCGCCGCCTCCTCGCCACCTGCCGGCCGACCCGCGGCGCGACCCGGCTCCTCTCCGCCGCCGGCGAGCGCCTCGCGCTCAGCGCCCGCGGCTTCCACCGCGTCCTCCGCGTCGCCCGGACCATCGCCGATCTCGCCGGCGACGACCGGGTCGGCGAGAACGCCGTCGCCGAGGCGTTGCAGCACCGAGGCGACGAGGAGCGGTGAACCCTCCGCCGCGTCACCGAGTCGAAAGGTGGGCACGGGCAGCATGGGTGCATGCCACGGATCCCCCGGCCGCTGCAGCTCGGCGGTCAGCTCGCCATCAGCGTCGCCGGCGTCGCGGTGATCCTCCGCAGCGTCGACCTCCACGCCCTCGGCCGGCTGGTCTCGAGCGCCACCCCGGGCCTGCTCGTGGCGGCGGTGGCCGTGGGCGCGATCGCCCAGGCGACCGCGTTCCCCCAGTGGGTGGTGCTCCTCCGCGATCGATCGGTGCTGGGCTGGCGCCGTCTCGCCTCGGTCTTCCTCCGCGCCACCTTCATCGGGCAGGCGCTTCCCACCGGTGTCGGCGGCGACGCCGTCCGCACCGTCGAGGTGGGACGGGCGCTCGGTTACGGCAACGCCCTCGGCTCGGTCGTCGCCAGCCACCTCATGGGCCTGGTCGCGATGGCCTGCTGGGCGGTCGCCGGCTCGCTCTTCGTCTCCGGCCTGCCGACCACGAGCGCCCGGATCCTCGCGTCCGCCTTCCTCGTCGCCGTCACCGCGGTCGCCCTCGCCGCCCTGAACGTCGACCGCGTGCTCCGCCGTCTCCGCGGCGGGCGCCGTGGAACCCGGGTCCTGGTCGAGCTCGGCCAGTGCCTCGGCGCCTACCGCCGCCGCCGCCGCCTGCTCGCCTCCGCGTTCGCGGTCTGCCTCGCCGGATGGGCGCTGAGCCTGGCGAGCATGGTTCTCTTCGCACACGCTCTCGGCGCCGACGCCGGCTGGCAGATCTTCGCCCTGGCCGTGCCCCTGAGCCTCGCCGCCACGCTGCTGCCGATCAGCATCAACGGATTCGGGCTGCGCGAGGGGATCTTCGTCGGCGTCGTCGCCCACGCCGGGATCGGCACCGTCGCCTCGACAGCGCTCGCGGTCTTCGCCGACCTGCAGATCCTCCCCGTCGCGCTGGTCGGCGGCGCCGTCTGCCTCGGCAGGCTCGGGATCCGGCGCGGCGCCCCGGCGGTCGCGCCCGCCATCGCCTGATCCTGGCCGGTCGCACCCTGGACATCCGGGCTACCACACAGCGGTGGTGGGTGATACGCTGGCGTGTATGCCTGCGAACACACAGGGGCCGGCGGAGATCCGGCGGCTGCCGCGGGGGAGCCCCGGCTGGCCGGCCGGGCTCGAGCACCTCGACGTTCCTCCCGCGGAGCTCTGGGTCCGGGGCGTGCTGTGGCCTCCCCCGGTCCCGGCGGTCGCCGTGGTGGGGGCGCGGCGGGCGACGGTCACCGGTCTCGACGTCGCCCGTGAGCTGGGGCGCGAGCTCGCAGCGGCGGGGGTCCTGGTGATCAGCGGCCTCGCCCGCGGCGTCGACGCCGCCGCCCATCGCGGCGCCCTGGAGGGGGGCGGTCCCACCCTGGCGGTGCTCGGCTGCGGGGTCGACGTCTGCTACCCGCCGGGCCACGAGGACCTGCTCGAGGCGGTCTGCGAGACCGGGGCGGTGATCTCGGAGGACCCGCCCGGCACCGAGCCGGTGGGATGGCGCTTCCCCCGGCGCAACCGCCTCATCGCCGCCCTCTGCCTCGCCGTGGTGGTGGTCGAGGCGACCGAGCGCAGCGGCGCGCTGAGCACCGCCCGCCACGCGGCCGACCTCGGGCGCGAGATCCTCGCCGTCCCCGGGTCGGTGCGCAGCCCCCAGAGCCGGGGCACCAACCGGCTGATCCGCGACGGCGCGGTGCCGCTGCTCGAGCTCGACGACCTCGCCGGAGCGGTGCCGGAGCTGCCCCTGGGAGCACGGCCCCCGGGACGGGGACGGCCGGGGCGGCCGCCCGACGACCCCGCCCTGCGGACCCTCCTTCAGCTCGTCGGATGCGATCCGATCCACCCCGACCAGCTCGCCGAGGCCACCGGCGCGGGGGCCGCGGAGATCGCCGTCCGCCTCTGTGCCCTGGAGCTCGGGGGGTGGGTCCAGAGCCTCCCCGGGGGCCGGGTCGCCCGGGTGCCGGCCCGGTGACGCCGCCCCGAGGTCTCGACGGACCGCTGCTATGATCGGCCGGACGCCGCGGCCGTCGAGTTTGACTGGGCGCGATCGCGGAGAGACTTCAGCGCATGGCCAACCGCCTCATCATCGTCGAGTCACCGAGCAAGGCGCGGACGCTCAGCCGGTTCCTCGGTTCCGGCTACACCATCAAGGCATCGATGGGGCACGTCCGCGACCTGCCCAAGTCGAAGCTCGGCGTCGACCTCGAGGGTGGCTTCGCGCCCCAGTACGAGGTCACCAAGGAGGCGCAGATCAAGGAGCTGCGCGCCGCGGCGAAGAACGCCGTCGAGGTGATCCTCGCCTCCGACCCCGATCGCGAGGGGGAGGCAATCGCCTGGCACCTCGCCGAGGCGCTGCGCCTCAAGGAGCCGCAGCGCGTGGTCTTCCACGAGATCACCCGAGCGGCGGTCGAGGCGGCGCTGAAGAGCCCGCGGCTCATCGACCGTGACCTGGTCGCCGCCCAGGAGGCGCGCCGCGTCATCGACCGGCTGGTCGGCTACCAGCTCAGCCCCTTCCTCTGGAAGAAGGTCCGCACCGGCCTGAGCGCCGGGCGCGTGCAGTCGGTGGCGGTCCGCCTCGTGGTCGACCGCGAGAACGACATCGACGCCTTCGTCCCCGAGGAGTGGTGGACGGTCGACGCCCAGCTCGCGACCGACCAGGGCGCCACCCTCACCGCCCGCCTCTACGCCAGGCGCGGAGAGGCCGGCGAGGCCGAGGGGGGAGAGGAGGAGGAGATCTCCGCCCGCCCCGCCGAGCCCGGCGACAGCAAGCTCAAGCTCGCCGACGAGGCCGCCGCCCTCCAGGTGATGGCCGCGCTCGGAGTCGACGCGGAGGGTCGCCCGGGTCCGGACGCACCGCCCTTCGAGGTCGTGAAGGTGACCGCCCGCGAGTCCTCGCGGTCGGCGCCCAATCCCTACACGACCAGCACGATGCAGCAGGACGCCAGCACCCGGCTGCGGATGTCGCCGAAGAAGAGCATGCAGATCGCCCAGGACCTCTACGAGGGGATCGAGCTGGGCAACGAGGGCCCGGTCGGCCTGATCACCTACATGCGCACCGATTCGACCCGGATCAGCGAGACCGCGCGCGACGCCGCCCACGCGCACATCGAGAAGGCCTACGGCAAGCAGTACGCCGGCCGCGGCGCCGCCAAGGCGGCGAAGAGCAAGGCCCCGGTCGCCGCGCAGGACGCCCACGAGGCGATCCGCCCCACCGACCCGACGCGCACCCCGGAGTCGGTCGCGAGCCACCTCAGTGCCCCCCAGGCCAAGCTCTATGACCTGATCTGGCGCCGCTTCGTCGCCAGCCAGATGGCCCCGGCCCGCTTCGACACCACCCGGGTGGACATCAACGCGGGCGACTACATCTTCCGCGCCACCGGGTCGGTGCTCCGCTTCGACGGCTTCACCCGGGTCTGGCGGCGCGACGAGGAGCAGAAGGACCGCAGCCTCCCGTCCCTGAGCGAGGGCGCGCTGCTCGCGCTCCAGCAGCTCACCCGCGAGGGCCACGTCACCCAGCCGCCGCCCCGCTACACCGAGGCGTCGCTGATCAAGGAGCTCGAGGAGCGCGGCATCGGCCGGCCCTCGACCTACGCGCCGACGATCGAGGTCATCCAGGAGCGCAAGTACGTGCGCCAGGAGGAGCGCCGGCTGCATCCCACCGAGCTGGGCAAGACGGTCGACGGCGTCCTCCGGCAGCAGTTCCCCGACATCGTCGACGTCACCTTCACCGCCGAGCTGGAGAAGCGGCTCGACGGGGTCGAGGAGGGCCACGCCGGGTTCGAGGCGACCATCCGCGCCTGGTACGTGCCCTTCGCCGACACCCTCGAGAAGGCCGAGACCAACGTCGAGCGGGTGCGGGTGCCCACCAAGGACACCGGCGAGGAGTGCCCGGAGTGCCACGAGGGCCGGCTGGTGGTCCGCGAGGGCCGCTTCGGCGAGTTCACCGGCTGCTCCCGGTACCCCGACTGCAAGTACATCAAGAAGGACGGGCCGGCGCCCGAGCCCACCGGCGAGCCGTGCCCCGACTGCGGCCGCCCGCTGGTGGTCCGCCAGGGCAAGCGCGGCCCGTTCACCGGCTGCTCCGGCTACCCCGATTGCCGCTATCTCCGCGACGAGGCCGCCAAGCCCGCCGAGGGCGAGGGCGAGGCCGCCTCCGACGACCTCGGCGTCTGCCCGGAGTGCGGCAAGAAGCTGGGCCGCAAGAGCGGCCGCCGCGGCCCCTTCGTGGGCTGCACCAACTACCCGGAGTGCAAGTACATCCAGCCCCGGGGCGCCGGCGAGCCGGGCTCGCGCCCGGCTGCCCAGGCCACCGGCGAGAGCTGCCCCGACTGCGGGAAGCCACTGGTCACCCGGATGGGGCGGCGCGGTCCCTTCGTCGGCTGCTCCGGCTATCCGAAGTGCCGCCACATCAAGGGCGACGCGCCCGGAGAGGGCCCCGCCGAGGGTGCGCCCGCCGCGGTCGCCCCGGGCGCCGCGCCGGCCCCGGCGGTGCTCGACCCCGAGCTCGGCGCATGCCCGGACTGCGAGCGCCCTCTGGTCAAGCGCCAGGGCCGCTTCGGCGCCTTCGTGAGCTGCTCCGGCTACCCCAACTGCAAATACCGACCGCCCAAGGCCACGGCGGCGCGCACCGCCACCGGGTGAGCATGACCGCGCCACGGCCGCATGCGACCACCATCGTGGCGGTCAAGCGGGGGGGACAGGTCGCCATCGCCGGCGACGGCCAGGTCACCGTCGGCGACGTGGTGATGAAGCACCGCGCCGGCAAGGTGCGGCGGCTCTTCCACGACGAGATCATCGTCGGCTTCGCCGGCGCCGTCGCCGACGCCTTCACCCTGTTCGACAAGTTCGAGCAGCAGCTCGAGAAGCACCAGGGCAACCTGCTCCGCGCCGCCGTCGGGCTGAGCCGCGAGTGGCGGACCGACCGCTACCTCCGCCACCTCGAGGCGATGCTGCTGGTGGCCAACTCCTCGCAGCTGCTCCTGCTCAGTGGCGATGGTGAGATCATCGAGCCGGACGACGACGTCGCCGCCATCGGCAGCGGTGGGCCCTACGCCCACGCCGCGGCCCGTGCCCTGGTGCAGAACACCGAGCTCACCGCTCCCGAGGTGGCGCGCCGCGCCCTCGAGATCGCCGCCAGCCTCTGCATCTACACCAACGACCACATCACCGTGCAGACCCTCGACACCATCGACGAGGCCCCCGTGGGCAGCGCCGTCGAGACTGCGGAGATCGTTCCATGAGTGACACGCGTCCCGGAGGCGCCCCCGCCCACCTTCCCGACGGCGACGCCGCCGCGCCGGCCCCGGCCGTCCGCGCCGAGCGGGAGGCGCCCGAGCCCACCGACCCGGCCGCGCCTGCGGCGCCCGCCGCGGTCGAGACCACGGCGCCGGCCCCCGTAGGCGAGGGCCCTGCCGGCGACGCCCCGGCCGAGACCACGCCGAGCGTCGACGAGCTGCGGCCGGCGCAGATCGTCAGCCGCCTCGACGAGTTCATCGTCGGCCAGGACGGGGCCAAGCGCGCGGTGGCGGTGGCGCTCCGCAACCGGGTCCGCCGCCAGCGCCTGCCCGAGGCGATGCGCGCCGAGGTCATTCCCAAGAACATCCTCATGATCGGTCCCACCGGGGTGGGGAAGACGGAGATCGCCCGCCGCCTCGCCCGGCTCACCCGCTCGCCCTTCATCAAGGTCGAGGCGACCAAGTTCACCGAGGTGGGCTACGTCGGCCGCGACGTCGAGGCGATCATCCGCGACCTCCTCGAGCAGACCATCACCGAGGTCCACAACGACCGCGTCTCCGAGGTCGAGGGCAGCGCGCGCGACACCGCCGAGGAGCGCATCCTCGACGCCCTGGTCGACGCCGAGGCGCGCGAGCCCCAGCCGGCCGCCCGCACCGCGAAGGGCCGCCGTCCCGCCACCGGCACGGCCGCCGCCGCTGCGGAGGAGCCGGCCGCCGGCGTCGAGACCGCCGAGACCGTCGAGGCCGTCGAGACCGCCGAGGCCGCCGAGGCCGCCGAGGCCGGGACCCCGCCGGCCGCCGCCCCCGACGCCGAGGCCGCCCGCCGCCGCCGCCGCCTCCAGCGCCGCCGGCTCCGGCAGCGTCTCCAGGCCCGGCAGCTCGAGGACCGGGTCGTCGAGATCGAGGTCGAGGAGCCCTACCAGCCGATGGTGGAGAACGTCTCCGGCGCCGGCTTCGAGGACATGGGCGCGACCCTCGCCGACTTCCTCTCCCAGCTCGCCCCGCCGCGCAAGCGGATGAAGCGGATGACCGTCGCCGACGCCCGCACGGCGCTCGTCGACGAGGAGACCGACCGGCTCATCGACATGGACCGGGTCTACGACGAGGCGATCCGCCTGGTCGAGGACAGCGGCATGGTCTTCATCGACGAGGTCGACAAGATCGCCGGGCAGGGCTCCGAGCACGGCCCCGACGTCAGCGGCGAGGGGGTGCAGCGCGACCTCCTGCCGGTGCTCGAGGGCTCGACGGTGCACACCCGCTACGGCGCGGTCCACACCGACCACATCCTCTTCATCGCCGCCGGCGCCTTCACGATGTCGCGCCCCAGCGACCTGATCCCCGAGTTCCAGGGCCGCTTCCCCATCCGGGTCGAGCTGCGCCCGCTCACCGAGGCCGACCTCGAACGCATCCTCGTCGAGCCGAGCAACGCGCTGACCAAGCAGTACGTCGCCCTGCTCGGCACCGAGGGCGTCACCCTCGAGTTCACCCCCGACGGGCTGCACGAGCTCGCCCACCAGGCCGCCCAGGTCAACCAGCAGGACGAGAACATCGGCGCGCGCCGCCTCTTCACCGTCCTCGAGAAGGTCCTCGAGGACGTCTCCTTCCGCGCCGACGAGTTCGCCGGCAAGACCGTGACGGTCGACGCCGAGATGGTCCGCGCGCGCCTCGGTGACCTGGTGAGGAACGAGGACCTGCGCCGCTACGTCCTCTGACGGACCGAGGTCCGCTCACCCCTCCAAACCGGCCCAGAGGCTAAACTGCGCGCCATCACACACCCCCGGTGGTCGCCGGCGAGGGTGACCGGGCCAACGGCCCGGGAATCGCCGGTGCGGGACGCCGGGGGGAGGCAGCAACCCCACACTGGAGGGAATGGCATCGTGCCCGTCGCAACCCTGCGCCAGCTCCTGGAGGCCGGAGTCCACTTCGGTCACCAGACGAGCCGGTGGAATCCCAAGATGCGCCCGTACATCTTCGCGGCGCGCAACGGCATCCACATCATCGACCTGCAGCAGACGCAGTCGATGCTGGAGGAGGCCTGCGAGTTCGCCCGCGACCTGGTCGCCGGTGGCGAGAAGATCCTGTTCGTCGGCACCAAGAAGCAGGCGCAGGACACCATCGTGGAAGGCTGCACCCGCAGCGGGCAGTTCTACGTCACCCATCGCTGGATGGGCGGCATGCTCACCAACTTCAGCGTGATCCAGCGCCGCCTGCGCAACCTCGCCGAGCTCCGCGCCGCCCACGAGCGCGGCGACTTCGAGCGGATGGGCGCCAAGGAGGCGAACGTCAACCAGGACGAGCTCGACCGCCTCGAGCGCAACTTCGGCGGCATGGCGGGGATGAAGCGCCTCCCCGGCGCCCTCTTCGTGGTCGACTGCCGCAAGGAGCGGCTCGCGGTCACCGAGGCGAACAAGCTGCACATCCCGGTCATCGCGATCGCGGACAGCAACGTCGACCCCGAGCTCATCCAGCACGTCATCCCCGGCAATGACGACGCCATCCGGGCGGTCCGGCTGATCACCGGCCTGCTCGTCGACTCGATCATCGACGGACAGCAGCTGCTCGGCGAGCGCGAGCTGCGCGAGCGCCAGGCTGCGGAGCAGGCGGCGGCCGCGGCGGCCGCGGAGGCCGCGCGCGTCGAGGCGGCGGCGGCGAACGCCGCCGGCGAGGAGAGCGCGGAGATGGCGGGCGCGACCGCGGGCACGGAGGAGGCATAGTTGGCCGAGATCGGCGCCGCCCAGGTCAAGCAGCTGCGCGAGATGACCGGGGCCGGGATGATGGACTGCAAGCGCGCGCTCACCGAGTCGGGTGGTGACGTGGAGAAGGCCAAGGACTGGCTTCGCCAGAAGGGCATGGCGCGAGCCCAGGACAAGGCGGGACGCACCGCCAGCGACGGCATCGTCGAGGCGTACCTCCACAGCCCCGGAGGCGCCCCGCCCAAGCAGGGCGCCCTGGTCGAGATCAACTGCGAGTCCGACTTCGTCGCCAAGACCGACGACTTCAGGGCGCTCGCGCGCGAGCTCGCCCTCCAGGTGGTGGGCGCCAGGCCGCGATGGGTGCGCCGCGAGGAGGTTCCCGCGGACATCCTCGAGCGCGAGAAGGCGATCTACCGCGCCCAGGTCGCCGACAAGCCGGCGAACATCGTCGAGAAGATCGTCGAG
Source organism: Candidatus Dormiibacterota bacterium (assembly GCA_036269455.1). Lineage (GTDB taxonomy): Bacteria > Chloroflexota > Dormibacteria > Aeolococcales > Aeolococcaceae > CF-96. The sequence goes on along the minus strand of DATARS010000164.1, from coordinate 16,361 downwards.
GGCAAGCTCGAGGCCTTCTATGGCGAGGTCTGCCTCGTCGACCAGGTCTGGGTGAAGGACGACAAGAGGAAGAAGAAGGTCGGTGAGCTGGTGACCGAGGCCACCGCCAAGCTCGGCGAGAAGATCAGCGTCGCGCGCTTCTCCCGCTTCGAGGTCGGCGAGACCACCGAGTCCGCGGACGGCACGGCCACCGGTGGGAACGGCGCCGTCGCGCCGTCCGAGCCCTGAGTACCGAGAGCGGTGGCGGCGGCGTCGCCGAGTTGACCGAGCCTCCGGCCACCGGCCTGGAGGGGCGCACGCCGCGCTGGCGGCGCGTTGTCGTGAAGCTGAGCGGCGAGGCGCTGATGGGCGGCTCCAAGTTCGGCATCGACGCGGGCACGCTGAGCTTCATGGCCCGGCAGGTCGAGACCGTGGTGTCCAACCACCAGGTGCAGGTGGCGATCGTCGTCGGCGGCGGCAACATCGTCCGCGGGCTGGAGGTGAGCTCCCACGGGGTCGACCGGGTCACCGGCGACTACATGGGGATGCTCGCGACCATGATCAACGCCCTGGCTCTCCGTGACGCGCTCGAGCGCCGCGGCCTCGACTGCCGGGTCCAGACCGCGATCGAGATGCACCAGGTGGCCGAGCCCTACATCCGCGGCCGCGCCATCCGCCACCTCGAGAAGGGGCGTGTGGTGATCATGGGCGCGGGCACCGGCAACCCCTTCTTCACCACCGACACCACCGCGGCGCTGCGGGCGGCGGAGATCGGCGCCGAGGTGGTGCTCAAGGCGACCAAGGTCGACGGCATCTACACCGCCGACCCGCACAAGTTCCCCGAGGCGGAGCGGCTGCCCCACCTCACCTACCTCGAGGTGCTCAACCGGGGGCTCGAGGTCATGGACAACACCGCGCTGACCCTGTGCATGGACAACCGCACGCCGATCGTCGTCTTCGACCTCATGGCCGAGCGGAGCATCGAGCGGGTGATCCTCGGCGAGGACATCGGCACGCTCGTGGACGACGGTGGCTTCACGGACGGTCGCTGAGGCGCAGCCGGAGGATTCCAAGGAGTGGCGGCGATGATCGACGACTGGCTCAAGGACGCCGAGGTCCGGATGGAGAAGAGCGTGGAGGCGCTGCACAAGGAGCTGCAGAGCATCCGCACCGGCCGCGCCACGCCGGCCCTCATCGACCGTCTCCAGGTCGACTACTACGGGGCGGCGACGCCGCTGCAGAGCCTCGCCTCGATCACCGCCCCCGAGGCGCGGCTGCTGGTCATCCAGCCCTACGACCGCGGCGCCATCACCGCCATCGAGAAGGCGATCCAGAAGAGCGAGCTCGGCCTCAACCCGGGCAATGACGGCCAGCTCATCCGCATCCCCGTGCCCGCGCTCACCGAGGAGCGGCGCAAGGAGTTCGTCAAGGTGGTGAAGCGCCACGCCGAGGAGGCGCGCGTCGCCATCCGCAACATCCGGCGCGACGAGGTCGACCACGTCCGGCGCATGGAGAAGGACGGCGAGGCCGGCACCGACGAGATCGACCGCGGGCTGGCGCAGATCCAGAAGATCACCGACCGGTTCATCGCCCGCGTCGAGGAGATCGCCCACCGGAAGGAGGTCGACATCCTCGAGGTGTGAGCCCGATGCAGCGACCGCCCCGTCCCGCCGCCGTCCCGCCGCCCTCGCGGCCGGGGCTGCCGCGCCATGTTGGGATCATCATGGACGGCAACGGCCGCTGGGCACGGCGCCGCCGCCTGCCCCGGTTCGCCGGGCACCAGGCCGGGGTGCGCACCATCCGGCCGGTGACCGAGGAGTGCAACCGACAAGGCGTCCACATCCTCACCCTCTTCGCCTTCAGCACCGAGAACTGGTCGCGGCCGCGCTCGGAGGTGACCGCGCTGATGCGGCTCTTCTCCGACACCATCGACCGTGAGATCGACGAGCTCGACGCCGAGGGCATCCAGCTGCGCATCCTGGGGCGGCGTGAGGGGCTCGGAGACCGGCTGCGCACCAAGATCGAGGCCGCGGAGGCGCGCACCGCACAGAACACCAGCAACATCCTCAACGTCGCCATCAACTACGGCGGTCGCAGTGAGATCGTCGACGCGGTGCGCGACCTCGCCGAGCAGGGCGCCGACCTGCGCACCCTCGACGAGGCCGATCTCGGCCGCAACCTCTACACCGCGGGACTGCCCGACCCCGACCTCATCATCCGCACCGCCGGCGAGCTGCGGGTCAGCAACTTCCTGCTCTGGCAGGCGGCCTACGCCGAGCTCTACGTCACCCAGACGCTCTGGCCGGACTTCGGCCGCGAGGATCTGCAGGGTGCGCTGCGAGCCTTCGGCCAGCGCGAGCGCCGCTTCGGCGCGATCGAGGAGTCACCGGAGCCCCCCGACGAGGTCGCACCGGCGGCCTCCCACGGGGGGTGAGGCTCGGGGCGCGGGTCGCCAGCGCCGTCGTCCTCGCCGCCGTCCTGGCGGCGGCCCTCTGGGAGGGGGGCGTCCCCATCGACGTCGTCGCCGGCCTGGCCACCATGATCGGCCTCCACGAGTACGCGGGGCTGGCCGAGGCGGCGGGCCGGGTGCGGCCACCCGCCTGGGTGCTCTTCCCGCTCGGCGGCTGGCTGCTCTACCGCTCGCTCCTCCCCGGCGACGTGCCCGCCCTGGAGTGGGGGCTGGGGGCGGCAACGGTGGTCGGGCTGCTCGGCAGCCTTCTGCTCGAGGGGAGCTTCGTGGGCTGGGCGCTCGCGGTGGCGGGGGCGCTCTGGCTGGGCCTCTCGCTCGGCTACTACCTGATGGTGCTGGGCTGGCACGCCAGCGCCGGCGACCATCACGGCCTGCGCATCGTCGGCACCACCCTGGCGGCGGCGATGCTCGGTGACATCGCCGCGCTCTTCGCCGGGAGCACCCTCGGCCGCCACAAGCTCGCGCCCCGGATCTCCCCGGGGAAGACCGTCGAGGGATCGGTGGCCTCGCTGCTCGCCACCGTCGGGCTCTTCGCCGCGGTCAGCGCCTGGCTGCTCGGGCTGGCCTGGTACCACGGCGTCGTCCTCGGCGCGCTGGTGAGCGTCGCCGCCCAGGGGGGCGACCTCGTCGAATCCGCGCTCAAGCGGAGCGCCGGGGTGAAGGACAGCGGGCGGCTGGTGCCCGGTCACGGCGGCCTGCTCGACCGCATGGACAGCCTGGTCCTGCTCGGACCGGTCGTATATTGCTATCTGCGGGCCTTCGCCCTCGCCTGAGCCCTCACGGAGCGACATCCTGCAGCAGCCCGACGTCCTCGCCCGCGAACGTCGCCGTGTCGTCCTCCTCGGCGCGACCGGCTCGATCGGCCGCCAGGCCTGCGAGATCGTCGCCGCACACCCGGATCGCTTCGAGCTGGTGGGCGCCGTCGCCGGCCACGACGCCGCCGCGCTCGACGCGGTGGTGCGGCGTTTCGGGATCGCCCGCAGCGCGGTGGTCGACCCGCCGCCCGGCGCCACGCTCCCCGAGGGATGCGCGGTCGGGCTGGAGGCGGCCTGCGAGATCGCCGCGCTCGACGCCGACGTGGTGTGCGTGGGCATCAGCGGTGCGGCGGCGCTGCGCCCGACCCTCGCCGCCCTCGACGCCGGCACCGACGTCGCCACCGCCACCAAGGAGGTGCTGGTGATGGCAGGCGAGCTGGTGCGCGCCCGGGCGGCGGCGACCGGCGCGACGGTGATCCCGGTCGACAGCGAGCACAGCGCACTCTGGCAGTGCCTGCGCGGTGAGGACCCGGCGAGCGTCCGCCGGCTGGTGCTCACCGCCAGCGGCGGCCCCTTCCGCGAGCGTCCCCTCGACACCCTCGCGGAGGTCACGGTTGCGGAGGCGCTCCGCCATCCCAACTGGTCGATGGGACCGAAGATCACCGTGGACTCGGCGACGATGATGAACAAGGGGCTGGAGATCATCGAGGCACATTTCCTCTTCGACATGCCGTACACGCGCATCGAGGTGGTCATCCACCCTGCGAGCGTGGTGCACTCCTGCGTCGAGTTCTGCGACGGCGCCACCCTCGCCCAGCTGGGGCTGCCCGACATGCGCGTCCCCATCGCGCTGGCGCTGAGCGGCGGCCGCCGCCTCGAGGGCATCTGCGCCCACGTCGACCTGCCCTCGGCCTCGCCGCTGGTGTTCGAGGAGGTCGACCCGCGGCGGTTCCCCGCCGTCGGCCTGGCCCGGCGCGCCGGCGAGGCGGGGGGCGCCGCACCCTGCGTCCTCAACGCCGCCAACGAGGCCGCGGTCGCGACCTTCCTGAGCGGCGGCTGCCGCTTCGACGAGATCGTGCCCCTGGTCGAGCGCATCCTCGACGCCGCCCCCGCGCCGGCGTCGCCCTCGCTCGATGAGCTCGTCGGGCTCGACGCCTGGGCACGCGAGGAGGTGGGTCGCGCCTGCGCGGCCAGTGGACAGGCGACGGGAGGACGGGCATGAGCTTCGGCTGGCAGACCATCCCCGCGATCCTGCTGGTGCTCTTCGTCATCGTCACCATCCACGAGCTCGGCCACTACCTGTTCGCCAAGTGGTCGGGGATCCGGGTCGACGAGTTCGCCATCGGCTTCGGCCCGCGCGTCTACGGCTTCCACCGCGGCGAGACCCTCTACTCGATCCGGATCATCCCCGCCGGCGGGTTCGTCCGCATGGCCGGGATGATGGGGATCGAGGGTGAACCCGACGCCGGCGATCGCAACTTCTACCGGGCGACCATCCCGCGCAAGGCGGCGACGATCCTCGCCGGCGGCGTCTTCAACCTCATCCTCGGCGCCATCCTCTACGCGCTCGTCGCCCTGCCCTCGACCCCGGGGGTGATCGAGCCCGACAGCCCGCTGGCGGCGCGCGGGGTGAACGCCAACGAGGCGCTGCTCCGCGTCGGCGGCACGGCCGTCGATCCCCATGACCAGCAGAAGGCCACCGACACGGTGCGTGCGGCCACGACCAGCAGCCAGGGACGTCCGATCTCGGTCACCTATCGCGACGAGCAGGGCACCGAGCACAGCATCCAGGTGCCCCCGCTGCTCGTGGTCAACAACGGGCGGGTCACCGCCGATGCTCAGCGGACGACCACGGCGCCGCAGGGACCGCTGGTGGTGGACACCATCGACGGCAGGCCGGTGTCCACCGGCGATCCCGCCGGCCTGCTCGGCGGCGGCCAGCCGGTGCACATCAGCGGCCACCTCCTCGGGGCTCCCGACCAGCGCTTCACCGACGCGGTGATCTCCGGCGTCACCGACGGCGCCGCGTACACGCCCGGCAGCGCGGTCGCCGCATGGAAGCTCGGGGTGAGCGCCGGCGCACAGGGCCGCTCGCTGCCCGCGGCGCTGGCCTTCGGGGTCACCGAGGTGCCCCGCGAGGTGTCGCAGATCTTCACCGGGCTCTACTCGCTGGTCACCACCCCGAACACCGGCGGACTGCTCGGTCCCAACGGGGTCAGCGGCCCGGTCGGCATCGTCAAGGCCACCAGCGCCGTCGCCCAGGACGGCTGGCGTGACCTCATCGGCTGGATGGCGCTGCTGAGCGTCAACCTCGGTGTCGTCAATCTGCTGCCGATCCCGTTCCTCGACGGCGGACGCTTCGTCTTCATCGTCATCGAGGCGCTGCGCCGCCGCCGGGTACGGCCGCAGCTGGAGATGGCGTTCCACTACGCCGGGCTGATGCTCATCCTCACCTTCGTCGTCTTCGTGACCATCCACGACATCAGGGGCAACGGATGACCGCAACCGAGCGCCGTCGCACCGTCCCCGTCCGCGTCGGCCCGGTGGTGATCGGCGGCGCCGCACCGATCTCGGTGCAGACGATGACCAAGACCCAGACGGAGAACGTGCGCGGCACCCTCGGCCAGATCGAGCGCGCCGCCGCCGCGGGCGCCGACATCGTCCGGGTCACCTGCGACACCCGCGAGGCCGCCGCGGCGCTGCGCGAGATCGTCGCCGAGTCGCCGGTGCCGATCGTCGCCGACATCCACTACGACGCCCCGCTGGCGCTCCTCGCCCTCGAGGCGGGGGTCCAGTGCCTGCGCCTCAACCCGGGGAACATCAGCGACCCGGCGAAGGTCCGCGACATCGCCGCCGAGGCGAGGGCGCGCGGCGTGCCCATCCGCATCGGGGTCAACTCGGGGAGCATTCCCCAGCGCAAGGACCTCGACCGCGGCCGCGGTTCGAGCATCGACGAGACCGCCGAGCGGATGGTCGACGCCGCCCTCCACCACATCCGCATCCTCGAGGAGCACGGTGTCGGGCCGTCGATGGTCAAGGTGTCGCTCAAGGCGAGCGACGTCCCCACCAACCTCGCCGCCAACCGCCGCTTCGCCGCGCTCGGCAACGGCTATCCGCTCCACCTCGGCCTCACCGAGGCCGGCCCGGTGCAGTCGGGCAGCATCAAGTCGGCGATGGGCATCGGCCTGCTCCTCGCCGAGGGCATCGGCGACACCATCCGGGTCTCGCTCGTCGGCGAGCCCGAGGAGGAGGTGCGGGTCGCCAGGCAGATCCTCGCCAACCTCGAGGAGACACCGAGCGGCCCCAACCTCATCGCCTGCCCCACCTGCGGCCGGCTCGAGATCGACATGAACCCGATGGTCGCCCGCGTCGACGAGGCGCTGCGCCGCGTCCGCCGCCCGCTCACCGTGTCGGTGATGGGCTGCGTCGTCAACGGCCCCGGCGAGGGCATGCACGCCGACATCGGCATCGCCGGGGGGCGGCAGAAGGGCGCGCTGTTCATGTCCGGCCGGGTGGTCGCGACGCTGCCCGAGGCGGAGTTGATCGACGCCCTGGTGGAGCGGCTGGACGCGATCGCCGACGAGGACGCGCGCCTGCTCGCCGAGGGAAGGCCGCTGCCGACCGGGCTGGGCGAGACCCCGCTGCGCCCGCTGAGCGTGGTGAAGGGCGACTGAGGCCGGTCAGCCGGTGACCGTGATCGTGCCGGTCATGTACTGGTGGATGTCGCACCGGTAGGCGAAGGTGCCGGCGGTGTCGAAGGTGTGGCTGAAGCTCCGGCCCTGGGCCAGGTTCCTCGAGTCGAAGGCGCCGCCGGCGGCGGTGGCGGTGTGGACCGAGCTGTCCCGGTTGGTCCAGGTGACCGTGGTGCCCCTGGCCACCGACAGGGTCGCCGGGCCGAAGGCGAAGTTCCTGATCGCCACCGCGGCCGGCGCCGCCGGTGCGGGGGTGGGGGAGGAGCCGGCGCCGCAGGCGGCGAGGGCCGCGCCGAGGAGGGCGGCGGCGGCGAGGTGGGAGGGTCGTGGGTGGGCCATGCCTGCTCTACGGCGCCGGGGCGGCCCGCGGATCAGGGAGGCCGGTGGGGTGGCTCCCCCTATACTCCGGCCGATGTCGGCGAGCACCCGCGACCCCAAGGCGATCACCCCCAAGAGCGAGGACTTCGACCGCTGGTACGTGGACGTCGTCCGCCGCGCCGAGCTCGCCGACTACACCCCGGTGGGCGGGTGCATGGTGGTCCGGCCGTACGGCTGGGGGCTGTGGGAGAACACCCGCGACGCGCTGGACGCGATGATCAAGGCGACCGGGCACGAGAACATGCAGTTCCCCCTGTTCATCCCCGAATCGCTGCTGACCAAGGAGGCGGAGCACGTCGAGGGGTTCGCCCCGGAGGTGGCCTGGGTCACCCACGGCGGCTCCAAGAAGCTCGAGGAGCGGCTCGCGGTCCGGCCGACGAGCGAGACGATCATCTGCACGCTCTACGCCGACTGGATCCACTCCTGGCGCGATCTCCCGGTGCTCGTCAACCAGTGGGCGAACGTCGTGAGGTGGGAGAAGCGAACCCGGCTCTTCCTGCGCACCACCGAGTTCTTCTGGCAGGAGGGGCACACCTTCCACGAGACCACCGAGGAGGCGGCCGACGAGGTCGAGAGGATGCTCGGCTGCTATCGCGAGCTCGCCGAGGACTGGCTGGCGATGGCGGTGATCCCGGGGCGCAAGACCGCCTCGGAGAAGTTCGCCGGCGCCGACTACACCACCTCGATCGAGGCGATCATGAGTGACGGCCTGGCTCTGCAGGCCGGCACCTCGCACCACCTCGGCCAGAACTTCACCCGCGCCTACAACATCACCTACACCGGCCGGGACAACACGGTGCAGCACCCGTTCCAGACCTCGTGGGGGCTGTCGACCCGGATCATCGGGGGGGTGATCATGGCCCACGGCGACGACCGCGGCCTGGTGCTCCCGCCCCGGGTGGCGCCGGTCCAGGTGGTGGTGGTGCCGATCGAGCGGAGCAACGACCCGGAGGGGGCGGAGGCGGTCCGCGCCGCGTGCCGCCGGCTCGAGGAGGAGGTCGCCGGCCGGGTGCGGCTGCGGATCGACCGCCGCGAGGGCCACCGCCCCGGCGAGAAGTACGCCCACTGGGAGCTGCGTGGCGTCCCGCTGCGCATCGTGGTCGGCAGCCGCGACCTCGCCGAGGGCTCGGTGAGCGTGGTGCGCCGGCTCGACGGCGAGGAGGTGCGGATCCCGCTCGGCGAGGTGGCCGGGCGGCTGCCCGGAATGCTCGACGAGGCCCAGCGCCTGCTCCGCGAGCGCGCGCTGAAGCTCCTCGAGGACCACAGCCGCGAGGTCGACACCCTCGACGGCCTCGCCGCGGCCTTCGCGGACGGGCCGGTCTTCGCCAACGCCCCCTTCTGCGACCAGCCCGAGTGCGAGGCGGCGGTCAAGGCGGCGGTCCACGCGGTCACGGTCCGCTGTCTGCGCTTCGACCGTTCCGGCGACGGGCGGCCCTGTCTGGCCTGCTCGCGCCCGGCGGAGCACATCGCGGTCATCGCCCGGGCGTACTAGAGGAGCCGAAACCGCCCGGGCCCCGCCGCCGTTGTACCTGCCCACATGGGGGGAGGCTGGACGACCGGTCGGGAGGTGCTCGTTGGCAGGTCAGGCCTCGCTCGAAGTGTCCACCCGTCTGGGTGAGGGTACACTCAATCGGGCAATGCCACTTGCCGAACTTCTGCCCAAGGCGTCATACCTCTCGGAGGCGGACCGGGAGATGCTGGTGCGCGCCCATGAGGTCGCCCAGATCGCCCACAAGGGGCAGTTCCGTCTCAGTGGCGAACCCTATATCGAGCATCCCCTGTCGGTCGCGGGGATCCTCGCCGACCTGAGGCTCGACGCCGACACCCTGGCGGCGGCGCTGCTCCATGACACCGTCGAGGACACCGATGTGACCCTCGACCGGGTTCGTGCCGAGTTCGGCGACCACGTCGCCCGGCTGGTGAACGGCGTCACCAAGCTCGGCAAGATCCACATGCGCAGCCGCGAGCAGGTGCAGGCGGAGAACATCCGCAAGATGCTGGTGGCGATGGCCGAGGACATCCGGGTGGTCCTCATCAAGCTCGGCGACCGCCTCCACAACATGCGGACCGTCGCGGTGCTGCCGGCCGAGCGCCGGGAGCGCATCGCGCGCGAGACCCTCGACATCTACGCGCCGCTCGCCCACCGCCTCGGCATCTGGCAGATGAAGTGGGAGCTCGAGGACCTCGGCTTCGCCGTCGTCGACCCCGAGAACTTCCAGGCCATCGAGCAGAAGCTGGCGCGGCAGCGGCAGGAGCGCGAGGTGTTCGTGCGCAACGTGGCCGAGATCCTCGAGCGCGAGGTCGAGGACATCGGCGTGAGCGCCGAGATCTCGGGCCGGCCCAAGCACGTCTACAGCATCTTCGAGAAGATGAACAAGACGGGCAAGGGATTCGACGAGATCTTCGACCTCATCGCCATCCGCGTGCTCGTCGACTCGGTGAAGGACTGCTACGGCGTCCTCGGCGTCGTGCACTCACTGTGGAAGCCGATCCCGGGGCGGTTCAAGGACTACATCGCCATGCCCAAGGGCAACGGCTACCAGTCCCTGCACACCACCCTGGTCTCGCACACCGGCGAGGCCATGGAGGTGCAGATCCGCACCCACGAGATGCACCAGACCGCCGAGTACGGCGTCGCCGCCCACTGGCGCTACAAGGAGGGCGGCCTCCACGACGACCGCTTCGACGAGCGCTTCACCTGGCTGCGCCTGCTCATGGACTGGCAGAAGGAGGTGCTCGACGCCGAGACCTTCGTCGACACCGTCAGGGTCGACATCTTCCAGGACGAGGTCTTCGTCTTCACCCCCAAGGGCGACGTGCGCTCGCTGCCGGCCGGCAGCACCCCGGTCGACTTCGCCTACCGGGTGCACACCGAGGTCGGCCACCGCTGCATCGGCGCCAAGACCAACGGCCGCATGGTGCCGCTCGACCACGTGCTCGAGAACGGCGACATCGTCGAGGTGCTCACCACCAAGGGCCCGCACGGCCCCTCGCGTGACTGGCTCACCTTCGTCAAGACCAGCTCCGCCCGCGAGAAGATCCGCGGCTGGTTCAAGAAGGAGCGGCGCGAGGAGAACATCCAGAAGGGCCGTGAGCAGCTGGACAAGGAGTTCCGCCGGATGCGCCAGCTGGCGCTCGGCACGGTGACCAACGACCGGCTGCTCGAGCTCGCCCACGAGTTCAAGTTCGGCACCGTCGACGACTTCGTCGCCGCCGTCGGCTACGGCGACATCAGCGCGCGATCGGCGGTGCTCCGCTACACCGCGATGGAGGAGGGCGGCCCCACCGAGCAGCGCGACGACCGCGTGCTCAACATCCCCCTCACCAGCACCCCGCGTCCCACCGGGGAGGTGCGGGTGCGCGGCGTCGGCGACGTCCTCAGCACCCTGGCGCAGTGCTGCAAGCCGGTGGCGGGCGAGCCGATCAAGGGATACATCACCCGGGGCAAGGGGGTGTCGGTGCACCGCATCAGCTGCGTGAACATCGTCAACGCCGCCGACCCCGACCGCATCGTCGAGGTGGAATGGGAGCGCGGCGCCCGCCAGCTCTACCCGGTGGGCATCAAGATCGAGGCCTGGGACCGCACCGGCCTGCTTCGCGACATCGCCGCGGTGATCGCGGAGTCGAAGATCAATCTCAGCGGCGCCGACGTGCAGGTCTTCGACGACCGAACCGCGGTGATCTCCACCATCGTGGAGATCCAGAGCCTCACCCAGCTCAGCCGTCTGCTGGAGCGCCTCGAGGCGATCCGCGACGTGCACACCGTGGCACGCGAGGCGAGCTAGCTCCGCCCCCTTCCGATCCGCCGGCCGGCGACGAGCAGCACGCTCCCGCCGGCGCCGAGGAGGGCCGCGGGGAACAGCGGAAGCGGGGATCCCGCCTGGGGAGTGCTGACCGCCACGCCCTCGACCGTCCGGGTGGCCGTGACCGGTGCCACCAGGCCGTGCTCGATGGTCGGCGGGGCGGGGACGCCGCTGGGCGCGGGGGCCGTGGGCCGATCGTCGTCGTCCTCGTCCCTATCGTCCTCGTCCTTGTCTTTGTGCTCGTCCTTGTCTTTGTCCCTGGCCCTGTCGTCCTTGTCGCTGTCCTTGTCCTTGCTCGTGCTCGCCACCGCCGTCGGGGTGGCGGTCGTGGCCGCCGCGGTCTGGGCGTGCGCGGGCAGGGGACTGCCCAGTCCGATCAGTGCGAGCAGCGCCGGACCAGCGGTCAGCGCCGCGAGCGCAGGCATACGCCGATTGCGGCGCATGCGTCGATACCTGCCCATCCGGGCGACCCCCCTTCCTCTGGCTACCCCTGGCCGCGGCGGCCCGCGACTCCCCGCTCTGGGTGTAGAACTGGGCGCCTCGCGAATTCCTGCGACCCGCCCGCGCCGCTAGACTCCCGCGCTGTGCCGCCGCCCAGCGCCCCCAAGGGCACCCACGACCTGCTTCCCGACACGTCCTCGGCGTGGCGGTGGCTCCACGCCGTCCATGCGGAGGTCGCCGAGCTCCACGGCTACCGGCTCGTCGACACCCCGATCTTCGAGCACACCGAGCTCTTCGAGCGCGGCGTCGGCACCGGCACCGACGTGGTCGAGAAGGAGATGTACACGTTCACCGACCGCGGCGGCCGCTCGCTGACGCTGCGGCCCGAGGGCACCGTCGGGGTGCTGCGGGCGGTGCTCGAGCATCGCCTGACCGACGAGCTGCGGCCGGTGAGAGCCCACTACGCGGGGCCGATGTTCCGCGCCGACCGGCCCCAGAAGGGGCGCTTCCGCCAGTTCCACCAGGTCGGTGTCGAGGCGATCGGCGAGCGCAGCCCTCAGCTCGACACCGAGGTGGTGGAGATGGGGTGGCGCTTCCTCGCCGCTCTGGGGATCACCGGGGTCGTGCTCCAGCTCAACAGCCTGGGCGACCTCGACGATCGGGTGCGCTATCGCGAGGCGCTGCTCGGCTACTACCGGCCGCTCGCCGACCGGCTCTGCGACGACTGCCGGCGCCGGCTCGAGATCAACCCGCTGCGGGTGCTCGACTGCAAACGCGACCAGGGGCTGAGCGTCGACGCGCCGCTGATCACCGACTCGCTGAGCGACGAGAGCACCACCCATTTCGCCGAGGTGCGGGCGGGGCTGGCCGCGGCGGGGGTGCCCTTCGAGCTCAACCCCCGGCTGGTGCGCGGCCTCGACTACTACGCCCACACCGCCTTCGAGTTCTGGCACAGCTCGCTCCAGGGCGCGCAGAACTCGCTCGGTGGCGGCGGCCGGTACGACGGGCTCGCCGAGGCGATCGGCTTCCCCTCCGCGCCGGGGATCGGGTACGCCTTCGGGGTCGAGCGGCTGCTCCTCGTCGCCGCCGAGCAGGGGACCGCCCCGGCGCCGGAGCCGTCGTGCGACGCGGTGGTCTGCTCGATCGGCGCCGGCAGCGCTCCCGTCGCCGCCGAGCTCGCCCGGGTGCTCCGCGCCGCCGGGGTCCGCACCATCCTCGACGCCACCGACCGCAGAATCGACCGCAAGCTGCGCAACGCCAACCGGCTGGGGGCGCGGGTGTGCGTCATCGTCGGCGAGGACGAGGCGCGGGAGGGGGCCGCGATGGTGAGGGACCTGGGCCGCCACACCGAGGAGCGCCACGCCGCCGAGCGGCTGGTCGACGCCGTCACCGCGGCGCTCCGCGGGCACGCCGCCTGATGGCGACCGAGCGCACCCTCTGCGGTGCGCCCCGCGCCGCCGACGCCGGCCGGCACGTCACCGTCTACGGGTGGGTGAACGAGAGCCGCGACCACGGCGGCCTCACCTTCGTCGACCTGCGCGATCGCAGCGGGATCATCCAGGTGGTCTTCAACCCCGGCGCCCCCGAGGTGCACCAGGTGGCCCAGCGGGTGCGCAAGGAATGGGTGCTGCGCATCGAGGGCGAGGTGCGGCTCCGCGGGGGCAACGTCAACCCCCGGCTCGAGACCGGCGAGGTCGAGCTCCACGCCGCCTCGATCACCGTCCTCTCCCAGGCGCGCACCCCGCCGTTCCCGGTGGGGGAGGAGTCGGAGGTCGACGAGCGGCTGCGGCTGCGCTACCGCTATCTCGACCTTCGCCGTGCCAGGCTGCAGCGCAACCTGCGTGCGCGCGCACGTTTCATCGGCGGGCTGCGGCGGGCGATGGACTCGCTCGGCTTCATCGAGATCGAGACCCCGATGATGATCCGGGCGACCCCCGAGGGGGCGCGCGACTACCTGGTGCCGAGCCGCATCACCCCCGGTCGCTTCTACGCGCTGCCCCAGTCGCCGCAGCTCTACAAGCAGCTCTGCATGGTCGCCGGGCTCGACCGCTACTTCCAGATCGCCCGCTGCATGCGCGACGAGGACCTGCGCGCCGACCGCCAGCCCGAGTTCACCCAGCTCGACCTGGAGATGTCGTTCATCGACGAGGAGGACATCTTCGGCGTCCTCGAGACGGTGATCTCCCGGGCCTGGGAGGAGGCCGGCTTCCAGGGGCGCATCGCCACCCCCTTCCCCCGCCTGACCTGGCACGAGGCGATGGATCGGTACGGCAGCGACAAGCCGGACACGCGTTTTGGCCTGGAGCTGCGGGATCTCACCGAGGTCGCGCGCGGCTGCAGCTTCAAGGTGTTCGCCGGCGTGGTCGACCGCGGCGGCGTGGTCAAGGGGATCACCGTTCCCGGCGGCGCCGACCTCACCCGCGGGAGGATCGAGGGTGAGCTGACCGCGGTGGTGTCCACCTTCGGGGCGAAGGGGCTCGCCCCGCTGTGGCGTCGCGACCAGGGCTGGGAGGGCGGCATCGCCAAGTTCTTCAGCGACGAGGAGCTCGAGCGCATCGCCGAGCTGAGCGGCGCCGCCCCCGGCGACGCCCTGCTCATGGTCGCCGACCGCCCGTCGGTGGTCGCCGCCGCGCTGGGGGCGCTGCGCCTCCACCTCGGCCGCGAGCGCGGCCTCTACGATCCGGACCAGCTCGACATGATCTGGGTCACCGAGTTCCCCATGTTCGAACGCGACGAGGAGACGGGGACGCTGACGCCGCTGCACCACCCCTTCACCATGGTCCACGCGGACGATGTCGAGCTGCTCGAGAGCGATCCGCTGCGGATCCGCTCGCGCGCCTACGACATCGTCCTCAACGGCCGCGAGATCGGCAGCGGGAGCATCCGCATCACCGACTCCGAGGTGCAGAGGCGGGTCTTCCGCGCGCTGGGAATGACCGCCGAGGAGGCCCAGGAGAAGTTCGGGTTCCTCCTCGAGGCCTTCCAGTACGGGGTGCCCCCGCACGGGGGCTTCGCCGCCGGCGTGGAGCGGCTGGTCATGGAGGGGCTGCGCGAGGACAACATCCGCGAGGTGATCGCGTTCCCCAAGAATCAGCAGGCGCAGGAGGTGATGACCGATGCCCCGGCGGCCGTCGACCCGGCGCAGCTCCAGGAGCTCGGCATCGCCCTGCTGCCCCGGCCGCGGTCAGGCTGACCGCCGGGCCACGGTTCTGCAACAGGGTTGGGGTGCCGTTCCCCTGGGGTACGATGGCCGCGTCCCTGGCCGGTCAGCGCCTCATATGCGGCTGGACCAACACTCTCCACATCGGGGCTCCTACATCTGGCGCCAGCCCTCGTGCCCGGGCCCACAGCGGCCTGCCGGGAAGAGGAAAGGTGACGTGCGGAACCCCACCTGGTCCTGGGGACCAGCCAAGGCTGGCGCGGCCGGTGCAGGGACCGTTTCCACCCCTGCGGTGTTGGTCTGAGGGTTTGCGTCCCAGTCCCGGACTCGTGCTCGCCGCGCTGCTCGTGCTCATCGCGACGCAGGTCACCCGCCTCGTCGTCCCCGGACGCGGCCCCTACCCCTGGACGCTGCTGCTCTCCGCGGCCGGGCTCATCGGCGGCGAGATCGTGGCGGGGTCCGGCTACCTCGCCAGCCCGGCGATCGGCGTGGTCCATCCCGTCGCGGATGCTCTCGTCATCGCCCTGCTCCAGGCCGGCGGCGCCTACGTCACCGCACCCGAGCATCCGGGCGGCCGGTCGCGACGATAGTGCGGCGATCGGGGTTTCGCGCCAGATCGCCCGTATAATCGGCGGGTTCCGGGCCCAGCAGCCCGACGCTCAGGAGGTCAACCTTCCATGCCCTCGCGCACCGTGGTCTACGGCGTCGGAGCCGCCACCGGCATCCTCGTCGGAGCGGCGATCGCCCGGCTCAACGGCGCCACCGGCCGCGAGCGGCTCCAGCGTCTCCTCGGCCGTGGCAACGGCGACGGCAACGGGCCGACCCACATCGTGCTGCCGGACCTCGAGCCCGCGCTGCTGGTCGGGGTCGCCGAGGACGCCGTTCTCGACGGCCAGAGCGCGGTGCGCGCGCCGCTCACCCCCGCCTGAGCGGCGGCGGGAGTTTGGTCGCCCGTCGCGTCGGGTAGACCCTGAATGACATGGCCGCAGTGAGCACCTCCGAGCTCCGCATCCCCGCCGACCCGGGCTACATCCTGATCGCCAAGCGAGCCGTCGCCGGGTTCGGATGCATCGCCGGCTTCGGCGTCGAGGCCATCGACGACCTGGTCATCGCCGTCGCCCAGGCCTGCCAGAACGCGATCGCCGCCGCCGAGCGGTCCGCTGGGCGCGGCCAGATCCGGCTCAGCTTCAAGCTCGAGGACCAGCGCCTCGAGGTCCAGATCCGCAGCGTCTGCGCCCGCGAGGGCGACCCCGACGCCCCCTGCGGCCCCGATCCCGGCGCCCAGGTCGCCGCCGAGCCGGTGCCCGGCCCGCAGCACGACCTGGCGCTGCGGATGATGGGCCTCTTCGTCGACGACTGCCGCTACCGCGTCGATCAGCGGACCGGCGGCCTGCGCGTCCGGCTCACCAAGTACCGGATCGGCTGACCCGCCGGAAAAAGGAAGCGGCCGCCTCCCGACGAGACGGCCGCTCGGTGTGGGATCGGGGATCAGAGTCGGGGGAGCGCCACCGGCAGGCGCTGCGCCGCCGAGGTCACCGGGGCGAGCAGCTTCGGCACGTCGAGCGCGGGGGCGGTGGGCGCCCCGGGAGCAGGAGCGTGGGGGGCCGGCGCGGTGCCGGGCTTGGGCTTCGCCGCCGGGGCGGGGCCGGAGACGTTCACGGTGACGCCACACGCCTTGCCGCC
>DATARS010000163.1:0-18314 GCA_036269455.1 Candidatus Dormiibacterota bacterium | reverse complement strand
GGTCGCCGCGGCGCTCGCCGCCGCCGCCGAGGCGCGGGTCCCGGCGATCGCCTCCAGCGCCCTGGAGACGTCGGTGGGGCTGGCCGCGGTCGTCGCCCTCGCCGCCGCCCTGCCGGAATCGCGGTACGCCCACGGCGCCGGCACCGCGCTGCTCCTCGACACCGACGTGACCCGCGAGCCGCTCCTCCCCGAGCGCGGCGAGCTCGCCGTGCGGCGGGTCGTCCCGGACCTGGTGTGGCCGAGCTGAGCACCGCCGACCTCTCGCTGGCGTGCTGCCGGCTGCTCGTCGACGAGCTGGTGCGCGCGGGGATGGGCGACGCCTGCCTGAGCCCGGGCTCGCGCTCGACCCCGCTGGCGCTCGCACTCGCACGCCACCCGGGGGTGCGCCTCCACGTCCACCTCGACGAGCGCTCCGCCGCCCACACCGCCCTGGGGATGGCGCGGATCGCCGAGCGTCCGGTGGCGGTGGTCTGCACCTCGGGCACCGCGGCGGCCGGCTGGCTGCCCGCGGCGGTGGAGGCGCGCCTCTCCCAGATCCCGCTGGTCCTGCTCAGCGCCGACCGTCCCCCGGAGCTGCGCGACACCGGCGCCAACCAGTCGATCGACCAGCAGCGGCTCTTCGGCGGCCACGTCCGCTGGTTCGCCGACACCGGCGTGCCCGAGGCGCGACCGGGCGCGGCCCGCTACTGGCGCTCGCTCGGCAGCCGCGCCGCCGCCGCCGCCCTCGGTCCGCCGGCCGGACCGGTGCATCTCAACGTGCCCCTGCGCGAGCCGCTCGTGCCCACCGGTGCGGCCGTCGACCTCGGCCCCGAGGCGGAGGGAAGGCCCGGCGGCGCTCCCTGGGAGCGGGTCGCGGCGGCGCCGCGGCAGCCGGCCCCCGGCGACGTCGCGGCGCTCGCCGCCGAGATCGCCGCGACCGAGCGCGGGCTCGTCGTCGCCGGCGGCATGGGCGGCGGCGACCACGCCGCGATCGCCGCCCTCGCCGCGGCCGCCGGCTGGCCGCTCCTCGCCGAGCCCACCTCGGGCATCCGCACCGGCCCGCCCGCGCTCGCCGCCGGGCCGCTGCTCCTCGCCGACCCCGGCTTCGCCTCCGCGCACCGCGCGGGCCTGGTCCTCCAGGTGGGTTCGCCGCCGACCAGCCGGGCGCTCCTCGGCGCCGTGGCGAGCGCGGGCCGCACCGTGGTCGTCGCCGCCGAGGAGGTCCACCCCGATCCCGCCCGCGGGGCGGCATGGACGCTGCGCTGCGACCCCGACGCGCTCGCCGCGGCGCTGCTCCCGCGGCTGGAGGCCCGCCGCCGGAGCGGCTGGCGTGACGCCTGGGAGGCCGCCGACCTGGCCGCCCGCGCCGCCGCCGACCGCTGCCTCGACGGCTGGCCCGAGCCCTCCGAGCCGCGCGCCGCCCGCGACCTCGCCGCCGCCCTGCCCGACGGCGCCGTGCTCCTCACCGCGTCGAGCATGCCCGTCCGCGACCTCGACGCCTTCATGGCGCCCCGCGCCGGCCTGCGGGTGATCGCCAACCGCGGCGCCAGCGGCATCGACGGCCTGGTCTCGACCGTCCTCGGCACCGCCGCGGTCGCCACCGGACCGGTCACCGCCCTCCTCGGCGACCTCGCCCTGCTCCACGACGCCGGCGCGCTGCTCTGGAGCGCCCGCCGCGGCCTCGACGCGGTCCTGGTGGTGGTCGACAACGACGGCGGGGGAATCTTCGCCCTGCTCGGCCAGCGGGCCCTCGACCCGGAGGAGGCGGAGGCGCTCTTCGCCACTCCGCACGGGTTGGACCTCGGCGCCGTCGCCGCCGCCGCCGGCGCGGGGTACCGCCGCCTGGTCGACCCCGCCGGCCTCGCCGAGGCGGTCGCCGCGGCCCACGCCGAGGGCGGGGTGCAGCTCGTCGAGGTGCCCACCGACCGCCGCCGCAACGTCGAGCACCACGCCGAGGTGGCCGCGGCGGTGGCCGGAGCGGTCAGCCGCCTCCCAGCGCGCTGAGCAGGGCGCCGAACTTCGCCTCGGTCTCGGCGACCTCGAGCGCGGGGACCGAGCCCTCGACGATCCCGGCGCCGGCGAAGAGCCGGGCACGGGTGTCGCCGAGGGTGGCACAGCGCAGCGCCACCACCCACTCGCCGTCGCCGGCGGCGTCGACCCAGCCGACCAGGCCGGAGTAGAGGCCGCGGGGCACGGGCTCGAGCTCGTGGATGGCGTCGAGCGCCGCGGCGGTCGGGGTCCCGCAGACCGCCGGGGTGGGCTGCAGCGCCGCCGCCAGGCCGAGCGCCCCGGGCGCGGACTCGAGGAGCAGCCCGCGCACCGTGGTGGTGAGATGCCAGAGGCTCGCCGTCCCGACCAGCCGGGGCTCGGCGTCGACCTCCATCCGCTCGCAGAAGGGGCCCAGCGCGTCGGTCATCGCCTCGACGACGATGCGGTGCTCGTGCTGGTCCTTCGCCGAGGCGAGCAGCCGGCGGGCGGCGGCGGCGTCCTCGTCGGGGTCGGCGGAGCGCGCCGCGGTCCCCGCCATCGGTCCGCAGACCACGGTGCGCCCGGTGCGGCGGAGCAGCGTCTCCGGGGTGGCGCCGAGGAGCATGCGGCCGTCGGCGCCGCGGACGGCGAAGGTGTGGCACGACGGGTCGCGCCGCCGCAGCCGGCGGAGCACCGTGGGGGCGTCGACCTCGCCGCCGAAGGCCACCTCGAGGGTGCGCGCCAGCACCACCTTGCGCAGCGCCCCGCGCCCGATCCGGTCGACCGCCTCGGCGACCGCGGCCGCGTACAGCGAGGGCTCGGGGTCGGGCCGCACCGCGAGCCGCTCCCAGCCCGCGCTCGGCGCCGGCGGGCTCGCCGCCGGGGAGAACCCCTCGGCGATCCGGTCGTCCCCGCCGGCGCCGCCGTGGACATGGACGGCGCCGCCCGGGGTGGTCCGCAGGATCCGTCCCGGGACCCAGAGCCGCGCCGGCACGCCGCCGTCGAAGGCGAGCGCCCCCACCACCAGGGCGCCGTCGCCCTCGAGCCCCGCGAGCAGCTCGGCGGCGACCTCGCCGGCCTCGATCCCCTGGTCGGGCCCCGGCTGCACCACCGCGGCGCGGCAGGCGCCGTTGGTGGCGATCCCCGCGCCCTCGCGCTCCAGGAGGAAGCCGTCCGCCGCCTCCCAGCCGTCGAGGAGGTCGGGGGTGCTCATCCCGCGCGGGTGCCGGTGAGCAGCTGGACGGCGCCGCCGCCGAGGGTGCGCCGCTCCGCCGAGGCGAAACCGGCGTCGCGGAGCATGGCGAGGAGCTCGCCCGGGGCCGGCAGCCAGGAGGCCGACGCCGGCAGGTAGCGGTACGCCTCGCGGTCGCTCAGCAGGCCGCCCACCAGCGGGACGAGGCGCTGGAAGTAGAGGCCGTGGGCGCGGCGGAGCAGCGGGTTGGCGGGCTGGGCCACCTCGAGGAAGCCGATGCGCCCGCCGGGGCGGAGCACCCGGGCGGTCTCGCGCAGGCAGGCGGGGATGTCGACGACGTTGCGCAGCGCGAAGCCGCAGAGGGCACCGTCGGCGCTGGCGCCGGCGAGGGGGAGGGTGAGGATGTCGGCGCGCACCAGCGGCGCGGAGGTGTGGCTGTGGGCGAGCATCGCCGCGGCGACGTCGATGCCGACGCAGCGCAGCCCGGCGCGCTCGGCCTCGACGCAGAGGTCGCCGGTGCCGCAGGCGAGGTCGAGAACCAGCGAGCCGGAGCAGAGGCCGAGCGCGGCGACGGCGCGGCGCCGCCAGCCGGCGTCCATCCCGAGGGTGAGCACCCGGTTGAGCCGGTCGTAGTGCGGGGCGATGCGGTCGAACATCGCCCGGTTGGCTCCCGCCCGCTCGCGGGCCTCGGCGGGCGGGGGCGGGCTCAGGCGGGCCATTTGACCTCGAGCCCGCGGCGTGCCTCGGCGCGGGTCGCGGCCACCTCCTCGCGGTCGCCGACCCGCTCGATGTGCTCCTCGGCGACGTCGAGGAGCACCTGGCGGAAGTGGTGGGCGACGAGGCGGGTGACCGCGGGGAAGATCTCGCGGAAGGCGGTGACCAGCCGCTGCGCCGCCTCGGCGTCGTCGGCGGCGGTGGCGCGCACCGGGCCGCGGACGTTGGCGTCGAAGAGCTCGACGGCGCGCTCGGCGACGGCCCGGACGTGCTCGTCGTGGGCGCGGGCGAGCTCGAGCAGCTCGGGCAGGGGCAGGCCCGACTGCAGCAGCCGCAGGCCGAGGCGGACCATCTCGACGTCGGCGCCGCTGTAGTGGTGGCCGCCGTCGACGCTGCGGCCGAGCCGCAGGCCGGCGCGCTCGAACGCCTGGAGGAGGGGAGCGGCGACGCCGCTGCGCTGGGCGAGGTCGTCGAGGCTGAGCAGCTCGCCGGTGTCGTCCTCGGCGCGCACCGCGGCGACCGCCGCGGCGAGGTCCTGGTCGGCGGCACCGAGCCGCCCCTCGAGCACCCGGCGGACCGCCGCCAGGGTGAGCCCCTTGCGCTGCAGCGCCCGCACCTCGCGGATGCGGTCGACGTGCTCCTCGCCGTAGAGGGCGAGGCGCCCCCGGCGCACCGGTGGGGGGAGCAGCCGCTGGGACTGGTAGTAGCGGACGGTGTCGACCGAGACCTCCGCCGCGGCCGCCAGCTGCTCGACCCGGTACGTCATGAGTAAAGACTCTACGAGTCCGGGCTGGGATCGTGCGTTCAGGCGCTGAGCGGCAGCTCCAGGTGGCGCACCCCGGGGTCGGGCGCGCTGGCGCGAGCCCGGGCGCCGCGGTGGACGAGCAGGCTCAGCATCCGCCGGTTGTCCTCCGCCACATCGGCGAGGAGCAGCTCGACGCCCTCGTCGCGGGCGCGCTCCATCAGGCTGCCGAACAGGACGCCGCCGAGCCCGCGGCCCTGGGCGGCGTCGACCACGACGATCGCCGCGTCTGCCATCTCCGGATGCTCGGAATCGCGGATGAAGCGGGCGACGCCCATCCCCAGCCCGGTGCCGGGGTCGATCGCGACCAGCGCCTCGTGGTGGTGGTGGTCGACCTGGGTGAAGTACCGCACCTCGGCCGGGCTCAGCCGCGGCTTGGGCCCGAGGAAGCGGCGGTGGCGCGACTGCTCGCTGATCCGGTCGAAGGTGTCGAGGTAGGCGTCACGGTCGGAGGCCCGCAGTGGGCGGATGAGCACCGGCGTGCCATCCCGCAGAAGGGCGGGGTGGACCGCCGCGGGAACCCCAAACAGTTGCTTCATGCAACGGACTATACGCCGGCTGGTCCGAACCGCGGCCTGCGGATGCGCCAACCGTCACCCAGGCGTAGCATCGAGGTCCCCCCGACGGCCATATCGTGAGAGCGGGCGCACGCGCGCCAGAGGAGAACCATTGGCAGGGCACGTCGTCGACAGCGGCGACCACAGCGTCGTCGGCAAGGTCGGTCGGGTCACCGGCGGGATCGGGCCGGGGCAGACCGGCGAGGTGATGCTCTCCGTCCGTGGCGGCACCGAGGCCTTCCTCGCCCATGCGGCAGAGGCGGGAGAGGCCCTGGGCCCCGGCACCCGAGTGGTGGTGGTCGAGTACTACCCGCCGCGCACCGTCTACGTCAGTCCGGCCTAGCGCCGGGGGGGAACATCTCAGATGCACGCGCTCATCGACATCGTCGGGGTTGCCTTCGGCGGCCTGATCGCCGTCCTGGTCCTCGTCTTCCTGACCTTCCGCGCCATGTGGCGCGTCGCCGAGCCCAACGAGGCTCTGATCATCTCCGGCTTCAAGCACGACCCGGTCGAGGGGGTCGGCGAGAGCATGGGGTTCAAGATCGTCACCGGCAAGGGAGTCCTGGTGCTGCCCGGCTTCCAGAAGGTGCGCACCCTCTCGCTCGATGCCAACGAGACCGAGCTGGACATCACCTGCGTCACCACCCAGGGCATCCCGGTGGTGGTCAAGGCGGTGGTCATCTACAAGGTTGGCGACGACTTCGTCTCCATCTCCAACGCCGCGCGCCGCTTCCTGGACAAGGCTCCCGCGGAGGTGGAGCAGAAGATCAAGAACGTCTTCGAGGGCCACCTGCGCTCGATCGTCGGCGGGCTCACCGTCGAGCAGATGATCCGCGACCGCGAGGCGCTCACCGATCGCACCCGGTCGCACTCCGCCGAGGAGATGCAGAAGCTCGGCCTGGTGATCGACACCCTCCAGATCAAGGAGATCGACGACCCCACCGGCTACATCAAGAGCCTGGCCGCGCCCCACGCCGCCGCGGTGCAGAAGGAGGCGCGCATCGCCCAGGCGGGCGCCGACCGCGAGGCCACCGAGAAGGAGCAGGCATCCGAGGCGCTGAAGGCCGCCGCCCGCCGCGAGGCGGAGATCAAGAAGGCCGGCTACCAGGCGGAGATCGACCGCGCCCAGCGCGACGCGGCGCAGGCCGGCCCGCTCGCCGAGCAGATCGCCCGCCAGCGCGTCGTCGAGGAGCAGACCAAGGTCGCCACCCTCGAGGCCCAGCGCACCGAGCAGTCGCTGCAGGCGGAGGTGCGCAAGCCCGCCGACGCCGAGGCGTACCGGCAGCGCACCCTGGCGCAGGCGGAGCGCGACGCGCGCATCTCCCGTGCCGAGGCGAGCGCCAAGGAGACCCAGCTCGCCGCGGCGGCGAATGCCGAGCGCACCAAGATCGAGGCCAGCGCGTCGGCGGAGAAGATCCGCGTCGAGGCCGATGCCCAGGCCGGCTCGACCCGGGCCATCGGCACCGCCCAGGCGGATGCGACCCAGGCCCGCGGCCTCGCCGAGGCCAAAGCGACCCAGGCCCGCGGCCTCGCCGAGGCGGCGGCGATCAAGGCGCGCGCCGAGGCCCTCGCCGTCAACCAGGAGGCGGTCATCGCCCAGCAGCTCGCCGAGCAGGCGGTGAACATCGTCGCCGCGGCGGCCAAGCCGATCGGCGACATCGACAACCTGGTGGTGCTCAACGGCACCGAGGGCGTCCAGGAGGCCGTCCTCGGCTCCATCGCCCGCGGCTTCACCGCCCTCCAGGCGCTCCGCGGGGTGCTGATGACCGGACCGGCGGCGCCGGCGGTGCCGCAGAACGGCCAGGTGGCCGAGCCCGAGCGCACCCGCCCGGCGGCCTCCCAGGGCTGACGGCGCCGATGGGCCTGCGCCGGCGTCTCGGGATGCTGCTCCGCTCCCGAGCGCGCCGGCTGCAGGGCCCCGAGGACCCCCTCGCCGTCCTCGAGCTCGCCTACGGCCGCGAGCTGGGGATCGCCGACGAGGTCCGCCAGGGGCTCGCCGGGGTGGCCGCGGCCAGGGCCCGCCTGCGCATCGAGCGCCAGCGCCTGGAGCGCCGGCTCGCCGCGGCCGGTGCCGCCGAGGCGGAGCCGCTCGGCCGCCAGGTCGCCATCCTGATCGACCAGGAGGAGCGCCTCGGCGACGACCACCGGGCGCTCGAGGCCGCCGCCCGCCGCCACCAGGCGCGGCTCGCCCTGCTCCGCACCGAGCGCGAGGCGCTCAGCGCCCAGCACACCGCCGACCGGGGCAGGCTGCGCGCCGCCACCGCGCTTGCCGGCCTCGGCCCCGAGGACACCGCCGTGCGCGTGCTGCTGGAGCGTGCCCGCGACCGCATCGTCGAGGTGCGCGCTCGCGCCGACGCCCTCGCCGAACTCGGCGAGCGCCGTCCCGGGCTCGAGCCGGAGCTGCGGTTGCCGCCGGGGCCGCCGGGGCCGGTGGCCGAGTAGCGGCTCAGCCGCCGCCGACCGGCTCCCCGTCCTCCGCGGGCTCGGAGGCGGAGACCTCCTGCTCCTCCGCCGCCTGCTCGTTGCGCTGGGCGAGCGCCGCCCAGAAGCCGGCCCGGGCGCTGCGGCGCAGCTCGGGGCGCTCGCGCAGCTCCCCGAGCGCCCGGACGGCGGCGCGGATCAGCTCGGAGTCGATCTCGGCGGGCAGCTCCCAGGGGCGCAGGCCGTGGAGGCTGCGCAGCTGCTCGGGGGTGGCGCGGGCGAGCCAGGCGGTGCCGAAGTCGACGCCCACCTGCATGGCGAACTGCTCGGTGGAGGGAGCCTCGCCGACGATCTCCTCGCCGCGCGTCACCGGCGCGACCCGGCTCAGGTGCGGGCTCCAGAACTCTGCGGGCAGCACCAGGTGCTCGTCGGACTCCCACACCAGGGTGTGCGCCTGGTTGTTCCCCGGGACGCCGACGAGCACGGCGCGCACCCCCAGGTCCTGCGCCTGGGTCATGCCCTCGCGGATGTCGTCGTCACCGGTGACCAGGAACGCGGTGACCATGCCCCGCGCCTGGGCCAGGGTCATCAGGTCGCGCACCATCAGCGAGTCCACGCCCTTCTGCCGGCCCTGGACCATGCGCCCCAGCCGCACCTTGACGCTCCCCAGGACGGCGAGCTGGCGGTGGTGCTCGGTGGGGATGCCGCCGGAGGCGGCGTCGTACCAGTAGGAGCGCAGCAGCGGGAGCCCGCAGTGGTCGGTGAGATGGGTCGCCAGCGAGCCCGCGAGGCTCTCGTAGTCGCAGTCCATCTGCGGGCGGAGGCTGGTGCCGAGGACCAGCTCACCGGCGGCGGCGAGCACGTATCCGAGGTCGACGAAGATGGCGCAGCGATCCACGCCGCGCAGGGTAGGACCCTGGCGGGTCGGATGGATAGGGTCTGTCCGATGAGCGTGGAGGAAACCGCGCGTTCATACGTTCCCCTGTAGACTCTGTTGAGGTCTCGGGGGGAGTTGGGATGAGCGGGATGACCGCCCACGATCAGGCGCCGGAGGACGCGTCCGCGATCGCGCCGCCGGGGTGGCCCAGGCCGCTGTCGGAGCGCTGGTGTCCGTGGTGTCGCGCGATGCACGGATTCGGGTACTGTGCCCACGCGTCGTGGCTGACGCACGCCGCGCTGTCGCGGCGGGGGGCGCACTTCAACTGGAGGTAGGGTGGACCCGGTCCGCGTGATCCCGGCGGGTGAGGGCTACGAGGGCCGGCAGGGTCTGTCCTATTTCGCGGGGGTCTCGGCGCAGAGCGCGGGCTCGCTCGGCCTCTGCCTCCACGCGCTGACCATCCCGCCCGGCGGCCGCGCCCGCGCCCACCTCCACGAGGGCCACGAGTCCGCGATCTACCTGATCAGCGGCGACGCCGTGGTGTGGTTCGGGGAGGGTCTCGCCGAGCGCCTCGAGCAGCACGCCGGCGACTTCCTGTACATCCCGGCAGGAACTCCGCACCTGCCGGTCAACGCCAGCGGCACCGAGGCGTGCATCGCCCTGGTGGCGCGCACCGACCCCAACGAGCAGGAGAGCGTCGTGCTCCTCCCCGAGCTCGACGGGCTGCCCCACCTCCGGTAGCCGCCCTGCGGACGGTCTGCGTCTTCTGCGGCTCGTACCCGGGTGACCGCCCGGAGTACGCGCGGACCGCGGCCGAGCTCGGCGAGGCGCTGGTGGCGCGCGGCGCACGGCTCGTCTACGGCGGCGGCCGCATCGGGCTCATGGGGGTGATCGCCGACAGCGTGCTCGCCGCCGGCGGCGAGGTGGTCGGCGTCATCCCGGTGCACCTCAGCTCCCGGGAGGTCGCCCACTCCGGGCTGACCGAGCTGCGCGTGGTCGGCTCGATGCACGAGCGCAAGCAGATGATGTTCGACCTCTCCGACGCCTTCGTCGCCCTGCCCGGCGGTCTGGGCACGCTCGAGGAGCTGCTCGAGATCAGCACCTGGGCGCAGCTCGGCCTCCACCACAAGCCGATCGCCATCCTCGACGTGCTCGGCCACTACGAGGGCCTGGTCGCGCAGCTCGATCGCGGGCTGAGCTCCGGCTTCCTCACGCCGCGCACCCGCGCGATCATCCACCGCGCCATCGCCATCGACGCCCTGCTCGACCACCTCGCCGCCGAGGTGGTTCCGGGCCCGCCGCTGGACCCCCGTCTCACCTAGGCGGGCGTCACCTCAGCCCGCCAGCCGGTAGAGCGACGCGGCGTTGCCGGCGAGCACCCGCCGGCCGGCCTCGACCGCCTCGTCGGCACTCAGCACCGCGGCTGCGACCAGCTCGGCCAGCGCGTCCGCCAGCGCCTCGCGGTGCCGCTGAGCGGCGACGAGGTACGCCTCCGGCAGGGCGGTGGCGTCGGTCGCGTAGAGCAGCTTGGTCCAGGGACAGAGGCCGAGCACCTCGCCCATCGCCCGGCCGCCGTCGAGCCCGGCCTGGGGGAGGGCGAGGGAGATGTCCATGTGCACGTCGGCGTGCACCGCGCAGAGGTAGGCGGCCTCGCGGTGGTACGGGTAGCAGTGCAGCAGCACCACGCGCAGGCCTGCGTGGCGGCCGCCGCCGAGCAGCGGCCGCAGGCCGAGCGGGCTGGTCTCGGCGAGGTCGGAGTCGGCGTCGCCCAGGCCGCAGTGCACCTGCAGCGGGACGTCGAGCCGGCGCACCTCCTCGGCGGCGTCGAGGAGCAGCGCGTGGCAGAGCGGCTCGCCCTGCAACCGGACCTCAGCTCTCTCGGCAAGCGTCCGCAACTCGGCGTAGTCCGCAGCGACCTCGGCGCGGTCGGGCGGGCGCAGGTGCAGGCTGGCGCGGTAGCCGCAGATCGTCTTCACTGCGACGGCGCCCTGCTCGGTGACGGCGCGGCGCAGCTCGGCGCGGACCGAGGAGAGCCACTCGCCGACGCTGCGGCAGTGCGACACCAGGCCCTCGGCGAGGGTCTCGAGCCGCACCACCTCGCGCTGCGGCAGGGTCACGGTGCGGGCGTGCTCGCCGGGGTCCATCGCGCCGGAGAGCAGATATCCGTGGTCGAGGATCAGTGTCCCGGTGCCGCTGCCTCGCAGCAGCGCGCTGAGGTGGACCGCGGGGTCGCGGCGGGCACGGGCCTCGAGCACCGCCGCCTCGGTGGGGGCGCAGGCGAGCTCGGCGCCGAGCCGGCGCAGCGCGTCGCGGTAGACGGCGGTGTCGGGGACGTGCTCGGCGATCTGGCGCGGCTCGAGGCTCTCCGAGAAGACGGCGCGGAGCTCGGCGGCGTCGAGGTGACGCCGGGGCCGCAGCAGCGGATGGCAGTGGTGGTCGACCGCCTCGACGGCCTGCCACGCCTCGAGCAGCTCCGCGGACCGCTGGTGCACGACCGGATCATAGGGGCCGGGTACGAGGGCCTCCCCAGGGTCAGCGCCGGCGTCCCCAGAGGCTGCTGACCAGGGCACGCAGGGCGTCGCCGGCGGGGGTCTGGGGGACCTGCTGGGCGATGAGGTCGCGGACCGCGTCGCGGTGCATGCCCTCGACCTCGGCGGCCCGCTGCCGCGCCCCGGCGTCCTCGAAGACGCGGAGCAGCTGCGCCGGGCTGACGCCGGGGTCGTCGACCGCCGCCGCGACCCGGGCTCCGCCCCGCTCCAGCGCGGCGACCACCGGGAGGATCGACAGCCGCCGCGCCTGCTCGGCGTCGGCCCCCCGGCCCCCGGCGGCGGGGTCGCCCCAGACGCCGAGGATGTCCTCGCGAGCCTGGAAGGCGAGTCCGAGCCGCTCGCCGAGGTGCCACCAGATCTCGACGGCGGCGTCGCCGGCGCCCGCGGCCGCCGCGCCCGCGGCCCCGGCGGCGGCGAAGAGCGCCGCGGTGCGGTGCAGCGCCAGCCGCTCCCAGTCGGCGACGCTCGACCCCGCCGCCCACTCGGCGCTGAGCTCGAGGTGCTGCCCGGCGACGGTGGTCGCCGCAGCGCCCTGGATCAGCACCGCCTCCCGGGGGCCGGCGCGCCAGGCCAGCCCCATCCCCTGGACGAGCAGGGCGTTGCCGGCGGCCAGCGCCGCCCCGACCCCGGCGCGCGTCCACAGCGCCGGCCCCTCCGGACGCTCGCGCTCGCCGTCGGCGATGTCGTCGTGCACCAACGAGAAGGTGTGGATGCACTCGAGCGCCAGCGCCGCGAGCAGGGCCCGGTCGGTCTCGCCACCGAGGGCCTGGCACACCCGAAGGCAGAGCATGGGGCGCAGCCGCTCGCCGCCACCCTCGACGCGGACGCCCTGCGCGTCGACGATGCCCAGCGCCTGCCCGCAGAGCGCCCGCTGCGCCTGGTGGATCTCCCTGAGAACGGCTCTCAGACCGTCGTCGACCACCGAGCGCAGACCGGCACGCGGCGGCAGGACGGTCAGTCGTTCCCGGCGCTCACGCTTCCCCCGCACCTCCACGGCGTCGTCCGCGCGCATCATCTGCGGGTGCTCCAGACCGAACCGGTGTGCGCGGTCATGGTGAGGCCGTCCGACCGTTAAGTCAAGATTCGTCAAGGTGCGACGCCGGAGTTCCGGACGGGAGTGGGACGAACCTGCCGCAGGTGGCTAGTGACGCAGGCGGTGCTGGGTGAACTCGAAGAGGTCGTCGCCGGCGGCGAACGCGGCGATGTCGTCGCGCTTGACGGCGAGGTAGCAGCCGGCGAGGCGGCGGCCGAGGGCGTCGAGGAGCACCGGGTCGCGCTCGAGGCGGTCGAGCGCCTCGCCGAGGCTGGTGGGCAGCCGCTCGCAGCCGGCGACGGTGTCGGGGTCGGCCTCGACCGCAGGGGGCAGCTCGAGGCCGCGCTCGACGCCGTCGAGGCCCGCGGCGATCACCGCGCCGAGGGCCAGGTGGGGGTTGGCGCTGGCGTCCGACGGCTTGAGCTCGAGGTTGACGGTGGCCGCCTCGCGCCCCCAGTAGGGTGACGCGACCCGCAGCGCCGCCTCGCGGTTGTCGTGCCCCCAGACCCGGTACGCCGACGCCCAGGAGCGCGGCACCAGCCGGCGGTAGGAGTTCACCGAGGCGCAGGTGAGCGCCACCAGCGCGGGGAGGTGGAAGAGCACGCCGGCGGCGAAGCTGCGTCCGGTCGCGCTCAGCCCGTCGCCGGCGTCGGGGTCGTGGAAGCGCTGGCGCCCGCCGGCCGCGTCGACGGCGGAGAGGTGGAGGTGGCAGCCGTTGCCGGGCTGGTCGGGCCAGGGCTTGGGGGCGAAGCTGGCGTGGAGGCCGTGGTGGCGGGCGACCCCGCGGACCGTCTCCCGGTAGAGGAGGTGCTGGTCGGCGGCCTGGAGCGCCGGGGCGTGGCGGATCGAGAGCTCCTGCTGGCCGTGGCCGAGCTCGGGGTAGTACTGCTCGACCGGCATCCCCTGGTCCTCGAGCGCCGCCACCACCTCGTCGATCACCTCGGCGGCGGCGTCCATGCCGCGGGAGTCGAAGCAGAGGCTGCGGTCGAAGGGCACCAGCTCGCCGTCCTCCTCCCGGGCCAGCGACCACTCCGGCTCGAAGGCGGCGACCACGGCGAGGTCGAGGCCGGCGGCGCGCTCGACCATGCGGCGCAGGAAGCCGCGGGGGTCGGCGTCGTAGGGGTCGCCGCCGGTGGTGAGCATGTCGACGAGCACCACCCCCGTGTGGGGGGCGTAGGGGGCGACGACGAAGGTCGCCGGATCGGCGACGAGCCGGATCTCGCCCACGGGCCCCATGCCCTCGACCGTGGCGAGCCGGTCGAGCATGGTGAACGCCTGCATCGCCACGGTCAGGCCGATCCCGCCCTCGAGGCGCTCGGCGAGCTGGGAGGTGCCGGTGGCCTTGCCCCGGATCACCCCGTCGCAGTCGCAGTAGAGGAAGCGGATCAGGCGCAGCTGCAGCCCCTGCGCCTGCTCGACGAGCCGGGCGCGGTCGACCGCCTGCTCGGGCCCGGGGCGCCGGTCCCGCGTGCGCGGCGGTGCGAGCTCAGCCGTCGATCCGCACCTCGGTGCCGTCCTGGTCCCAGCGGGTGTGGAAGGTCCACTCGCGATCGGTGCGGCGGTAGGTGTGGGCGCCGAAGAGGTCGCGCAGCCCCTGGATGAGGTTGGCCGGCCCGCGGGCTCGCCGCAACCCGTCGTAGTAGGCGAGCGAGGAGGAGAAGGCGGGGACGGGGACGCCGAGCTCGACGGCGTCGCACACCACCCGCCGCCAGGCGTCCTGCCGGTCGGCGAGGGCGTCGCGGAAGAAGGGGGCGAGCATCAGGCTGCGCAGTGTCGGATGGTCCTCGTAGGCCTCGCGGATGCGGTCGAGGAAGCGCGCCCGGATGATGCAGCCGCCGCGCCAGATGGTGGCGATGCGGCCGAGGTGGAGGTCCCAGCCGTAGGTCTCGGCGGCGGCGACCATCTGGTCGAATCCCTGCGCGTAGCTGACGATCTTGGACGCGTAGAGGGCGTCGCGGACGTCGTCGACGAGGCGGTGGTCGGCGCCGTCGCCGAGGTAGCGATCGTGCGGGCCGGCGAGCAGCTCGGCCGCCTCCCGGCGCTCGTCGCGGCGCGCCGAGAGCATCCGCGCGAACACCGCCTCGGTGATCGAGGTGAGCGGCACGCCGAGCTCGAGCGCGTTCTGGCTGGTCCAGCGGCCGGTGCCCTTCTGCTCGGCCTGGTCGACGATGGAGTTGACCAGCGCCCCGCCGGTGTCGTCGGTCTTGGCGAGCACCCGGGCGGTGATGTTGATCAGGTAGGACTCGAGCTCGCCCTGGTCCCAGGTGGCGAAGATCCGGGACAGGTCGCCCTCGCTCAGCCGCAGCCCATGGTGGAGCAGGTCGTAGGCCTCGGCGATGAGCTGCATGTCCGAGTACTCGATGCCGTTGTGCACCATCTTCACGTAGTGGCCGGCGCCGTCGGTGCCGATGTGGGTGCAGCAGGGGACGCCGTCGACCTGGGCGGCGATGCTGGTGAGCACCGGCTCGACCTCGGCGTAGGCCTCCGCGGATCCGCCGGGCATGATGCTCGGGCCCTCGAGCGCACCGGTCTCGCCGCCGGAGACGCCGGTGCCGATGTAGCGGAGCCCCTGCGCCTCGATCTCGGCGGAGCGCCGGCGGGTGTCGGTGAAGAGCGAGTTGCCGCCGTCGATGAGGATGTCGCCGGCGTCGAGGTGGGGGAGGAGCTCGGCGATGGCGGCGTCGACCGGGTCGCCCGCCTTGACCATCAGCAGGATCGGGCGGGGCCGCTCGATCGCCGCGACCAGCTCCTCGGGCGAGTAGGTCGCGGTCAGCGGACCGTCGCCGCCGTGGGCGTCGATGAACTCACGAGTGCGCGCGGCGGTGCGGTTGAACACCGCCACCGGGACGTCGTGGTGGGCGAGGTTGCGGGCCAGGTTCTGGCCCATGACGGCCATCCCGACCACTCCGAAGCGGCTTGCTGCGGTCATCGCGCCAGCTTCGCACAGCGGTCGCCGGGGCTGTCGCGTCAGGGACGCACGGGCACCACGGCGACGACGCCGACGGGGATCGCGGGGCCGGTCTGCAGCTCCGGCTCCGGCGCGCGACGCGGACGGCTGCGCCGGCGGAGCACCCAGATCACCGCGCCGGCGAAGGCGAAGGGGAGCATCTGGAGGTCGACGAGCAGCGAGAGCGAGGCCGCCTGTGCGGTGCTGATGCCGTCGTGGGCGAGCAGCCCGACGAGGATGCCCTCGCGCAGCCCCAGCCCGTTGACGGAGAACGGGGCGAGCGTCCCGAGCAGCGAGATGGGGATCACCAGGGCGAAGACCTCGGGGTTGGTGCTGATCCCCACCGCCCGCGCCATGGCGGTGAGCGCGAGCAGGTTGATCCCCCAGCTGGCGACGCCGCTGCTCAGCGAGGCGAGCAGCCAGCGGGGATGGTGGGCGTAGCCGTCGAAGGTGCCGGTGAAGGGGCGCAGCGCGATGAGCAGCCGGCGGAGCGCGCCGTCCTCGCCGCCGAACCGGCGGACCAGGGCGTCGGAGCCGAGCAGCAGAGCCAGGAGGAGGAGGACCAGCAGGGTCAGCGCCGCCCCCACCGCGGCGGGGAGCAGCCCCAGGCGGTCGCCGAGCCGGTCGCGCAGCTGCAGCGCGGCGGCGGCTCCCCAGAGGGCGATGCCGAGGGCGCCGGCGAGCCGGCCGCCGACCACCGCCGCGAGCGCGGGCCCGCTCCCCACCCGGCGGCCGGTCTCGAGGACCCGCACCGCGTCGCCGCCGACCCCGGCGGGCAGCAGCTGGCCGACGAACAGCGCGCGGAGGTAGAGCGAGCCGAGCGTGCGCCAGCCGGGGCAGGGCCCGGAGCCGCGCAGCAGCACCGCCCAGGAGACCATCCCCAGGAGGATGGAGAGACCGGTGAGCGCGACCCCCGCGGCCACCCAGCCGGGGGTGACGTCGGCGAGGTGGAGCACCGCCGTGCGGACGTCGATCGCGCGGAGGAGGAGGAGGAGGCCGATGGCGGTGCCGAGGATCCGCACCGGGGTCGAGCGGAACGCCGCCGCAACCCGGGTTCTGCGCTTCAGACACGTGACCGTGGTGCCCGCCATCGCCATCGTTGGGTCGCTCATGACATGAGGACTATACGAAAGAGCGTCACGCTGCCTTACACGAAACCCGTCCGGGGAGGATCGCCGCGGCGATGCGGGTCGCCGGAGCCCGCTGCTCCCTCTCTCGTACAACGATCGGGCGGGCCCGTCTATTGCTCGCCACCGCCGATCCGGCGGGGCGGCCCCTCTCGAGGTGAGTGGCGGATCAGGCGGCGGGCGGACTGATCCGGCGCTCGACCTCACGGGTGGCCATGGTGGCGCTCCCCCAGGTCACCGTCCCGTTGGGCCACACCGTCGCCGACGGGCCCCTGGGCTTGGTGAGCAGCACCTCACCGCCGGCGACGAACACCGGGGTACGACGCTGGTGCGCCAGCCGCCTGGCGCGGTCGAAGGGGCGGAGATCACGGTCGGGTGGCGTCATGCTCACAGTCTTCCACGGTTTGGGCCGGGTGAGAAGACCGTTGCACGGTCCACCGGCCGCACCACCCATCGGCGATATACTCGAAGCGCACATGCAGTCAGACAACGGGCCCGGCTCGGCCCCTCAACCGACCGAACGTCCGGCCTGGACGCTGCTGAGCAACCACGGCCTGGTGCTCCTCTGCATCGCCAACGAGCCGACCATGCGCGTCCGCGACATCGCAGCGACCGTGGGCATCACCGAGCGCGCCGCTCAGCGCATCGTCGGCGAGCTCATCGACGGGGGCTACATGAGCCGCCGCCGGGAGGGCCGGCGCAACGTCTACGAGGTGCACCGCAACGCCCCGCTCCGCCACCCCGCCTGGGGTGAGCGCGAGGTCCGCCACCTGCTGGTGATGGCGCGAGCCTGAACTCGGGGACGACGCGCTGAGCCGATCTACGGCATCATGGCCCCGGACGGCGGCGCGCCGTCGAGGAAGTGGATCAGGAGGGGGAAGGCGGTCGGCCGCCACGGTGGCCGTGCCCCCAGCGGGCGTACGCGTCCGAAGGAAGGGAGTGCCGCATGTCGCCGGTCATGACCGGAGCGTGTCACCGTCGCCGCGCGGCCGTCGCCGTGTCCGTCGCCGCGCTCGCGGGGCTGGCTCACTGGGCCTCGCCGCTGCCCGCGCAGGGGTTCACCGCCGACTCCGTGGTGCGGATGACCCTGGATGAGATCACTGCGCATGGATGGAATCCATCGACCGGGGGCCTGTACATCAACTGGTCGGTCGACGATCCCTCCCAGGTGAACCAGCCCAACGCCGCGGTGGGCCGCCACGACGGCCTCACCGACCTCCGCGACCTGGTCAACATGATGTGGTACGAGCGCCGCCACCCCGGCGACTCCTCGCAGAACGCCGGCATCGCCCGCCTCGCCCCGGTGGTGCAGACCGAGTTCAGCCGCTACTCCTCCGACAAGGGCTGGGTGTACTGGCAGCTGCTCCAGCTCACCAGCCTCGGCGCCGGCGGCGGCGCCTACACCACCGCGGCGCAGAGCTTCGCCGGCCGCCTCGCGAGCGCCATCGACCCCGCCACCGGGGTGAACCACGGCCCGCTGAGCGCCTCGACCGCCGAGGCGGCGGCCAGCTGCCCCGACGGCTACCGGGTCGACCACGACCTCGAGAGCGGGCTCGCCCTCGTCGACGCCGGGGCCCGCTTCGGCAATCCGACCTGGTCGGCGCTCGGGGCCCGCGAGGTCGACACCGTGGTC
This sequence comes from Candidatus Dormiibacterota bacterium, assembly GCA_036269455.1. Classification (GTDB taxonomy): domain Bacteria; phylum Chloroflexota; class Dormibacteria; order Aeolococcales; family Aeolococcaceae; genus CF-96. The sequence continues at coordinate 515 of DATARS010000163.1, read as the reverse complement.
GCCCAGACCTTCGACACCGCCCACCACCTCTTCAACCGCATCGTCTGCCAGGGGGCGATCTGGGACACCCACGCCAAGCTCGGCGAGCAGGCCGACGAGATCACCGCGCTGCTCGACGCCGGCACCTTCATCCACAGCTCCGCCTACATCGCCCGTGCCGAGCAGATGCTCGACGCCCTCGCAGGCCCCGCCGGCGGCCTCCACGACACCGCCGGGGGCGGCTACTTCTTCAGCCTCGACCTCGCCACCGGCGCGGTGAGCAACGCCTACAAGGAGAGCCGGCAGCTCACCCTGCTCGCCGACTTCCACCGCGCCGACGCGCTGATCCATGGGCGCTATGCCGCCAACGAGGCGGAGATGACCCGGGTCGCGCTGCAGATGTTCACCGCGTCGCCGCTCGCCGGCTACCCCTACCGCGAGCCACCGTCGTTCGGCTTCTTCGGCAGGGAGCGCTGGATCACGAGCGAGTCCGCGGGCATCGCGCTCGAGGCGCTGCAGACCGTCCTCGGCGCGCC
>DATARS010000162.1:0-4993 GCA_036269455.1 Candidatus Dormiibacterota bacterium | reverse complement strand
GCGGTGGCCGGCGCCGCCGCGCTCGCGGGCACGGTGCTCTACCACCTGCCCGGCCCAGACGCGGCGACCCCGCTCACCGGCGGTCCCTACACCGCGCCGAGCCCATACGCCGGCGGCACCGTGGCGCTGCAGCCGCTGCAGCTCGACCCGAGCTCGCCGGCGGCCCTCATCACCCCCGCTCCACTCTCCTCGCAGGCGCCGCGCGCGGTCGCCGCCCCCCCTCCGTCCCGGGGTGGCACCGCGCCGGCGCCCGCTCCCACCATCCGGCAGTCGCCGGCGCTCGGCACCCCGGCGACCCAGCCGCCGCTGCCGCCGCCGCCTGACCCCGGGCCGAGCGCGCCGCCAACCGCAGCGCCCACCGCGACCGCGGTCCCCTCGGCGACCCCCGGGCCGTCGGCCACCGCCACCCCGACGGGGCCGGTGGGGGTCCACAGCATCGCCCTCTCGGTCGGCACCTGCCACGACCAGGGCGGGTGGTGGATCTGCCCGGAGACCACCGTCTTCACCTTCGACCCCGGCAGCGCGGGGACGCTGATCTACAGCATCGGCGGCACCGATGTGAGCTGCACCGGCACCTCCTCGGCCTACGACCAGCCGCAGAAGCAGGTGGCCATCCCGGCCGGGACGGTCAAGGCGACGGTCACCTCGGCGCTCGTCTTCCCCGCCTCCAACCATCCCGCCCCCGCCGGACCCGGATCGGTCCCCTCGACGGCGGTGGTCCGGGTGACCTCGCCGAACCGGATCAGCTCGGCGTCAGAGCCCTTCGGCAGCGCCGCCTGCCCCTGAGGCCGGCGGTGCCGCGGGGGGCGGCGGTGGCGGCACCGTCTCGCCGTGCCGCTCGCGGATGCCCGGGAGCAGCGCCAGGGCGAGCACGGCGAGGAGCACCGGCCACACCCAGCGCGGCTGGACGTGGAGGTCGCCGTGGCCGAGGAGCAGGGTCAGCCCCAGGGCGCTGAAGCCGAGACCGGCGGCAAAGGTGATCGGGTCGGGTGAGCGGCGGAACATCTAGAGAGCTCCCTGGGTGGTGTCGGTCGGAGCGCGGCGCACCTCGATGCTGCCGAACCCCGCGCTGAGGTCGAGGCTGAGCCGGCCGACGGCGGCCGAGCCGTCGGCGCGCAGCCGGCTGTCGACGCCGAGGCCGTCGTCCTCGCGATCGAGGAGGCGGACCTGCCCGGCGCCGACGTGCGCGTGCATGTCGAGGGGCACGTTCGCGGGGACGATGACGTCGAGATGGCCCATGCCGAGCTGGGCCCGGACCGTGGTCGGGGTCTCGCCGAGGGCGAGCCGGCGAAGGTCGACGGTCAGCTGGCCGGCGGCGAGCTGGTAGCCGTCGCCCAGCTGGGAGGCCGCCTGCGGCTCCCAGAGGCGGTCGCCGGCGCCGCCGCGGAGGGGCACATCGGAGATGCTGGCGGCGAGCGCCACCGGGACGAGCAGGACGCCGACCCCGATGAGCGCGCGCGGGGGCCGGAGGAAGGAGCCGGCGAGCAGCCCCACGCCGAGGACGGTCAGGCAGAGCGCGAGGGTGCTCTGGACGGTGACCCCGATCACGCCGGCGTCGCTGAGGAACCCCGCGCCGGCGGCGACGAGGAGGACGGCCACCAGGGTGACGCGGGTCATCGGCGCGCGGCGGCGGCGGCGGCGGGAACGGTCGTGGCCGCGGCCGTGGCCGTACCGAGGCCAGGTGGGCCAACCCGCGGTCGGGGGGAGGTCGGCGGTGGCGGCCTGCGCCTGCGCCTGCGATGCGCCGGGCGGGTTCCATGCCTGCGGGGTCGGCGGCGGGGACCAGCCCGGGGCGGGCGGGGGCGCCGGACGGCTCGGGGTGGGATCGCCCTCGCGGATGAGCAGGGCGACGCCGAGGCCGAGGAGGATCAGGCCCCAGACCAGCCCGGGGTGGCCGGGGTCGAGGTCGCCGGCGAGCGCGGCGATGGCGAAGGCGCCGATGACCACGGCGATGTAGGCGCGCCAGCCGCCCGCGCCGAGGCGGCGCAGCAGGGTGATGCCGACCGCCTCGGGATTGCTGTCCGAGGGGAGCAGCAGCCAGCCGGCGATGTAGAGGAGGAAGCCGACACCGCCGGTGAAGCTCAGCACCGCGAAGGCGACGCGGACGAGGTTGGCGTCGACGTTGAGGTGGCGGGCGATGCCGGCGGCGACACCGGCGATGAGCCTGCCGTCGTCCGCGCGGGTGAGGCGCCGCTGCGGGGGCGGGGGCGGGGGCGGCGGCGGCGGGGCTGCTGCCATGGGCGTGCCCTGGGCAGTCCCTGGCGGGGGCGGGGGATCGGTCGGCCCGGCGGTGCTTGGGTCGTCGTTGCCAGGGCCTGGCCTGCGTGGCTGCTCGATGTCGTCCATGGGTCACAGCCTGAGGTCTGCCGGTCCCAGGCACATCCGGGATGACCCGTGGCCGTCCCGGAGGCGGGCCCGGGATCTCCGGTGGCGGACCCCGATGCCCGGCGGGCGGGGAGGTGGGAAGATCGGGACGTCCCACCGCCTTCGTTGCCGGGAGCCTGAGCCATCCGCCGCCACCACTCCGAGCAGACCCCGCGGCTCGGTCGCTGGCGGGTGGGCGCCCTCGAGCGCAGCGCCGACGACCGGGTGATCACCGGCGTCTGCGGCGGGCTGGGCCGCCGCCTCGGCATCGACCCGCTGCTGGTGCGCGCCGCCTTCGTGCTCCTCGCCGTCGCCGGGGGCTCGGGGGTCGGGCTCTACATCGTCGCCTGGCTGCTCAGCCACGACCCCGAGGGCGCGACCCCCGCGCCCTGGCCGCCGCCGCACGCGACCTCGCGGCGCCTGCTCGGGCTCGCCCTGATCATCGGCGGCGGGCTGCTCATCCTCCGCGAGGTCGGGGTCTGGTTCGGAGACACCCTGGTCGGCCCGCTGAGCCTCGCGTTGGTCGGCTCGGCGCTGATCTGGGTGCGCAGCGGCGACGACGAGCGGGCGCGCTGGTCGCGGATGGGGCGCCGGCTGCCCGCCGAGACCGTCGAGGCGGTGCTCGGAGGACCGACCCAGCCGGGCCGGGTCGGGCTGGGGGCGCTGCTGATCGTCGGCGGGATGGGGATCTTCCTCGTCGCCCACCGCACCTTCACCCTGACCGGGACCGCGCTGCTGGCGATGGCGGTGACCGCCGCCGGGCTCGGGCTGATCCTGGGGCCGTGGATCTACCGGCTGGCGCGGACCCTTTCGTCCGAGCGACGCGAGCGGATCCGGTCGGAGGAGCGGGCGGACATGGCCGCGCATCTCCACGACTCGGTGCTGCACACCCTGGCGCTGATCCAGCGTGCGGATGCGCCGGCGGAGGTGGTGACGCTGGCGCGGCGGCAGGAGCGGGAGCTGCGGGCCTGGTTGAACGGGCGCGGTGAGCAGGAGGGCGGGTCGGGGTCCCTCGGTGCGGCGGTGGATGCGCTCGCGGCTCGGGTGGAGCACGAGCATGCCGTCGCCGTGGACGTCGTCGTGGTGGGGGATCGGGCGGTGGATGAGCGGCTGCGGGCGGTGGTCCTGGCGTGCCAGGAGGCGGCGCTGAACGCGGCGCGGCACTCCGGAGCGCCGCGGGTGTCGGTGTACGTGGAGGCGGAGCCGGATGTGATCACCGCGTTCGTGCGGGATCAGGGGCGGGGGTTCGATCCCTCGGACGTGCCGGGGGACCGGCATGGAATCGCGGAGTCGATCCGGGGGCGGATCCAGCGGCTCGGGGGGACGGCCGTGGTGACGTCGACGGTCGGTGTCGGGACCGAGGTTCAGCTGCGGGTGCCGGTGTCGTGAGCGCGGCGCGGACGCGGCTCTTCCTGGTCGACGACCACTCGCTGTTCCTGTCCGGGCTGCGGGCGGAGCTGGGCGCGCACTTCGACATCGCCGGGGATGCGGCGGATGCCGACGGGGCGGTGGAGGGGATCCTCGCGTCGCGGCCGGACGTGGTGCTGCTGGATGTGCATTTGCCCGGAGGCGGGGGCAGGGCGGTACTGGAGGCCGTGCTGGCGGTGATGCCGGAGGTGCGGTTCCTGGCGATCTCGGTGTCGGATGCCGCGGAGGACGTGATCTCCGTGATCCGGGCGGGGGCCGGGGGGTATGTGACCAAGTCGATCTCGCCGGGGGATCTCGTCGCCGCGATTCGCACGGTGCGCGAGGGGGATGCGGTGTTCTCGCCACGGTTGGCGGGATTTGTGCTGGATGCATTTCGGGGGAGACTGGGGGCGGGGTTCGATCCGGAGCTGGATCAGCTGACCGCCAGGGAGCGGGAGGTGTTGCGGCACATCGCGCGGGGGTATTCGTACAAAGAGGTGGCGGGGAGCCTGCATCTGTCGGCGCGGACGGTGGAGACCCACGTGTCGTCGGTGTTGAGGAAGCTGCAGCTCAGTAATCGGCATGAGCTGGCACGGTGGGCGAGCGACCGGCGGTTGGTGTAGGGCGGGGTTTCTGTGAGGGCTCTGTGGAGCTCTCGCCCCCTGTGCTGTGGTGGGCGCTGCGCGTTGTGGACATCAGGCTCAGCGAGGGGGTGGGGGCGTTGGGGGGTTCTGAGGGGCGGTGCGCGGTCGCGTGAGGGCTTCGCGGATCTCCTGGTGGTGTTGGGCGATGTAGTCCGCGGGGGGTTGGTCGGGGTGGTTGGTCTGCCAGTCGGCGCGGAAGTGCTCGAGGATGCGGAGGCGCGCCCGGCTGTCGCGGTGGTGGGCGGGGTTGAAGGCGCTGGCCGGGGGTGCGTGGCCGGCGCGGGTCCAGGCCTGGCTGAAGTCCCAGGCCGGTCGGCGGAAGCGGTACGCGTGGGCCCGGTTGAGGCCGAGGAGAAGGGCCATGACGGTGGCGAGTGCGAGGCCGGTGAGTGCACCTCCGAGGAGTGCGCCACGTGGGGTGTGTCCGGATGCGTAGCGGAGACCGGTGAGGAGGATGCCGGCGGTGGCGGCCATCTCGAGGAAGCCGGTGACCCATCGTCGCTGGAGGCGACCGGAGGAGCTGGCGCGCAGCCAGGTCCAGAGGAGCGCCAGTGCACTGATGCTGAAGCCGATGAGTG
>DATARS010000161.1:0-2837 GCA_036269455.1 Candidatus Dormiibacterota bacterium | reverse complement strand
CGCCGACCACCTCGATGCCCGCCGCCGCCAGCCGGCAGGCGAGCTCGGCCATCTCCGCGTAGTTGACCTTGCACCCCAGCGCGGTGAGCCCCGCGCGCACCGGCCGCGTCATTCTTCTGGGCGCTGACGCGCCCGGTTGGTGGAGGTCTCAGCCCCGACCGGCGGCGTCGCCGCGGCGGCGTCGAGCTCGCCGAGGCGGGCGAGCACCACCGCGACGGCGACCGTGCCGGCGAGCCGGGAGCGGAGCACCCGCGGGCCGAGGTGCACCTCCTCACCGCCGCGGGCGCGGACGGCGGCGAGCTCCTCGGGGTCGAGGCCGCCCTCCGGGCCGATGAGCAGCGCCAGGGCGGTCCCGGTCGCCTTCGCCGAGAGCGGCGTGCCGGCCCCGGGCGCGCAGGCGAGCAGGCGGATGCCCGCGGGCAGCGCCGCCAGCGCCTCGTCGAGGGGCCGGGGCGCCCGCACCGGCACCGGCGCGCCCCGCCCGGCGAGCGCCGCCCCCTCGCGGGCGATCGCGGACCAGCGCTCGACCCGGCGCGCGGCGCGATCGGGCGCCGGCCGGGCGACGGTGCGCCGGGTGAGCACCGGCCAGATCTCCGCGGCGCCGATCTCGGCGAGCGCCTCGACGGTCGCGTCCATCCCATCGGCGGGGAGCGCCTGGAGGACGAGCACCCGGGCGCGCGGCTCGCCGGTCGCCGGCCGGCTCCACTCGACCCGGCCGCGGGCGCGCTCGGCGCCGACCTCCTCGAGCAGGACGCCGTGCTCCCGGCCGGCGTCGTCGACCACGGTCACCCGTTCGCCCGGCCGGGCGCGGAGCGATCGGGCGAGGTGGGCGGCGTCGGCGCCCGAGATCACCGCGCCGCCGCCGGTGACGGCGCCCGCGGGAACGAAGAAGCGAGGCACGCCCGACAGTGTAAATACGGGGTGGTGAGCGACCTGCAGGCACTGACCGATCTCGGCACCGAGCTGGCGGTCACGGTGACCGGCGATGGACCGCCGGTGCTGATGATCCCCGGGCTGGGCGCGGCCCGCCGCGTCTACGCCCCGGTGATCCCGCTGCTCGCCGGGCGGATGCGGGTGGTGATCTTCGACCCCCGGGGCGTCGGCGAGTCCGAGCCCACCCCCGGCCCCTATTCCATGGCCCAGCTCGCCGGGGACGCCGCCGCCGTCCTCGACGCCGCCGGCGTCGACACCGCGGCGGTCTGGGGCGCCTCGATGGGTGGGATGGTCGCCCAGCACCTCGCCCTGCTCCACCCCGACCGGGTCTCCCGGCTGGTGCTCGCCTGCACCAGCTGCGGAGGACCGCACGCCGTGCCCCCCTCTCGCGAGGCCGCGGCGGCGGTGCAGGGCCGCGGTGCCCGGACCCCGGGCGAGGCCTACCGCCTCGCCTGCACCGTCCTCTACGCCCCCGGCTGGCAGGCTGCCCACCAGGACTTCATCGACGCCGAGGTCGCCGAGCGCGAGCGCCACCCCGTGCGCGGCGGGGTCTTCGTCGCCCAGCAGGCGGCGATCCGCGGCCACGACACCTTCGACGCCCTGTCCCGGATCACCGCGCCGGCCCTGGTGCTCCATGGCACCGCCGACGCCGTCGTTCCGGTCGAGAACGGCCGGATCCTGGCGGCGCGCATCCCCGGCGCCCGGCTCCACACCCTCGACGGCCGGGGACACCTCTTCTTCCACGAGGCCCCCGAGGAGACCGCCGCCATGCTGGAGCGGTTCGTCCTCAACAGGTGACTCCGGACGGCGACTGAAACAGCCGGCCCCACAGCCTGCAACGGACTCACAACGGCAACGTCCGGGGGATGGGAGGACGGTAACGGACTGACGAACTGCCGTCGCCGCCGTCACGGCTCGGGTAGAACCGAGACCGCCGGCGACCTTCTCCGCGACCGGCATCCGACCCTCTCCGAGGTGCGTCGACGCATGGCTGCCAGCCACCCAGGCCGTCTGAGGGCGCTCCTCGCCCTGCGCGGCCGGCTCTCGGTCCGCCTCGTCGCGGGCCTGCTCGTGGTGTCGCTCCCCATCATCGCCGCCCTGGCGATCCTGCTCACCCGCAGCGCCTCGTCGAGCCTCCAGGACGACAGCGGCCTGTACGGGAGCATCACCGCCGCCGACACCGCGCTGCGTGTGGGCGACTGGGCCCACGACCGCCAGGTCGACGTCCAGGCGCTCGGGGTCGCGGCCGGCGGTCACTGGACCGACGCGTCGGCGCTGCAGGCGAACCTCGCCACCCTGGCCCCGCTGTACGACGACTTCGACAACCTCATCGTCCTCGACACCGCCGGCCGCGTCCGCGCCTCGGACCCGGCCACGCCGACGATCGCCGTCACCGGCCACGAATCCTGGTTCCCGGCGGCGCTCTCGGCGCCGGTGCTCACCGACATCACCACCGGTCCCGACGGGAGGCTCGTCTGGGTCGTCGCCGGGCCGATCCGCGACCGCTCGGGCGCGGTCGTCGGGGTGGTCGCCGGCGACCTCCACGAGTCCGCGCTGCAGACGTTGATGGCGCACCGCCAGGCGGGCTCGGGCGACGTGCGCATCTTCAACCGCAACCACCTTCTCGTGTTCGACTCCGCCTACACCGGCGCGCAGGACGACGCTTCGCTGCTCGGGGCGGCGGGGTACTTCAGGAGCCGCCTCGACGACCCCGTCCTCGACCGCGCCGCGGCCGGTCAGACAGGGAGCGGGAGGATCGCCGACCTGTTGGGTCAGGACGTCATCGCCGGCTACGCGCCGGTGGGCGTCCTCGACTGGGCGGTGGTGGTGTCCCGGAGCGCCGCGACCGTCCTCGCCCCCGTCGACGGGCAGAGCCACCTCGCCCTGCTGCTCACCGCGATCGC
>DATARS010000160.1:0-21132 GCA_036269455.1 Candidatus Dormiibacterota bacterium | reverse complement strand
GATGGATCGATCAGTAGGGTGGGCAAAAAAAAAAGCCGGTCCCGCGGGTCAGCGCCGGGCCTGCTTCTCCTCCCACAGCGGTGTGCAGAGCTCGGGGAGCCCGAGGATGGTGGTGACGTTGGCGAGCATCCCGCCGGCGAGGAACGCGGCCAGCTCGGCGGGGGAGCAGCCGCTCAGCCGCTGGATCTCGTCGGCGAGCTCGCTGAAGGCCCGGGCCACGTGGGCGCGGATCTCGGGGTCGCCGGCGGCGGCGTAGGCCTGGAGCTGGCAGAGGAGCACGAAGCGGTCGCCGATCAGCTCCGGGTAGGCGGTGCCGATGCGGTGGAGCGCGTCCTGGGGGTCGGTCGCCCCGACCGCCGCCTCCCGGAAGGTCGCGCGGATGCGCCCGATCACCCGGTCGTGGACGGCGAGGAAGAGCTCGCGCTTGTTGGGGAAGAGCGCGTAGATGTAGGGCTGGCTGATCCCCGCGCGGCGGGCGATGGCGGCGGTGCTCGCCGCCTGGTAGCCGAGCTCGGCGAATTCGCGGACGGCGGCCTCGAGGACCTGCTCGCGGCGGTCGCCGGCGCTGCGGCGGGGCTGGGTGGAGGGGGCGGGTGTCATCGCCCGGCGATTATTGATTGATCGATCACAACCTGTCAAGACCCCCGGCGGTGACGCGGCGATGACGGCGGGCTCAGCGGCCCGCGGTCTGCATCTCCGCCGACCCCGCGGACCCGACCGCGACGCGGCGCGCGACGCGCACCACCTCGCTCTCCTCGAGGGGGCGGCGGGCACGCACCTCGATGTCGCAGGTGAGCGACTCCTCGCCGGCGAGCATCAGCGCCCGGGGCCGGACGGCGACGCGCTCGTCGGGCTCGAGCTCGAGGGCGGTGGCGAGCGTCCGCTGCAGCCGGGCCACCCCGATGTGCCCGGGGAGGGTCAGGGCGACGGCGGCGCGCACCGGAAGGGAATCGGTGCGGCCGATCGAGGTCATCGCCACCGCGTTGGGGACGGTGAGGTGCTGTCCGTCGGAGAGCAGGGTGGTGTACATCGCGCCGATCTGGATCACCACGCCGTCGCACTCGACCCCGCTCGAGGAGGTCGAGCGCAGGTGCACCCAGTCCGCCACCCGATACGGCCGCGCGAGGTTGATGACCAGGCCGGCGAAGAGGTTGGCGAGCGACGACTGCGCGGCGGCGCCGATGATCACGCCGAGCACGGCACTGCCGAGCAGGAACCCGGAGAGGTCGACGCCGAGCGCCGAGGTGAGGAACAGCGCCAGCAGCGAATAGGCGATCCAGCTCACCACGCCGCGCAGCGCACCGAGGGCGCCCCGCTGCGTGCCATGGCGGAACACCGCCTCGAGCAGGAGGTGGACGGTCGCGAACCCGGCGATCGCGGCGGTGAGCAGCACGCCGATGCGCACCGGCGGCGCGTAGCGCTGCGGCACCAGGCGCACCACGTCGTTCTGCACGGTGAGCACCACCATCATCGCCGTGCCGGCGGCGACCGCGGGTGCCCAGGTCCGCACCGCTCCGCTCACGCGGTGCGACAGCGATTTCGGGGCGCGTCGAATCCACATGTGCGCTGTTCCCCCTGGTACCGGATGCGGCGGAGGCCGGGTCGGTCACCCCTCCGCAACCACCTTACCCGGGTTGTCCCTACGCCTGCGAGCGGCGCGCGAAGTTGGCGCCGATCAGGCAGAGCACCGCGAGGATGATCGCGAGGATGGCGTGCTTGTAGTGCCGCGCGGTGGAGTCGGCGAGGAAGTGGGTTGTGGTCGTGAGGTAGAAGATCGCGACGACCGCGAAGACGGCGGCGAGGACGAGGAGGCCGATGGCGAGGGGGGCGTTGCCGCCGCGTTGCGTCTGCATGCGGGTTCTCCCTGTGACGTCACCTGGCGAACGCCAGGGTGATGATGCCGAGTGCCGCGCAGTAGGCGGCGAAGGGGTCGAGGCGACCGACCCGGAAATACCGGATGAGGAAGCGCGCGCTCATGTACGCGACCACGCCGGCGAGCACCGAGGCCGCCAGGTAGGTGCCGATCGGGACGCCCGACTGGAAGAGCTGGGGCACCTCGAGCACGCCGGCGGCGAGGATGATCGGGGTGGCGAGGAGGAAGGAGAAGCGCGCCGACTCCTCGTGGCGCAGACCGGCGACCAGACCGCCCGCCATCGTCACCCCGGCGCGAGAGATCCCCGGCAGCAGTGCCAGGGTCTGGCAGGCGCCGACGAGCAGCGCCGAGCGCCAGTCGAGGGTCTCGACGGTGCGAAACGCGGCCTCGCGGTCCATGCCGGCATCCGCCTCGACGTGTGCGGCGCGTTCGCTGCGCCGGCGCAAGAGCTCGGCGCCGAGCAGGATTGCGGCATTGACGATCAGGAATGCGCCGGCGGCACGCGGATTGCCGAAGAGCGATTTGAGCGGCTTCTCGAGAAAGAACCCGACCACCCCGGTGGGAATGGTCCCGGCGACGATCAGCAGCGCCATCCTCTCGTCGGGGTCCTGGATGCGTCCGCGCACCGCGGCGCGGAGGAACCCGGCGATGATCCGCTTCCATTCCTCGCGGTAGAGGATGAGCAGCGCGGTCGCGGTCCCCAGGTGGAGCAGCACCAGAAACGGGACGAAGCTGTCGTCGGTCGGCCGGAAGTCGAGGCGGAGCAGGTTCGGCACCACCACCGCGTGGCCGAGCGACGAGACGGGGAAGAGCTCCGTCGACCCCTGCAGGAGAGCGATGAAGCCGGCGAGCCAGGGCGACATGCCGCGCGACCATAGCACCCGACCACAAGATCCCGGCCCGCGGCGTCGTTTCTCACTCTGTTTCCCGGACCACGGAGGATCTCCCGTGCCTCTGCGCATGCCCCTGCGCCTGGTCATCGCCGGCCTCGTCTCCCTCGCCGCGGCCCTGATGGTCATCGCCGTCATCACCACCCACTCCGCCTCCAACCCCGATGCCGACGCCAGCGCGGGCTCGAGCGCGTGGGCGGTGGTCGAGCAACTCTTCCCGCCCGCCACGCCGTCCGAGCCCTCCGGCGGCGTCAGCGTGACCACGCCCGACGCGCCCGCTCCAGCGAGCGTCCCGGCGCCGGTCCAGGCCAAGCTGCCCCCGGCTGCCGCGATCACCTCGGGTGGGCGCTTCGCCGCGATCGACCGGCACGCCACCGCACCCGTGCCCGCCGCCCCGGCCGCTCCCGTGCCCGCCCCGGTGGCCGTCGCGCCGCCGGCCTCCGCGCCGATGCCGGCGCCGGTGCCCGTGGCCCCCGCGCCCTCGCTGCTCGACGCCGTGACCACGCTGGTGGCCAACCTCCTCGGTCTGCTCGTCGGAGGATGAGCGCGGAGGGGCCCGGGCATGTACGGTTGTCGTGGGTGCCCGAACCCCTTCCGTGAGGATGTGGGGCGGCCGCACGATGCCGGGGGCACTCGACCTGGTCCACAGTGAACGCACCGAGGAGAGGGAGAGCGCGCATGACCCCGGACGAGGTGACCCACAAGGAGCGGCGCTCCGCACCGGAGCCCCTGGTCCTTCCGCTGCCGCTTCCGCAGCCGCGGCCGCAGGAACCGTCGCCCACGCGATAGGCCGATGGACGAGCTTCCGACGCCGATCGTGGGATTCCGCTGCTGGGTGCTGGAGCTCGGCACGCCGGTGCTGAAGAGCATGGCGATGCGGTTCGACTGGCCCGCCGGCGGGGTCGCCGAGGCGACCTGCATGTACTCGCCGCACGACCCGCCGCGGCACCAGGCGCCCGACGACGGATGCCGCTGCGGGCTCCACGCGCGCACCACGCCCGAGGGCTGCGGCGAGGAGTACCCGTACTACCCGGTGCACGGCTACTGGGCGTATCGCAGCGCGCCGACGAGCGGATTGATGGCGATGGGCGCGGTGCTGCTCTGGGGCACCACGCTGCGCGGCAAGCGCGTCATCCGCGCCCAGTACGGCCGGGTGCTCTGCCTCACCGAGAAGCCCGACCTGTGGGCGCCGCGCAACGGCAGCAACGACCCCTCGCGGGTGTCGAGCGAGAACGTCGCCCGCCGCCAGACGACGATCGAGCAGATCTGCTCCGCCTACGCGGTGCCGCTGGTGCCGTTCGCGTCGGTGGCGCGCTACGCGGCCGAGTTCGGCGAGCTCACCTCGACCGGGGACGAGCTCGCCGCCTGAGTCACGAGTCAGTGGTTGAGGTACGCCTCGCGCACCTGGCCGCACGCCGAGCACGACTCGAAGACGACGCTGACCAGCTGGTGCGCCTGGGGCACCGGGGCGTGGTCGGCGAGGTCGGTCTCGAGGTAGGCGTCGCAGTCGCACCAGCGCTCGAGGAAGGCCAGCTCGACCGCCACCGCCTGGTCGCAGGCGGGGCAGCACTGGACCAGGAGCATGGGGAAGCGGTAGCCGCGGTTGGTGCTGAGCACCGCCTCCAACGAGCTCATCTCCACCGGCCCGCGGCAGAGCGGGCAGTCGGGCAGGCGTCGCGAGCGGTCGGTGACCGCGATGTGCGAGATCACCTCGCCGCCGGCGCTCCCTGCTCGGCCGCCGCGGGCACGAAGCGCTCGCGGAGCTCGAACTTCAGCACCTTGCCCGCGGGGTTGCGGGGCAGCACCTCGGTGAACATCACCCGGCGCGGCTGCTTGTACCGGGCCAGCCGTCCCTGGGTGTGGTCGAGGATGTCCTGCTCGCTCGCCTCGACCTCCGGCTTCAGGACGACGATGGCCAGAACCGTCTCGCCCCAGCGCTCGTCGGGGCAGCCGATCACCGCCACCTCGGCGATCGCCGGGTGCTGGTAGAGGCAGTCCTCGACCTCGGCGGGATAGACGTTCTCGCCGCCGCTGATGATCATGTCCTTCTTGCGGTCGACGATGTAGAAGTAGCCCTCCTCGTCGCGGGTGGCCACGTCGCCGGTGTGGAACCAGCCGTCGCGCATCGCCTCCGCGGTCGCCTCGGGGCGGTTCCAGTAGCCCTTCATGACGTTGGGCCCGCGCACCACCACCTCGCCGCGCTCGCCGGTGGCGACCTCGCGGCCGCTGTCGTCGACGAGAATCACGTCGGTGAAGAAGGGCGGCAGCCCCGCCGAGCCCACCTTGTCGAGCGCCCGGTCGACCGGTACCAGGGTGACGAAGGGGGCGGTCTCGGTGAGCCCGTAGCCCTGGGCGAAACAGAGCCCGCGTTCGCCATAGAGCCGGATCAGCGCCTCGGGCACCGGCGCCCCGCCGCAGAGCAGGAACCGGATGGTGGAGAGGTCGGTGCCCGCGAAGGCGGGATGCTGGGACATGAACAGGAACATCGCGGGCACGCCGAACATCGTGGTGACGCGGTGGCGGGGGATGAGCTCGAGCACCGCTCCGGGTTCGAAGGCGCGCATCAGCACCACCTCGGCGCCCTTCATGAAGGCGATGAGCGGGGTGACGTTGAGCCCGCCGATGTGGAAGAGCGGGGCGCAGACCAGGGTGGTGTCGTCGACGCTGATGTCGAAGGCGAGGCCGGCGTTGATGTTGTTCCACAGCAGGTTGGCGTGGGTGAGCATCGCCCCCTTGGGCCGGCCGGTGGTGCCCGAGGTGTACATGATCACCGCCACCTCGTCGACGTCCACCTGGTTGTCGAGGTCGTCGTCGCGCTGGTCGCGGAGCAGGTCGTCGAGCTGCCGGACGCCCTCGCGTCCGGTGCGGCAGACCAGCTCACGGCAGGGGAGACGGTCGCGGATCGCGTCCACCGCGGGGGCGAACGCCTCGTCGTGGATCAGGGTGTGCACCCCGGCGTCGCCGATGATGAAGGCGAGCTCCGGCGGGGTGAGCCGGAAGTTCAGCGGGACGAAGATCGCCCCGAGCTTGGCGGTGGCGAAGAGGGTGAGGAAGAAGTCGGGATGGTTGAGGTCGAGGTAGGCGACCCGGTCACCGTGGTTGACGCCGAGGGCGCGGAGCGCGTGGGCCAGGCGGTTGGAGCGCCGGTTGAACTCGGCGTAGTCCCAGCCCTCACCTCCGAAGACGAGCGCACTGCGCCGCGGGGTCAGCGCCGCACGACGGGTGAGCCAGTAGCCGAGACCCCTGTCCAGCGCCATGGTTCGCACCCTCCCTCGACCTGTCGCCGGCCGCCCGCAGGGAGGCCGTGACCATTGTGATCAGGCCAGATGGCCGCCGTCGACGAGGAGCACCGCCCCGGTGACGTAGGAGGCCGCGTCGGAGGCGAGGAAGAGCACCGGGCCGGCGAGCTCGTCGGGCTCGGCGACCCGCTTCAGCGAGCTGTGCTCGAGGATGCGCTCGCGGATCTCCGGGGTCTCGACGAGGATGCGGGCGAAGTCGGTGCGGACCACCCCGGGGGCGATCGCGTTGACCCGGATCCCCTGCGGCCCCAGGTCGCGCGCCAGCGAGCGGGTGGCGCTGATCAGCGCCGACTTGGAGGCGGCGTAGGCGCCCATGCCCGGGTCGGGGGTGAGCCCGGCGATGCTCGCGAGGTTGATCACGCTGCCGCCGTGGTCGCCCATCCAGGCCCGCACCGCCGCGCGGGTGAAGTTGAGCGGGCCCATGAGGTTGACCTGGAGGGTCTTGTCCACGGCGGCGGGACTGTTGTCGAGCAGCGGGCCGAACTCCGGGTTGGTCGCGGCGTTGTTGACCAGCACGTCGAGCCGTCCCCAGCGCGCCATCACCTCGCCGACGATGCGCTCCGCGTCCTCGATGCGTCCGGCGTTGCCGGCCGCGGCCATGGCCTCGCCCCCCGCCGCCTCGATCTCCGCGACCACCGCATCGCAGGCCTCCTGCTTGCGCGAGGACACCGCCACCCGGGCCCCCGCCTCGGCGAGGGCCAGGCTCGCGGCCCGTCCGATGCCGCGGCTGCCGCCGGTCACCAGGGCCACCCGTCCGGCGAGCGAGAAGCGGTCGAGGATGGACACGGTGGCCTCCTTCTCCGGGGCTGCCTCCGCCCCCCGTTCAGGTGCGTGAGGTGACCGAGGGATGATAATCGCCGCTGCATGACCCCTCTTCGCAGGATGCGGGGGTGCCGTCGCCGGGGGGCGGCGGCCACCGCGGGCCGGCTGGTGGCGCCGGCACTGGCCCTTCTCACCGCCCTGATCGTCGCGCGCCTCGTCGTGGCGACCGGTGCCCGCGGCGCTGTCTCCGACGTCTGCGTACCGCCGGTCCCGGTGGGCGCCTCGTGCTCCACGACGGCCTCCACCACCACCAGCACCAGCCGCAGCAGCCAGTCGACGGCGACGTCCGAGAGCTCGACGACGGCGACGACCACCGAGACCCAGACCACCTCCACCGACTCCTCCACGACGGCCGGCGGCAGCACCACCACCACCTCGACGGCGTCGTCCGCGAGCGGCACCCGCAGCACCGCGAGCGCCTCGGCCTCGCCGGCGGCGTCGCGCTTCCCGCCGCCGCCCCCGCCGCTGCCCGCGGCCTCGCCGGGCGCCGCTCCGGTCGCGGCCGAGGCGGTGCAGCGGATCGTCCTGGTGCCGGCCGCGGCGGCCCCGATCGCCCCCGGCGACACCGTCGAGGTGCAGGCGACCCTGGAGGCCCAGCGCGGCACCGACATCTTCGCCGTGCCCCATGTGCCGGTCGTCTTCGCGCTGGTCTCGGCGAGCGGGGGCGGGGCCTCGCTCACCCCGTCGAGGGTCGACAGCGGCGACACCGGCGTGGCCCTGGTGCGGGTGCGCACCGGGGACGTCCCCGGCGACACCGTGGTCTCGGCCACCTCGGGGACGGCAAGCGCCCAGCTGGCCCTCCACAGCGACGTGCGGGCGACCGGCGCCGCCGTCCACGTGAACTCCCCGGCGACAGGGACCGACACATCGTCGAGGGGCGGCCCCGGCCTGCTCTGGGTCGCCGGCCTGATCGTGGCCGGCGCCCTCGGCGCCGCCGGGATGACCCTCTACCGCCGGCCGGTCAGTTCGGGCTGAAGGCTCCGGAGGGGGCGTCGCGGCGGGCGAGCATCTGGTCGAGGAGCACCGCTTCGCGGCGGAGCAGGGCCAGGCAGCCGCGCAGCCGCTCGGCCACCGCGTCCATCTCGAGCAGCTCCTGCTTGCGCGCCACCTCGACCTGGAGCGTGGCGGAGACGAGGTAGGAGAGCAGCTCGGGGTCGTCGGGCAGCTCGATGGTCGTCCCATCCTGGCCGGCGAGCTGGCGCAGGGTGTCGGCGTAGGTGCGGAAGGCGGTGCCGACGCGGCGCGCCAGCTCGGCCGAGACCTGCTCGCCGCCGTCCGTGTCCTGGAGATACTCGACCTCGCCGACCAGGTAGGTCCTGCGCGTCGACAGCCCGGCGATGCGGAAGCGCGAGGCTCCGACCACGAGCAGGTTGTAGCGGCCGTCGTCGAGCTTCTCGACCTTGCGCAACTGCGCCAGCGTCCCCACCGGATGGGGCGTCGCCGGCCCCATCGCCTCGACCCCCTCGCGGATGGCGACGACCCCGAAGCTGGTCCCCTCCTCCTCGCAGTCCCGCATCATCTGCCGGTAGCGCTCCTCGAAGATGTGGAGCGGCAGCGGCATGTGCGGGAAGAGCACGACGCTCAGCGGGAACAGCGGGATCTCGACGGCCATCCGAGGCAGTCTAGGTGACGCAGCCCGAAAAAGCGTTCTCGAGGCACCGGCAGGCGAGGCGTCGCCTGCCCCCGGTTACGCCGTGACGACGCGTTCGCCCCGGAGCCAGTGGGGGATGGCGCCGACCAGGGTCTCGGGGCGAGTCTGCGCCTTGACCATGTACTCGAGGGCGCCGAGCGCCATGGCGCGCTCGACCAGGCGGGGCTCGCGGAAGTTGGAGAGGACCACCGCCGGCACGGCGCCGAGGCTGGAATCCTCGCGGAGCGCCTGGAGGAAGGAGATGCCGTTCATCCGCGGCATCATCACGTCGAGGAGGATGAGGTCGGGCCGCTCGCGGCGGGCGGCGTCGAGGCCCTCGACCCCGTCGGCGGCGTGGGTGACGGTGTAGCCGCGGCTCTCCAGGAGCATCCGGTAGAGCTTGGCGACGTTGACGTCGTCCTCGACGAGCAGCAGCCTGACCGGGGCGCCGGCGGTGGGGGAGGTCGCGGGAGCCGGACCCGTTGCGGTGTCGGCGGCGGCGGGGGTGCCCCAGGACCACGGCTGGGCGGTGTCGCCGACCGGCGCGGTCTGGGTCCAGGCGGCGACGCCGCCGAGGCCGGGGGCGGGGGCCGGCTCGAGCGGTGCGGGGGCGATCTGGGCGGCGGCCTCCACCGCCCACGCGGCGACGCCGGTGGCGGCGACGGCGGGAGCGGGCTCGCTCACCGCGGCGGCGCGCAGGGCGGCGGCGGTGTCGACCGGGGAGGCCGAGGCGGCCAGCGGCATCGGCGCGGCGACCGGCGCCGCCGGCTCGGGAACGGACACGACGGGCACGACGGGCACGGGGGCCACGGGGGCGGCGGCGACCGGCGCGGGGGCCACCGGAGGGGCGACCCAGGCGGGGGCCGGCGCGAGCGGCGCGGCGGGGGCCGGCGCGGGCGGCGCGGCCGCCGACGGTCGCGGCTGCCAGGTGGCGGCCGGGGTGGCGACGGGGGCGGGGGCGTGGGCCTCGAGCTCGCGCTCGGCGGGACGGAGGGCGTCGACGGCGAGGGCGGCGGCCGCGTGGGTGGCCGCGCTGCCCGCGGCCTCCAGGGCGGCGTCGAGCCGGCGGCGGAGTCTCCCCGCGCGGCGCGCCCAGAGCCAGATGATCACCGCCTCGGCCAGCACCACCAGGGCGAGGCCGATCACGACCTCGTTGTGATGATCGCCGAGGAAATGGTCCAGTCCGTCGACGAAGCTGTGCATCTCCACCTCGCAGGATCGGGCGAGGGGTACGCCCGGCTCAGCGCGAGACTACCACCGCCTCCGGCCACCGCCCTCCGGCGTCGGATGAACTGTGGACCCGGCGTTACGGCGGCGTTGCCGGGCCGCCGCGGAGGCCCCGGTCAGGCCGCCTTGCCGCAGTTCTTCGCGTGCTTGACGATGCGCTCGCGCTTGGGCTCGCCGGGGCGGCGGCTGTGGCGGAAGGCGATCTCGACGCTGATCTCGTTCTGCCGCATCAGGTTGTTGCAGATCGGGCAGCGCAGCTTGGTGAGGATGTCCTTCTGGGATGTGACTCCCTTGGACTCCTTGATCGTGTTGGCCATGACGGCGACTCCTGTGACGGCGGCGGGCACGGCAGGAAGCCCGCTGCACCGGGGCCATTGTAGGCGCACCCCGCCGCGGCCGAAACATGGTGCCCGAGCCGTCACCGCCCCGGCCCGCGCTACCATCCCGCGCTCGTGAGCACCTCCACCCTCCCCCGGACCCTGGCCGCCCTGACCGGCGCGTCCGCGCTGCTCCTGCTCGCGGGCTGCGGCGCCGACGACAGCGGCACCGCCCGGCCCCCGACCAGCCCTGACAGCTCAGGTAACGTCGTCGGCAACAGCTCGACCCAGACCGGTGACTGCGCCAGCGTCAAGCCCCGGACCGACGACTTCCACCAGGCCGTGACCCTCGGCACCACCACGCCCGACGGCCTCAAGTACGGGGACATCACCGCCGGCACCGGCGCGACCGCGGTCGCGGGCAGGAACGTGACCATGAACTACAGCGGCTGGACCCAGGACGGCAAGCTCTTCGACAGCTCGCGCCAGTCCGGCCGCACCCCCTTCGAGGTCGACAACCTCGGCAACGCCTCGGTGATCAAGGGCTGGAACGAGGGCATCCAGGGGATGAAGCTCGGCGGCATCCGCCGCCTGGTGATCCCCCCGGCGCTCGCCTACGCGGACCAGCCGCCGCCCGGCAGCGGCATCCCCGTGAACGCCACCCTCACCTTCGACGTCGAGCTCGTCTGCATCTTGAGTTGAGCGCTCAGCCGCGCGCCGCGCGCACGTAGCGGGCGGCGAGGCGCGGCCGGGTCAGCGCGAGCCGGGCGAGGTGGCGGGGGCGGAAGTCGGTGCGCAGCGACGCGGCGAGGAACCACGCCGGGGTGTCGGCGATGGCGCTCACCGCGGCGTCCCAGCGGGCGTCGACGAAGCCGGCGAGGGCGCGGTTCACCCGGTAGGCGACGGCGAAGTCGCGGCGGTGGCGGGCGTGCCAGCGCTGCTCGAAGCGGTGCAGCGCCGCCGGGTCGCCGCCGACCGACTCGCCGAGCGCCCGTCCCGCCGCCTCGCCGGCGCCGAGCGCGTAGCGGATGCCCTCGCCGACCAGGGTCGACGCGTGCGACGCCGCGTCGCCGACACAGACCACCCCGTCGCGGACCATGGGGACGCGCAGCGGGGCGACCGGGATCAGCCCGGCGTGGAGCTCGACCGGCTGGGCGCCGCGTAGCGTCGCGGCGAGCTCCGGCATCGCCAGCACCTCGTCGAGGAGCCGCCGGGGGTCGGCGCCGCTGTCGGGCCGCATCACCCCGACGCCGAGGCGCACCCGCCCCGGGCGGTAGGGGAAGAGCCAGGCGTAGCCGCTCGGGGCGAGGCGCTCGCCGACGATCAGCCAGCAGGTGCCGGGCGGGGCGGCGGGAGCGGCGAGGTCGAGCTCGGCGCCGACGGCGCGGCGCTCGTAGGCGGGGTGCATCCCCAGCGCGGCGGTGACCACGGCGGCGGTGCCGGTGGCGTCGACGGCGTGACGGGCGCGCAGCTCGCGGGCGCCACCCGGGCCGCGGGCCTCGACCACCACCCCGCCGTCCTCCGCCCTCGCGGCGGTGACGGTGGTGCGCAGCCGGAGCTCGACCCCGGCGGCGGCGGCGCGCTCGGCGAGCCGCTGGTAGAGCGCGCGCACGTCGAGCACGCAGACCACCGGGCGGGGGAAGGGGATCACCGCCTCGGTGGTGGGGGCGAGGAAGCGCACCTCCGTCACCGGCTGGTAGAGGTCGGGGCCGACCCCCAGGGCGGCGAGGTCGGCGATGAAGCTGCCCCCGCTGGTGCGGGTGGGGATGCCGAAGGCGCTCTCGCGCTCGACGAGCAGCACCCGCGCGCCCCCCTCGGCGGCGGTGCGTGCCGCGCTCAGCCCGGCGGGGCCGCCCCCCGCCACCACCACGTCCCAGCCGTCGCCGTCCATCCCCCGATGATGCCCGGTCAGACCCTCGCGACCTCGTCGGCGATGAGGCCGGCCAGCGCCAGGCTCGAGGTCGCCGCCGGTGACGGCGCGTTGGCGACCACCACCACGGCGCCGCGCCGCACCAGGACGAAGTCGTCGACGAGGCGACCGCGCCCGTCGACCGCCTGGGCGCGCATCCCCGGGGCGACGGGCTCGAGATCGCCGGCGCGGACGGCGGGGAGCAGCCGGCGCAGCGCCCGTGCGAGCAGCGCCCGGCTGCGGTCGAGGAGCAGACCCGAGGCCCCCGACCGCCAGTGCCGTGCGCACAGCCGCCAGACCGCGGGGTCTGCGGCCAGGGTGCGGAGCTCGGCCGGGTCGATGCCGCGGCGCCGCTCGCCGCGAGGGGCGAGCGAGAGCACCGCGCTCGGGCCCACCCAGACCTCGCCGTCCGATCGTCGGGTGGCGTGGACCCCGAGGAAGGGCAGCGCCGGGTCGGGCACCGGGTAGACGAGCCCGCGCACCGTCGCAGCCCCGGGACGCAGCCGCCAGAAGCCGCCGCGGACCGGCACCACCCGCACCCCGGGATCGATCCCACTCGCCCGAGCGAGGCGGTCCGACCAGAGCCCGGCGCAGAGCACCGCCGCGGCCACGCCCAACTCGCCCTCGCCGGTGCGCACCCGCACCCCGCCGGCGGCGGGCTCGACGCGCAGCGCGCGCACCCCCGTGCGCACCTCGCCGCCCGCCGCGGTCACCGCGGCGGCGAGCGCGCGGCTCACCGCGGCGAAGTCGACGGTGGCGACCCCCGGGACCACCAGCGCGCGCAGCCCGGCGGCGGCGGGCTCGAGCTCGGCGATCTCCGCCGGGCCGGCGAGGCGAAGCCCGGCCACCCCGTTGGCGGTACCTCGGCGGCGGATCTCCTCCAGCCGGTCGAGCTCCGCCGGGCGGGTGGCGACGATCAGCTTGGTCCGGTCGACGAGCGGGACCCCGAGCGTGGCGCAGAGCTCGCGCAGCGACCTCGCCCCCTCGACGCAGCAGCGGGCGCGAAGCGAGCCGGGGACGTAGTAGACGCCGGAGTGGACCACCCCGCTGTTGTGGCCGCTCTGATGCGCGGCGACCGCCGGCTCCTGCTCGAGCACCGTCACCGGGCCGGCGCCGCGGAGCAGCAGCTCGCGCGCGGTGGCCAGGCCGATGATGCCGCCGCCGACGACAACGGCGGCGCCGGGGCGACCGCTAGTGGCGGAAGACGCCGCCCAGGACCTTGTAGACGCCGACGGAGATGACCCCGACCACGCCCATCGAGATGATCGGCAGGACGATCACATAGAAGATGTTGGGGGCTGTGCTGGCGAGCATCGTGGCGTCGATCCCTGGTGCCGGTGTTGGTACCCCGTATCGGATTCGAACCGATGATCTCCGCCTTGAGAGGGCGGTGTCCTGGGCCTCTAGACGAACGGGGCGCGCTGCACGGGTGCCACCGCGGACCTGCCGCAGAGTGCTGCTGGAGTATAAGCCCGGGTCGGGAGGATGCAGGAACTCCTTCGGAATGGCCACAATGCGCCGCCGTGGACATCCGCCACTGCGTGATCCCGGCCGCGGGTCTGGGCACGCGGTTCCTGCCGGCGACCAAGGCGCTCCCCAAGGAGCTCCTACCGGTCCTCGACCGCCCGGTTCTCCAGTGGGGCGTCGAGGAGGCGGTGGCCGCCGGCCTGGACACCATGGTGGTGGTGCTGAGCCGCGGCAAGGAGCTGCTCGCGGCCCACTTCGACAGCGCTCCCGAGCTCGAGCGCACCCTCGAGGCGCGCGGCAAGCTCGCGGGGCTCGAGGCGGTGCGCCGCAGCGAGCAGCTGGCGCGGATGACCTACGTCTACCAGCCGCGGCCGCTGGGGCTGGGGCACGCCGTGCTCCAGGCGCGGCCGGTGGTCGGCGACCGTCCCTTCGCCTGCCTGCTCCCCGACGACCTCTCGTGGGGGCCGAAGCCCATCCTCGCCCAGCTCGTCGACGCCCATCGCGAGACCGGCACCCCGGTGCTCGCGCTGATGCGCGTGCCCCGCGAGCGCATCTCGCGCTACGGCAGCGTCGCCGTCGCCGAGACCCGGGGCCGGCTCCACCGCGTCACCGCGATGGTCGAGAAGCCCGCCCCCGAGGACGCCCCGAGCGAGCTCGCCATCATGGGCCGCTACGTCCTGACCCCCGCCGTCTTCGAGGCGCTCGGCTCCACCCCGCCCGGGGTCGGCGGCGAGATCCAGCTCACCGACGGCATCGCCGCGGCGATGGACGCGGGGCCCATCTGGGGGCTGGAGTTCGAGGGCGAGCTGCTCGACGTCGGCACCCCCGAGGGCTGGCTGCAGGCGCTGCTGCGCACCGCCCCGTCCCACCCGACCTTCGGCCCGGCGCTGCGCGAGGCGCTGGCGCGGGGTGTCCAC
This sequence comes from Candidatus Dormiibacterota bacterium, assembly GCA_036269455.1. Taxonomy (GTDB): domain Bacteria; phylum Chloroflexota; class Dormibacteria; order Aeolococcales; family Aeolococcaceae; genus CF-96. The sequence continues at coordinate 6,781 of DATARS010000160.1, read as the reverse complement.
GAGGCGTCGATGCCGTGATCCGCAGGGTGATACGACGCGAGTGGGGCGCGGCCGGCTTCATCATCACCGTGCTCGTCGGCGCGGTCGCGGTGGCGATCTCGCTGCTGGTCAGCGGCGCGCACGGGCCCACCCCGCCGCCGCCGGTGCCCTGCCCCTCGTACACCCCCTACCCGACCTACACCCCCCTGCCCGCGGGCTACAGGCCGACCCCGACGCCGGTGCCCTCGCCGACGGCGACGCCGAGCTTCAACCCCCTCTACGCCAACTGCCCGAGCGCGCCGGTGCCGCCGGTGCCGCCGACGCTGCCGCCGACGCCCACGCCGGTGCCGACGCCCACGCCCAGCACGCCCGCCGGGCCGGCGACCGCAACCCCGATTCCGACCGTCGCCCCGTCGGGCGCGGCCACGCCGGCACCCTCCGGCGCCATCCCCACCCCGCTTCCCCCGTGATCCCGGGCCCCCGATCGGGGGCCGCGCGGGTCAGTGACGGGGGAAGAGCAGCAGCGTGCCGTTCTCCGGGGTGATCGACGAGCGGTCGAGCTCGAGGTCGACGAGCGGCGGGCGGCCGGGGTCGAGGACCACCGCGATGCGGTCGGCGAGCCGGAGGCCGCCGATGCGCACGCAGTCGCGCAGGAAGGTGAAGGCGAGCGGCCGCACCAGGTTCCAGACGTAGCCGCGCTCCATCCGAGCGTACGCGGTGCCGTCGGCGACCAGGCTGCGGTCGCGGAAGGAGAGCACGCAGACCTCGTCGGTGAGCTGGATCGGCGGCGTCCAGGCGTAGGCCTCGTCCTCGCCGTCGGCCTCGACCATCTGGTCCTTCTCGGCGAAGAGGACCAGCCGCTCGACCAGCCGGCGCATCGGCGGCGCCGGGCCCTCGACGAAGATGGTCACGTCGCGGAGCGGGTCTCCGGGACGCTGGGCGGGATAGCGGGCGCTGAAGCCCAGATCCTCCACGCCGCTGAAGGGTGCCGGCACCTTGATGAGGAGCTCGTCCATCGCTGCTCAGTGTCCGCCCAGGGGGTGGAGCGGAACGGGCTCGGCCCGCGCCGCATGACCGTCGATACTGAGGAAACGTGAGGGTGGGCCCGCGGCTTGCGGCGCGGCCAGCCTGGCGGCGTCGACCTCGGCGCCGCCCTCGCGCTCGGCGGGCGGGATCCAGCGCAGCCCGAGCAGCGCGTAGACCCCCTCCTCCGTCTCGCCGCCGAGCCGCTCGCCGCCGTCGACGGTGAAGACGCCGTACTCGTTGAGGGTCAGCCCGGCGCGGAGCGCCAGCCCGCGCAGCCGGATGTTGTGCGCCTGGGAGCCGGTGAAGTACTGCCAGGCGGCGCCGAACTGGCCCGGGGCGACGGCGCGGCAGTCGACCTGGAGCCCGCCGGCGGCGTGGACCGAGCACTTGGTGTCGCCGCGGAGCAGCACCCGCTCGACCGCGGGCAGCGCCGCGAAGGCGGCCAGGACCTCGCCGGGCCGTTCGGTGGCGACGAGCACATCGAGGTCGCCGACGTCGGCGCGGCCGCGCCGGAACGAGCCCGCGAACTCCACCCGGGCGGCCGAGTCGAGGCCGCGGAGCGCGCCGACGAGCTCGCCGGCGAGCGGCGCCACCTCCTCGCGGGGGCGGCGGCGGGCTCCCTCGCGGCTGCGGTGCCGCTCGAGGGCGACGACGATCCGCTCGACGGTGCGCGCCCCCATCCGGGGCAGCCCGGCGAGGCCGCCGGACCGGGTCGCCGCGTCGAGCGCGTCGAGGCTCTCGATGCCGGCGACCTTCCAGAGCATGTTGGCGGTGCGCGGCCCCACCCCCTCGAGCGCGCAGATCTCCAGCAGCGAGGACGGGACCTCGGCCTCGAGGCGCTCGAGGTAGCCGAGCCGGCCGGTGGTGACGAGCTCCTCGACCTTCTGGGCGATGGCGACGCCGAAGCCCGAGACGCCGCGCAGCGCGCCGGCGGCGGCGAGGTCGCTCAGCTCCGAGCCGAGGTTCTCGACCTGCAGGGCGGCGAGCCGGTAGGCGCGCACCTTGAAGGCGTTCTCGCCCTTCACCTAGAGGAGGTCGGCGATGCGCTCGAGGGTGCGCACCACCTCGCCATTGTCAAGCATCCTCGGCTGATCGTACAGCGGCCTGGCCCGAACTACACTGCCCAGGGGGAAGGCTGTCAGCGACGAAGGAGCTGATGGCCTGGGGGAGGCCCCCGATCATTCGGCGCGGCAGCGCCGAGAGGAGAAGAATGAGCTCCGACGCCGCGGCGGCCCCACGCCGCCGCCGCAGCGTGCGCACCCGCGAGCGCATCGTCGCCGCCGCCGTCGCGGTGTTCGCCCGGCGCGGCCTCCACGGCGCCCGCGTCGCCGACATCGCCGAGGAGGCGGGGATCGCCTACGGGCTGGTCTACCACCACTTCCGCAACAAGGAGGAGATCCTCGCCGCCATCTTCCAGGAGCGCTGGGGCCGCCATCTCGGCTACCTGGAGGAGGTCGCGGCATCGCCGGCGCCGGTGCGCGAGCGCCTCGGCCGGCTGGTCCACTTCTGGGTCGAGACCTACCGCAACGATCCCGACCTGATGACGGTGATGATCAACGAGATCAGCCGCTCCTACGAGTTCATCGAGTCCCACGACGTCGGCACCGTCATCGAGGCCTTCGAGATCGTCGAGCGGATGCTCCGCCAGGCGCAGGAGAACGGCGAGCTCCGCCCCGGGCTCGACTGCCGGCTCGCCGCCTACCTGGTCCTCGGCGCCGCCGAGATGGTGCTCACCGGATACGTCCTCGGCACCCTCGGGCGCACCGCTCGCGAACAGTTCGCCGCCGACGAGCGCCAGCTGGTGGCGATGCTGGTCGAGGGCTTCTGCGGAGCAGAGCCGGTCTAGCCGGCGGGGCGGCAGTGCCTAACCGGAGGCAGGCTACGGGTTTTCACCGGGGGCAGGCTACGCCTCCCCCGCTCAGTCGCAAGACATCGCTGCGCGATGCCGGCTCCTACCCCCTCCACGCCGGCACTCGCCGGCGGGGCGCGTCTTCGCGCGCCTCAACCCACCTCCCTGGCCCACCAGTCCTCGACCTGGGCGGCGGTCGCCTCGGGGGTGCCGCCGTTGTCGATCACCCAGGTGGCGAGCTGGCGCTTCTCCGCCATCGGCATCTGGGCTGCGACCCGGGCCCGGGCGGCGGCCTCGTCGAGGCCGTCGCGGAGCATGAGCCGGTGCAGCTGGACCTCGTCGGGCGCGTTGACGAGCAGCACCCCCTCGACCAGGCCGGTGCGCCCGCCCTCGAAGAGCAGGGGGATGTCCGCGACCACCAGCGGCGCTCGCGAGCCCATCCCCTCGGCGATGCGCTCGGCCATCAGCGCGCCGATCCGAGGATGGGTGATCGCCTCGAGACGCCGGCGGGCGCCGGGGTCGGCGAAGACGAGCGCGCCGAGCGCGGGCCGGTCGAGCTCGCCCTCCGGAGTGAGCATCGCGGTGCCGAAGGTGCGGGCGATCTCCTCGAGGCCGGGGCTGCCCGGCGCCACCACCTCACGGGCGAGGAGGTCGGCGTCGACGACCACCGCACCGCGGCCGGCGAGCAATCCCGCCACGGTGCTCTTGCCGGTGGCGATGCCGCCGGTCAGGCCGATCAACCGCATCCCGACTCCCCGGTTCCTGCACTTTCCGCACTCTGCCATCTTGGTACAGTCACCGCCCCATGCTCACAGTGCGCGCTCTCCGACTGGGGCTGATCGCCGTGCTGTTCGCCGTTGCGTCGCTCTCCGCCTGCGGCGGCGACCCGGGCAACCCCTTCGTCGGGAACTCGACGTGTCCGACGAGCTCGAGCAGTTCGGGAGCGTACAGCCCGAATCCCCCCGGGACCAACGGCAAGAAGGACAACGCCCAGGTGATCGCGGAGATGCCACACGAGCACGTCACCCCGCCGGCGAAGGTCACCTACGAGCACAACCCGCCGACGAGCGGCTGCCACTACAACCTCGGCTACGGCCAGGCGCCGGTCGCGGCAGGGGCGTATCCCTACACCGCGTCCCTCCCCGCGGAGTACTGGGTGCACAACCTCGAGCACGGCTACGTCGCCGTGCTCTATCGCTGTCCGCAGGGGTGCGACGCCGATTTCCAGTCACTTCGTGCGTGGCTGAAGAAGCAGCCATCGGATCCGCAGCTCGCCGGGCTGGTCAAGCAGTACCCGCAGTTCAAGCCCTACGCCAAGATCATCATCGTGCCCTGGCCGAGCATGAAGCCGAAGTTCGCCGCTGTCGCCTGGGACTACTACGACCCGATGGACACGGCCGACACCGCCGAGCTCCAGCGCTTCTACGACAACCACGTCGGCCACTCTCCGGAGGGTCCGACGGTCCCCTAGCCGGACCCCGGCGGACCTCGCCGGTCGGTCCGGGCCCCTGTGTTACCGTCTTCGCTCCATGCGAGGTTTCGGTGCCGGCGGCCGGCTGGCGATCTGTGCAGTCGTCGTCGCGGCATCCGCACTGTCCGCATGTGGCAGCGGAAGCAGCAGCGACAACGTCGTCGACAACAGCACGTGCCCGTACGGGCCCAACAGCGCGGGGCCGTACAGCCCCAACCCGCCCAAGACCAATGGCAAGACGGACCACGCCCAGGTCATCCCCGAGATGCCCCACGAGCACGTGAGCCCGCCGAACAAGGTCACCTACGCGCACAACCCGCCGACCAGCGGCTGCCACTACAGCCTCGGCTACGGCCAGGCGCCGATCGCCGCGGGGGCGTACCCCTACACCGCGACGATCCCGGCCGAGTACTGGGTCCACAACCTGGAGCACGGCTACATGGCGGTGCTCTACAACTGCCCCAAGGGGTGCGACGCCGACTTCGAGGAGATCCGCGCCTGGTTGAAGAAGCAGGCCCCCGACCCGGCGCTGGTGTCGCTGGCCAAGAGCCAGCAGGGGTTCGTCCCCTACACCAAGGTCATCGTCGTCCCGTGGCCGTCGATGACCGCGAAGTTCGCGGCGGTGTCCTGGGACTACTACGACCCCATGGACAAGGTCGACACCACCGAGCTGCAGGCCTTCTTCGACAACCACCTCGACACCGCGCCCGAGGGTCTCAACACCCCGTAGGCGGATGGGCCGCCCAGGCGGGCGCGCCCCGGATGAACAGGCGCCTGCCGTGGTCGTCGAGTGCCTGGTGCCACGCGGTGCTCGCGGTCAGCTCGGTGGCGAGCGGCCCGGCGGGGGTGAGCACCGCCGAGGTGCCGCTGCTGTCGAGGAGCGAGAGCGCCGAGGGGGCGGAGGTGGCGCCCGCGGCGATGCGCAGGTCGTCGGCGAAGACGGTGTCGCCGGCGGCGACGAGCTCGCCGTAGTCGTAGACGCGGACCGCCGGCCAGAGCCGGTCGATGAGGTAGCCGCTGGTGCCGTAGGGGGCGAAGAGGCGGGTGCCCGCCGGGGCGGCCTCGAGCGCCGTCGCGGCGCAGGCGGGGTAGGCCGCCGCGATGCCCGCCGCCGACGCGTCGCTCGCCGCCCTGGCCACCGCGGCCCCCAGCCCGAGCCCGCCGCAGAGCACCACCAGGCCGCCGGCGACCACGCCCGCGGGGGTGACCCGTCGCGGGCGCGCCGCTGCGCCGGGGCGGCGGAGCCGGGCGACCAGCGATCGCCCCGCCACGTCGGCGGCGGCGGTCCAGGCGGGGAGGGAGATGGCCACCAGCAGGGCGATGTTGCGCACCGCCAGGCAGGCGGCGAGCACCGCGGCGGCGGCGAGCACCCGGTCGCGGAGGTCGACCCGGCGCCCCAGCACCACCAGGGCGGCGGTGGAGGCGGCGAGCAGGGCGAAGGGCCAGAGCCCGGGGTCGTGGAGGTTGGGCGGCATCCACTCGATGATCGGCTTGGCCTTCACCGAGGCGCTGGTGGAGAGCGCGTACGCGTAGAGCCGCGGGCCGCCGGGGTTGAGGCAGGCCGCGGCGGCGGCGGCGGCGACGGCCACGGCGAGCTGACGCACCCGAACGGCCGGTGCGGCGCCCTGGAGGCCGAAGCGCGTCCGCACCGCCTCCAGCGCGACCACCACCCCGAGGACGGCGACGCCCCCGAGGAAGCCGGCGTGGAGATTGGCCCAGAGCGCGAGCAGCGGCGGGAGCAGCCAGCGGATCCGTCCGCCCCGGGCGAGGTGGCGCTCGGCGATCAGCAGGGTCCACGCGGTGAGCGCGAAGGTGGCGACCTGGGGACGGGTGCCGAGCACGGGCTCGGCGGCCCGGGCGCCGAGCAGCAGCGCCCCGGCGAGGGCGAGGGCCCCGGCGCCGCGGTCGCGGGCGCGCAGCGCGCAGGCGGCGAGCCCGCTCCAGGCGACCGCGGCCATGACGACGGCGACGAGCAGCAGCCCGCCGGCGGCGGCGAGCCCGGCGAAGGCGACCTCGGCGAGCCACTCGTGGGCGGTCCACGGAGCCCCGGCGGCGGTGTAGGTGAAGAGCTCCTGGTGGGGCACGGCGAGGTGGTCGAGCATCCAGCGGCCGGCCCGGAGGTGCCACCACACGTCGGGGTCGCCGAGCACGTCGAGGCACGGCACGGCGGCGAGCAGCAGCGCCGCCGCGAGCAGGGCGCGCCAGGGATCGGCGAGCAGCGCGGCGACGCGACGCCCGCCCGCCGGGAGCGCGGGCGCGCCGAGAGAGTGCGAGGAGGAGGCCACCGCCGGCGAGCCTATCCGCCGTCCGGGGCCGGCGGGACGGGCGTCACCGGGCCGTTGCCTATACTCGCAGAGATGTCTCGGGCCAACCGCCGGCAGAACCCCGCCTCGCGCTCCGCACCGCCGTCCGGGCCCGCCGCGACCGCCGAGCGGCGTCCCATCGCAGGGGCCCCG
>DATARS010000159.1:0-11682 GCA_036269455.1 Candidatus Dormiibacterota bacterium | reverse complement strand
CCGGCCGGCGTCACCGCAGCGCCGGTCAGAGGCGGGTGCGCACGTCCCAGAGCTCGGGGAAGAACCTCCGGTCCACCGTCGAGCGCAGATACTCGACCCCCACGGAGCCGCCGGTGCCGGGGCGGGCGCCGATGGTGCGGGCGGCCATCAGGGCGTGGCGGAAGCGCCAGCCGGCGACCGCCTCGTCGTGGTCGCAGAGCAGCTCGGCGACGGTGTGGAGGGCGCTGCGGTCGGCGCTCGCCGCGTGGTCGCGATACAGGTCGGCGAGCAGGGCGAGGCGCTCCTCACGAGCGGCGTCGCCCTCGGGGAGGTCGATCCCCTGGGCGCGGGCGCAGGCGCAGAACGCCTCCCAGAGCGAGGGGCCGCCGGGATCGCCGCCGGCGCGGGGCGAGGTCGCCGAGGCGCCCGCGCTCCCGCCGCTGAGCCGCTCGATGGCGCGGAACTGCGCCGACTGGAAGCCCGAGGCGGGCGCCAGCGGGTCGCGGAAGGCGAGGAAGTCCTCGGGCCCCATGGTCTCGAGCACGCCGAGCTGGTCGATGAGCAGCCCCTCGACGGCGAGCACCCGGCGCAGCGGCTTGATCGCGGTGTGGGCGCGCCCGGCGAGCAACTCGTCGCGGGCGTGGATCAGCTCGTCGACCACCACCCGGAACCAGAGCTCGTAGACCTGGTGGACGACGATGAAGAGCAGCTCGTCCCGGGCGCCCTCGGTGAGCGGCCGCTGCAGCCGCAGCAGGTCGTCGATGAGCAGATAGGAGTGGTACTCGGTGTTGGTCATGCCACGCGCCGGCCCCGCAGCAGCACGGCGCTGGGGGCGGCGAGCACCTCGGGGTCGTCGCGCGGATCCGCCGGGTAGCAGACCAGGTCGGCGGGGGCGCCGGGCTCGAGGGCGGGCAGCCCCAGGTAGCGGCGCGCCGCGGTCGAGGCGGCGGCGAGCGCCGCGCCCGGTGAGAGGCCGCAGCGCTGGAGCAGCGCAACCTCCCCCACCAGCCCGCCCGGCGGCCTGGTGTCGGTGCCGGCGAGGACGGTGACCCCCAGCTCGGCGGCGCGCTGGAGGAGCGGTCCCAGCCGCCCGACGAGCCGGTCGAAGCGGTCCTCGCCGAGCATCTCGCAGTCGGTGCCGAGGGTCGGGGTCCAGGCGCCACCGAGGCGGCCCAGGGCGATCAGCGAGTCACCGTCCATGCGGATGCCGTGCTCGATCGAGTCGACGCCCGCGGCGACGGTGTCGGCGAGTGCCGCCCCGGTGACGTGGGCGGCGACCCGGGCGCCGGCGGCATGAGCCGCGTCGCACAGCGCGGTCAGCGTCTCCAGGTCGTAGTTCGGCTCGGCGCGGCCCCCGGGATAGTTGAGGGGGAAGTCGGCGACCACCTTGACCCAGGTCGCTCCCGAGGCGACCTCGGCGAGGGCCGCGGGGATCAGCCCGCCCTGCTCGACGCCCTCGAAGATCCCGGGGACGTAGCGGCCCGGCGGGGCGAGGAAGCGGCCGGCCCGGATCAGCCGCGGCCCGCTCCCGTCCTCGGGGAGCACGGCTCCGGGCACGGCGCCGACGTCGCGCAGCGCGAGCACTCCGGCGGCGAGGTGGGCGCGACGGTTGGCGTCGATGAGATCCGGCGAGCCGTGCTCGCGGCCGCGACCCGAGGTGTCGATGCTCAGGTGGACGTGGGCGTCGACCAGCCCGGGAAGGACCCAGCCGCCTGGCAGCTCCTCGGCTCCGGGCTCGGGTTCCGCGGTCAGCCGCCCATCCAACACCCAGAGGTCCACGGGCTCGGCCCCGTCGGGGAGGAGGGTGGCGCGGAGCCGCCAGCTCTCGGTGCCCATGACGGCGGAGGGTAGCGCGACGCCCGGCCCGATGGCGCCCGGCCTCCCCGCCACCTACCATCGGGTCCATGGAGGCGAGGGTGGTCGCGCGGCTTCGTGCCGCGGTCGGCGGCGAGGCGGTGCTCACCGAGCCCGCCGAGGTGCGCGCCTACGAGTGCGACGGGCTCACCGGCCACCGCGCCGTCCCCGCGGCGGTGGTGCTCCCACTCACCACCGAGGAGACCGCGGCGGCGGTGCGCATCCTCCACGAGGAGCACATCCCCTTCGTCCCCCGGGGCAGCGGCACGGGGTTGAGCGGGGGTGCGGTGGCGATCACCAACGGGGTGGTGATCTGCCTGGCGCGGATGCGCTCGGTGCTGTCCGTCGACATCGCCAACGAGCGCGCCACGGTCCAGCCCGGGGTGACCAACCTCGCCGTGTCCGAGGCGGTGGCGCAGCACGGCTACTTCTACGCCCCGGATCCCAGCAGCGGCTCGGTCTGCAGCATCGGCGGCAACGTCGCCGAGAACAGCGGCGGGGCCCACTGCCTCAAGTACGGCTTCACCCTCCACCACGTCTGCGGGGTGACCATGGTCTGCGCCGGCGGCGAGGTGGTACGCCTCGGCGGCTCCGTGCCCGACGCGCCCGGCTACGACCTGCTCGGGGTCGTGGTGGGCAGCGAGGGGACGCTGGGGATCGTCACCGAGGTCGTGCTCCGCCTGGTGCCGCGCCCCCCCGCGTGTGTCACCACCATCGCCGCCTTCGACTCCATGGAGGCGGCGGGTGCGGCGGTGTCGGCGATCGTCGCCGAGGGCATCGTCCCCGCCGCCGTCGAGATGATGGACCGGCTCACCATCCAGGCCGCCGAGGCGGCGGTGCGCGCCGGCTACCCCGACTGCGAGGCGCTGCTGCTGGTCGAGATCGACGGTCCCGAGGCCGAGTGCCGCACGGTTCTGGCCGCGGTCGACCGGATCTGCGCTGCCGCGGGCGGCACCGGCACCCGGGTGGCCACCACCGCCGCCGAGCGCGCCCTGCTCTGGAGGGGACGCCGCGCCGCCTTCGCCGCGATGGGCAGGGTCAGTCCCGACTACTACGTGCAGGACGGGGTGATCCCGCGGACGCGGCTGGGCCCCGTGCTCCGCGGCATCCGCGAGCTCGAGCTCGAGTTCGGGCTGCGCGTCGGCAACGTCTTCCACGCCGGCGACGGCAACCTCCACCCCCTGGTCTGCTACGACGGCAGCGTCCCGGGCGAGTCGGAGAAGGCGCTGGAGCTCGCGGGGCGGATCCTCGACCTCTGCCTCGCCGAGGGCGGATCGATCACCGGCGAGCATGGCGTCGGCATGGACAAGGCCTGCCACATGCCCCGGATGTTCAGCGAGGGCGCGCTCGCCACCATGGAGCGGGTGCGCGCCGCCTTCGACCCGCTCGGGCTCTGCAACCCGGCCAAGCTGCTGCCCACGCCCCGGCTCTGCGGCGAGGTGCCAGGCCCCTACCGCGCCCATCCCATCGAGACCGCCGGGCTGGCGGAGCGCATGTGAGCACCGCGGCGGCGCCGGCGCGGGCGCTGCTCGAGGCCGAGCTCGGCGCGGAGTCGGTGCGCGAGGGCACCCCCGCGGACGCGATCGGCGGCCACGTCCCCGCCGCGGTGGTGACCCCCGCGGACGAGGCGGCGGTGGCGGCGGCCTGCCGGCTCGCCCATCGCGAGGGCCTCGCCCTGGTGGTGCGCGGCGGCGGCACCCGTCAGGGGTGGGGGCGGCCGCCGCGGCGCTGCGACGCCGTGCTCCACACCGCGCGGCTCCGTGGCGTGGTCGAGCACGCTCCCGGCGACCTCGTCTGCACGGTGCGGGCGGGGACGACCCTCGCCGAGCTCGGCGAGGTCCTCGCCGCGGCGCACGGCCACCGCCAGTGCCTGCCCCTCGACCCGCCCCAGCCGGCGGAGCAGACCCTCGGCGGGGCGGTCGCCACCGCCGCCGCCGGCCCGCTGCGCGTCCGCTACGGCACCGCCCGCGACCTGGTGATCGGCACCCGATTCGTGCTCGCCGACGGCACCGTCGGGCACAGCGGCGGGAAGGTGGTGAAGAACGTCGCCGGCTACGACGTCTCCCGGCTGCTGGTGGGCTCGCTGGGGACGCTCGCGGTGATCACCGAGGTCACCGTGCGCCTCCACCCGGTGCCGCCGGCGCGGCGGACCCTGCTCGTCGAGCGCGCCTCCGCCGCGCGGCTCGCAGACCTCGGCGACCTGCTGCGGACCGCCCCGGTGGTGCTCGGCATCGCCGACATCTGCTGGCCCGAGGCGATCTGCCGGCTGCGCGTCGAGGGCACCGAGGAGGCCGTCGACGACCAGGCCGCCGGCCTCGCCGAGCTGACCGGCGCCCGCCTGCTCGACGATGGGGAGGCGGCGGAGCTCGACGCCTCGGTCGCGGCGCGGCCCTGGCGTGGCGCCGGCGCGATCGCCGGCATCGCGGTGCCGCGCACCCGCATCGCCGGGCTGCTCGAGGCCGCGTCGGCGTTCGCCACCGAGATCGTCGTACGCGCGCCGCTCGGCGTCGCCGAGGCGCGACTGCCCGAGCTTCCCGAGCTCGTCACTCAGCTGCGCGCGGCGGTCGAGCGGCTCGGCGGCCACCTGGTGCTGCACCGGGGCGGCGCCGCGCTCGGGGGCGTGGCCTGGCCCGCGGCGGACGGCCCGGAGGTGGCGCTGATGCGCTCGCTCAAGCGCGCGCTCGACCCCGAGGGGGTGCTCGCCCCCGGCCGCGCCCTCGGCGACGCATGACCGCGCCCGCCGCGTTCGACGCCCACAACCCGCCGGCGCGCGAGCTCCTCGACGACTGCGTCCACTGCGGCTTCTGCCTGCAGGCGTGTCCCACCTACCAGCTCTGGGGTCTCGAGCCCGATTCGCCCCGCGGCCGCATCCTGCTGATGGACACCGCCCTCAGCGGCGGCGTCGAGCTCGACGCCGGCCTGGTGCGCCACTGGGACCGGTGCCTCGGCTGCATGGCCTGCGTCCCCGCGTGCCCGTCGGGGGTGCGCTACGACCGGCTGATCGAGCAGACCCGCCAGCAGGTCGAGCGGCGCTTTCGACGGCCCGCCGGCGACCGGATGCTCCGCGACGCGCTCTTCACCCTCCTCCCCCACCCGCGGCGGATGCGCGCGCTCGCCCGCGCGCTGGTGCTGTATCAGCGCAGCGGTGTGCGCGGCCTGCTGCATCGCAGCGGGGTGATGGGACGGCTGCCGCGGCAGCTGCGCCTGCTCGAGTCGCTGGCGCCGCCGCTCGACGCCGCCGCGCTGCGCGCCACCCCACCCCCGCTGCTCGCGCCCCGGGGCACGCCGAGAATGCGCGTGGCCCTGCTCAGCGGCTGCGTCCAGCACGCCTTCTTCTCCGAGGTGAATGCCGCCGCCGCCCGGGTGCTCTCGGCGTGGGGCTGCGAGGTGGTGACCCCCGCGGCGCAGCCGTGCTGCGGCGCGCTCGAGCTGCACTCGGGGCGCGAGGCCGCGGCGCTGCGCCGGGCGCGTGCGCTGCTCGAGCGGCTCGAGCTCGCCGGCGCCGACCGCATCGCGGTCACCTCGGCGGGTTGCGGCTCGACGCTGAAGGACTACGGCGAGCTGCTCGCCGGCGACCCGCGCTGGACCACCCGCGCGGCGCGGCTGAGCGCGTCGGTGCGCGACGTCACCGAGCTTCTCGCCGAGCTCGGCGACCCGCCGCAGCTCGAACCGCTGCCGATGCGGCTCGCGTACCACGACGCCTGCCACCTCGCCCAGGCGCAGGGGGTGCGCGACCAGCCTCGGGCACTGCTCGGCGCCATCCCCGGCGTCGAGCTGGTCGCGGTCGCCCCCGGCGAGAACTGCTGCGGCAGCGCGGGCATCTACAACCTGGTCGAGCCCGACGCCGCCGGCGAGCTGGGACGGCGCACCGCGGCGCGGCTGCGCGAGGCCGCGCCCGAGGCGATCGCCGCCGGCAACCCCGGCTGCCTGCTGCAGATCGCCAGTCACCTCGCCGGCCTGCGCAGCCCGCTGCCACTGTTCCACCCCGTCGAGCTCCTCGACGCCTCGCTCCGGGGCGCCGATGTCACAGGTCTGTTGCGGGATCGGGCGCGGCGATGGTCGCAGGTGGGCCCCGCACCCACCTGCTGAGTGCCGATGCGCCGGGCAGGACTGTTCCGCCGTTCCGATCTCCGCTGCGGCCCGGCGCTGTTGTGCTCGAGACGTTCGTTGGATTGCGAGCCGGTGATTCCCGCGTCGGTGCAATACCTGCGCCAATCCCGCGTTTCAACGGCATAACCCCGGCCACCGAGCCGGGGAGGGAACGATGACCAGGGCGCGGGCGCACCGAGTGCTCCCCCGCCGGAGGCAGGCTGAGACAGGACCACGGTGGTCGGCACCGGCGGCCGCTGTCGCGGTGGACACCGCGAACCGCGGCCGGTGACGGCGCCACCCGGGGAGACACCCGGCAACGGGGTGCGCGACGGCGCGGACGACTGCGCCGACCGGCGTAGAGCCGTTGTCTCCCAACAGATTTCGACCCGCAGCAGCTGCAGTCATCGTCCCTCCCGCCGCCGCGGGCGTCCCCACAGGAAAATCCTCCATCCGTCCAGGGCCCCGCTCCACCTCGCTGGAGTGGGGCTCCCTGGGACCTCTCCGACCGCGGGCTCCAGGTTCACGACAACCACGGCAGATACTTGCGGAGCCGCGCGGTGACAGCGATAATGGCGAGCGCTGCGCCCCCTCTCTGCATGGCGTTGCAGCGTTCACGGAGGGGGGGACACGGAGGTGGGGAACATGTCCGACGACGTGGTCGCGCGCGCCGACGAGGCCGAGGACAGCGGCGAGGGCGAGGCGCCGGTGGCCGTGGCTGAGGAGGAGGCCGCTCCCGAGGAGCAGGCCGAGGAGGAGGCCGCTCCCGAGGCGGATGCCGAGGAGGAGGCCGCTCCGGAGGCAGAGGCCGAGGAGGAGGGGGCTCCGGAGGCCGAGGCCGAGGAGGAGGCCGCTCCCGAGGCGGAGGCCGGGGAGGAGGCTGCTCCGGAGGCGGCGGCCGAGGAGGAGGAGGCTCCCGAGGCCGAGGCCGAGGAGGCCGAGCCGGCGGCGGCAGCCGCCGAGTAGGGCCCGAGGGGGGAAGGCCTGGCGACGCGGCGCGATCGGCGCGCCGCGTCGCCGGCTCAGCTTCGCCGCGACCGCGCGCGCACCCCCCCATTCGTGAACCGGCGCCCCGGAGCGCCCCGCTCCTTCATGGGTTCGTAAGGTACCCGTGCCTATCATTGCCGTAGTAGTCGCCTGCCGGGCCCTCTCCCGGCGGGAGCCCCGTACCTCTGGAGGGAGACGATGCCGGTCCTGCTGATCGCGTGCGATCGCGCCACCACCATGGCGCGACATCGCCGCCGGGCACCGGCGGTTCCCACGTGACGGTCGCTCACGGAGTCACCAGGGCGCCGGCCCTGGAACGTCGCGTGCAGGCCCTCTTCCTCCCCGCCGGAGGACCAGGACGGGGACCGGGACGGGTCGGCGTCGAGATCGAGCTTCTCCCGGTCCGCATGGAGGCGGGACGGCCCGTGCCGGCGACGATCGCCGAGATGCGGCGGGCCCTGGCCCACGACCCCCGCCTGACCCGGGCGGCCCGCATCACCTTCGAGCCCGGCGGGCAGGTGGAGATGAGCCCGGCGCCCGCGGTGACCGCCGCGGCGGCGCTGGACACCGCCACCGAGCTCACCCGGCGGCTGCGGCGGTGCGCCGCGCGCGAGGGCATCCAGCTCATCAGCGCCGCGGTGTCGCCCTGGCACGACCCCGAGACCATCGGCCTGCAGAACACCGGTCCGCGCTACCGCGCCATGCAGGACCACTTCGACAGCGTCGGCCCCTGGGGCCGGCGGATGATGCGCCAGACCGCGGCGACCCAGGTGTGCCTCGACCTCGACCCCGGATGTGAGAGCTGGCGGCTGCTCAATCGCGCCGGCCCGGCGCTGACCGCCGCCTTCGCCGCGTCGCCGCTCCTCGACGGGAAGCCGAGCGGCCTGCACAGCACCCGCACCGCGATCTGGCAGGGGGCCGACCCCGACCGCACCGGCTACGACGGCCGCCACCTCACCGGCGTCCCTGCGACCGGCTACGTGGAGCTGGCCCGGGGCGCGCACGCCATCCCCCTGGCCCGCGACGGCGACGAGCCGCTGCCCCGGCGCACCCCGATGGGGCGCTGGCTGGCGACCGGCGGCGCCCGGCCCGACGACGACGACCTCGACCATCACCTCAGCACCCTCTTCCCCCCGGTGCGCCCGCGCGGCTACCTCGAGGTGCGCTACCTCGACGCGCTGCCCGCGCGCTGGCTCCCGGTGCCGGTCTGCGTGCTCGCCACGCTCACCGGCGAGAAGGGCGCCCGGCGCCGCGCGCTCGAGGTGCTCGAGTCGGAGCCCACCAGCGACGACTGGTGGCGCGCGGCCTGGCAGTCCACCGGCGACGCGACGCTGCGCCGCACCGCGCTCGCCCTCTTCGACGCGGCGCTGCGCGGGATGAGCAGCCTCGACCGCGGGTACCTCCCCGACTCCGCCCCAGCCCTGGTGGCCGAGTACCGCGAGCGCTTCGTCGCCGCGGGGCGCTGCCCCGCCGACGAGCTGCTGGCGGAGCACGCGGCACGACCCGAGGAGCCCAGCACATGGATGTGAAGCAGACCATCGCCGATCGCCTCGCCGAGGCGCGACGGCGCACCGAGGCGCTGCTCGCGCCCCTGGACGACGACGCGGTGATGGCCCAGCACGACCCGCTGCAGAGCCCCCCGGTCTGGGACTACGGCCACATCGCGGTGTTCGAGGAGCTCTGGCTGGTGCACCGCATCAGCGGCGTCGAGCCCACCGACACCGAGCTGATGCGGCGCTACGACGCCGCCGAGACCCCCCGCCGCGACCGCGGCTCCCTGCCCCTGCTGCGCCGGGACGAGGTGACCGCCTATCGCGACCGCGTCGACGGCCGCGCCCTCGAGCTGCTCGCCGAGACCGATCTCGACGGCGACGACCCGCTGCTCCGCGGCGGCTTCGTCCACGAGATGATCATCGAGCACGAGCACCAGCACACCGAGACCCTCCTCCAGACCCTGCAGCTCGTCGCCGGCGGCTACCGGCCGCAGCTTCCGGTGCCGCCCCCGGGACGCCCTGTGGGCGCGGACATGGTCGACGTGCCCGGCGGCCGCTACCCGATCGGCTCCTCCGGCCACCTCCCCTACGACAACGAGCGCGGCGTCCACGAGGTCGAGCTCGCCCCGTTCCGCATCCAGCGGTTTCCGGTCAGCTGTGGCCAGTACCTGGAGTTCGTCGCCGACGGCGGCTACCGGCGCCCCGAGCTCTGGGGCGAGGCCGGACGCGCCTGGCTCGCCGAGAGCGGTGCGTCCGCGCCCAAGCACTGGCGCCATGAGGACGGCGGCTGGATCACCGACCGCTTCGGCCACACCGTCGTGGTGCGGCCCGACCTCCCGGTGATGCACGTCTGCTGGCACGAGGCCGACGCCTACGCGCGCTGGGCCGGGCTTCGCCTGCCCACCGAGTTCGAATGGGAGGTGGCGGCGCGCTGGGACCCGGCGAGCCGGCGCATGCTCGTCCATCCCTGGGGCGACGGGCCCGCCACCGCCGAGCACGCCAACCTCGACCAGCGGCTCTTCGGCTGCGCGCCGGTCGGCGCCTATCCCGCCGGAGCCAGCCCGCTCGGCTGCGAGCAGATGATCGGCGACGTCTGGGAATGGACGTCGAGCGACTTCCTGGCCTATCCCGGCTTCGAGGCGTTCCCCTACGCGGAGTACTCCGAGGTCTTCTTCGGCGGCGACTACAAGGTGCTGCGCGGCGCCTCCTGGGCGGCGCGGCCGAGCCTCGCCCGGGCCGCGTTCCGCAACTGGGACCACCCCATCCGCCGGCAGATCTTCAGCGGCTTCCGATGCGCGGCCGGAGGTGCCGCCTGATGACCCTCGCACTCGCCCCCCTGACCGTCGCCGTGCACACCGTCGGGCGCAACGCCCGCGAGGAGCTGGTCGCCGACGTCCGCACCGGGCTGGCGCGGCGGCCGCGCTGGCTGGCGCCGCGCTGGTTCTACGACGAGGAGGGCTCGCGCCTCTTCGACCTCATCACCGAGCTGCCCGAGTACTACCAGACCCGCACCGAGCGCGCGATCCTGCGCGACCACGCCGGCGAGATCGCCTCGCTCACCCGGCCGGAATCGCTCGTCGAGCTCGGCTCGGGCTCGTGCAGCAAGAGCCGGTTGCTCATCGAGGCGTGCCGCCAGGTGGGCTCGCTGCGCAGCTTCGTCCCCTTCGACGTCTCCGACTCGGTGGTGCAGCACACCTCGCGCGAGCTCGTCGACGAGTACCCGGGTCTCACCGTCTACGGCATGGTCGGCGACTTCAGCCACCACCTCGCCCACATCCCCCGGCTGGGCAGCCGCCTGGTGGCCTTCCTCGGCAGCACCATCGGCAACCTCGAGGTCGAGCAGCGGCGGGGCTTCCTCGACGACGTGCGCGCCCTGCTCGAGCCCGGCGACACCTTCCTCTGCGGCTTCGACCTGGTCAAGGACCACGGCGAGCTGATCGCCGCCTACGACGACTCCGCCGGGGTCACCGCGGCCTTCAACCGCAACGTGCTGCGGGTGATCAACCGCGAGCTCGACGCCGACTTCGACGTCGACGCCTTCACCCACGTCGCGGTGTACGACCAGGTGCTCGACCGCATCGAGATGCACCTGCGCGCGGAGAGCGCCCAGCGGGTCGCCATTCCCGGCGCCGGCCTGTCGCTGCGCTTCGAGGCAGGCGAGACGCTGCGCACCGAGATCAGCGCGAAGTTCACCCGCGCGGTGGTCGAGCGCACCCTGCGGGAGTCGTCGATGCGCCTCGCCGCCTGGTTCACCGATCCGGCGGCGCGCTTCGCGTTGGCGCTCGCCTCGCCGGTCCCGGTCAGCCGACCGTGAAGGGCGCGGTCGCCGAGCCGAGGCCGCCCCAGGTGGCCGTCTCCCGGTAGGTGCCCGCCGGCGGCGGCGGACCCTGGCAGGCGCTGGCGTCGCAGGTGTGCTGGTTCCAGGCGGTGGTCTCGGTGCGGCTGCCCCCGGCGGGAAGGACGACGACGCGCTCGTAGAGCGGGCAGCTCTTACCTGGACCGCAGCTGCGCCACACCTCGCCGCCCCCACCCTGGCTCACCGAGAAGGCGGGGTCGCGGGGGCTGACGTCGATGCTGCACGCCTGTGCCGAGTGGTTGGCCAGGGTGGTGCGGAGCGTCACCTGCTCGCCGCTGCGGTAGGTGGGACGGTCGGTCGACGCCGTGGCGGTGACCTCGCCGGCGGTGCACCCCGGCGCCGAGCCGGGAGGGGGATCGGTGGGAGCGCTCGTCGCGGGGGGCGCCGGCGACGTCGCGATCGCGGCGGCGGGCGGGGCGGAGGTGAGCGCCGGGCTGGCGGCGGCCTGCCCGCAGGCGCAGAGAGACATGGCGAGCACCGCCGTCACGACCGTGCCGGCCCGGATGACCACGTTCATGAATCCAGTCTAGTCACGGTGCACCCCGGGCAGGTCACCAGTGTGGCGGCGCGCACGAAGACCCCGCCACCCGCCTGCTCCGAGACTGGCACCATGCGCCCACCCACACCCCTCGTCCTCACCGCTCTCGGCGTGCTCGCGAGCGCCTGCAGCGGAACCAGCTCGACCGCCCCGCCCACCCCGAACGGAGTGGTCCAGGCCGAGTCGACCCCGACCGCCGTCCCGGTCTCCAGAGGCCCGTTCACGGTGAAGCTGCTGCGCTTTCCCGCCGGGCTGGCCCTGGTCGGGCTCGACGCCACCGTGCACGAGCTCACCGTGGAGATCAAGGTGGGCGGCCTCGCGCCGGGGAGCACCCACGCGGCCCGGCTGGTGGCGAGCACCTGCGCCCATCCCGGCGCCGGCCCCGT
>DATARS010000158.1:0-11838 GCA_036269455.1 Candidatus Dormiibacterota bacterium | reverse complement strand
GGCCCGCTCCGCGCGTCCACCGAGACACGGTGCGCGGCTCAGAGCTCGCCGCGGGGGTATACGGCTCGCTACGCCCCCCTGAGCGCTGTCGCCCGTCCCCCCGCTCCGGCCGAGCCGGGCGACATCGATCCGCCCCGAGCTCGGCGCAGTTGCTGGGATGAGGAAAGCCGCCCCTGGCAGCGTGCGTGACAGTCGTGTACGTTATCGTCCGAGAATAACCTTTTCTCTCCTGTTCTGGTCAAAGATGGGGTGCATTCGGAGGTACATATCACTAACCTAGCGTGATCATGAACATTGAACATCCCATCAGAGGTGTGGTCATGAGCCGCGTACGCCGTCGCCTGATCGCCGGGGGCCTGGTCGCAGGCGCCCTCGCCATCGTCGCCCCCGCCGCGATCAGCGGCCACGCCGCCCCCGTCCCGGCGGGCACGCACGACCCCGGTCCGCCACTCCCGAGCCTCCCGAGCCTCCCCGGCCTCGGCGGTTCTCCCTCCTCCCCGTCCTCGTCTCCCGGCGGTGGGGGCCCCGGTGGCGGCGGCGGTGGGGGCGGCGGCGGCGGCTACAGCACACGCTGAGCGATCGCGAAGCGATTGCCGGCGTCCCCCCTGTGCGCCGTCGCCCGGCCCACCGCGTCGCAGGCTCAGCGACTCAGGGCCAGCCGCAGTGGATGTGCAGGCCTTCGTATCGGACTTCCGTGGCGCCGTCGGCGCGGCAGCCGTCCATGAAGCGGCGTTCGTCGTCGCTGAGGTGGAGGATCGGCTGCCCGTCGATGGTGTCCACGTCGAAGGCGGCGCCCCTGGCGTGGCGGGAGTGGGGGGAGGTGGGGCCGCCGGCGATCTCGGAGACGCGGTAGGTGACGGCGGCGGCGCGGTCGAGGAGGGCCTGGAGCATGGTGGCGTTGAGGGTGACGGTGCCGCCGCCGGCGTCGCCGTAGGCGGAGCGGTGGGCGGGGCGGCCGGCGGCGGTGTCGGTGATGTTGTCGCGGGCGGTGGCGCCGTCGGGGGGATCGTCGCCGCGGGGGTCGAGGTGCGAGGTGGCGAGGGTGATGCGGCCCTCGGCGAGGATGCGGCGGGCGAGGTCGCGGAGTGAGGGCGCGGCGGTCGTGGTCGTGGTGAGGAGGACGGGGATGACCCCGCGGGATGCGGGGGCGAGGCGCTCGAAGGCGGCGCGGGTGAGGTCGATGCAGCGGCCGGGCCAGTAGGGGCCGCGGTCGTTGATGCGCACCGACACCGAGCGCCCGTTGTCGGTGTCGGTGACCGTGACCACGGTGCCGAAGGGGAGGGTGCGGTGGGCCGCGGTCATCGCGCCGGGGTCGAAGGGCTCGCCACTCGCGGTGCGGGTGCCCTCGTCGTAGAAGGAGGCGGTGCAGCTCTCGTCGGCTCGTGCGGCGCGCGGTGCGGCGGCGCCGGCCGCGCCCGCGAGGACGGCGGCGGCGGCGAGCGCCGCGGGCGCCCGGCGGGTCCGTCTCACCCGAGGTGTTAGGCGATCCGCACGCCGCGGCGGGCGGTGAGCTCGTCGAGGTTGACGGCGACGCAGCCGTCGATCCCGCTCGCCGCCACCTGCTCGGCGACGGTCGGATCGGCGGTGGTGAGCAGCACCTGGGTGTCGGCGCTGAGCCGGAGCAGGAACTCGACGGCGGTGCGGCGGCGGCGTGGGTCGGCGCTGAGCAGGGGGTCGTCGAGGAGCAGGGGCACGGGCTCGCCGGCCTCGCCGAGCACCTCGGTCAATGCGAGGCGGAGGAGCAGCCCGACCTGGTCGCGGGTGCCGTGGGAGACGTGCTCGACGGGCACGAGGTCGGGGCGGCCGCGGCTGTGGAGGCGGACGGCGAAGCGCTCGGGGTCGACATGGACCTCGTCGTAGGCGCCCTCGGTGAGCAGCGCCAGCCGGCCGGCCACCGACGCGGCCAGGCGGGGGGCGACCTCGCGGTGCACCCGTCGCGCCGACTCCTCGATCAGCGCGCTGGCCCGGCGCAGCGCCTCGAGCTGGCGGAGCGCGCGGTCGCGCACCACCAGGCAGGCGGCGCGCTCGTCCTCGAGGTCGGCGATCGAGGGCAGCGAGTCGAACATGCCGCGCAGCCGCTCGCGCAGGCCGGAGGCCTCGTTCAGGGTGCTGGCGGCGAGCTCCCGGGCGCGCTCGGCGGTGATCTCCAGGTGGCGCAGGGCGGTGGCGTCGCGGGGGGTGCCCTTGGCCGCCGCCTCGGGGTCGCCGCCGCGGCGGCGCAGCTCCTGCTCGAGCTGGGTGGCCTGGCGGACCAGGGCGCGCTCGTCGCCGGCGCCCATCGCCGCCAGCCGCCGGCGCACCTCGTCGAGGCGGTCGCGGGCGCCCTCGAACTGGCGGCGGGTCGAGGCCCCCTGGCGGAAGGCGGCCACCGCGCGGGCGGTGTCGGGGTCGGCGGGGAGCCCGGCGCGGCGGAGGTGGCCGGCGAGCTCGTCGGCGAGCTCGCCGCGGGCCGTGGCCTTGCGCTCGGCGTCCTCGCGGAGCTCGCGGCCGGCGCTCTCCTCGCGGGCGAGCTGGGCGTCCTCGGCCTCGAGCTCGGCGCGGCGGCGCGCCGCGTCCTCGGCGGCGGCGATCGCGGTGAGCGCCTGGCGCGCGCGCCCGAGCAGGCCGCCGGCGCCCGCCTGCTCGGCGGCTCCGCCGGGCGGGGCCGGCACCTCGATGGGGATCCGTGCGGCCAGCTGCAGGCAGCGCGCGCTCAGCTCGGCGATCCGCGCGGTCGCCGTCTCCATCTCGTCCCGGCCCGCCTCGACGAGCAGCTCCTGGCGCTGCCGGTCGGCGTGGAGCCGGCGCAGGTCGGGGATGCGCCCGGTGGCGCGGCGCAGGGCCTCCTCGGTGAGGTCGAGCCCGGGGCAGCGGTGGGCGAGCTGGCGGCGCGCCGCCTGAGCCGGCCCGCCGGCGAAGCGCTCGACCAGGAGGGTGACGGCGATCGCCACCAGCGCCGCCCCCAGGATCAGCCCGGCGACCCGAGCGTGGCCCACCGCGACGGCGGCCAGGGCGGCGAGCGCCCCGACCGCCCCGGTCCCGCGCTGCAAGGGCCGCAGACGGCGGCGCTGCGGGCCGGTGGCCGCGGTGGCCACGAGCGGACCGAGGGAGTCGATCTCACCCGGGGCGATGCAGGCGAGACCGGTGGCTGCGATCTCGCGGCCCAGCGCCGTCGCGCGTGCCTCCGCGGTGCGCAGCTCCTCGGCGCGCCGGGCGACCGCCCCCTCGGCGGCGACCTCGGCCTCGAGCCGGCGCGCGAGCGCGAGGTCGTCGCGCTCCAGCCGCGGCACCCGGCCGAGGGCGCGGATCGCGGTGGAGATCTCGACCCGGCGGCGCTCGGCGGCGCGCAGCCGCTCGCGGGCGTCGTTCCAGCGCCGCTGGGCCTCGGACGAGACCTCCTCGAGCTGACGCAGCTCGCCGCCCAGGGCGATGACCCGCTCCTCGCACTCGACCGGGAAGACGGCGAAGCTCCGCCAGGTCTCGGTGATGGTCTCGAGCCGGGCGGCCTCCTCCTGGCCGGCGGCGAGGGCGCGCCGGGTGGCGCCGAGCACCGCGAGCCGTCCCGCCAGCCACTCGCCCTCGCACTCGTTGCGGCGCGCGGCGGCGGCGGCGGCGGTGCGCTCCAGCCCGGAGAGACGGTCCATCTCCCGCGCGGTGGCCTCGGTGCGCTCGCGGGCCCGGGCCAGCTCGCCCTCGACCCGTCGCAGCCGCGCCGTCGCCAGCCCCAGGGGGCTGCGCGAGCGCGCCTCGGTGCCGACCCGGTCCATCGCCTGGCGCAGCCGGCCGAGAGCCTCGGCGGCGGTGGCCCGGCTCGCCGAGTCGGCGAGCCGCTGGATCGCCTCCTGGAGGCGGTCGGCGCGCTGCGCCGCGGCGTCGGGCGCGTCGGGACGGAGCCCGTCCTCGCCGAGGCAGGCGGTGGCGCAGAAGACCGCCTCGTCGATCCCGAGGTGGACCTGTCCGGGCACCACCAGCCGCCCGCTGCGGAAGCGGTCGGTGACCTCGCGGCCGCCGATCTCCTGGACCTGCACCACCTGCTCGCGGTCCTCCAGCCGGCGGGCGACCCGGTAGCGGCGGCCGTCGCGGAGCCCGTAGGTGAGGGCGAGCCCGTAGCTGCCCGCGTCCCAGGGCTGCCAGCGCACCCAGTCGCTCCGCTCGACGGCGCGGCCGGGGCCGCCGGCGCCGATCCCGTACAGGGCGACCCGCACGGCGCGGTGCACGGTCGACTTGCCCGCCTCGTTGGCGCCCCAGAGAACGGTGACCCGCGGGGCCAGGTCGAGGCGCAGGTCACGCAGACGACCGAACCCCCCCACCTCGAGGCGCTCCAACCTCATCGAAGGCCGACCTCGGCTCCGGCGAGGGCCTGCAACCCGTAGCGGAGGGTCTCGCCGAGCAGGGCGCGCTCGCCGGGATCGTCCTCCCTGTCGATGGCGGCGAGCAGCGTCCGGGTGAAGGCGCCGCGGGCGGTGCGGTCGGAGGCGGCGGCCTCGACGTCGATCGCCGGAGTGGTGAGGTCGCGCAGCCGCACCGTCGCCACCCCGGTGGCGTCGGCGACCGCCGCCTCGACGAGGGGAAGGTCGAGCGCGAGGTCGGGGCTCACCTCGCCGCGCAGGGTGAGCCGGAGCATCGACCGCTCCGGCGGCAGCCCGCCGAGCGCCTCCCGGGCGCAGGCGCGGGCGCGCTCCACCGCCTCGCCCGAGGACCCGGAGCCCTCGAGGTCGCAGTCGTGCTGCACCGCGGTCCAGCGGTTGAGCGCCAGCGGCTGGTACTCGACGTGGCCGCGCTCGGTGACCTCGACGACCACCGGGCCGCGCCCGCCCTCCTCGTCGAAGGTGAGCGGCTCGGGGCTGCCCGGGTAGAGCAGCCGGGCCACCGGGTCGACGCGGCGGCGGTGGTAGTGGCCGCAGAGGGCGGCGGCGAAGCCGCGCTGGGCGATGCGCTCGGCCTGGAAGGGGCCGTGGAGCGACTTGCCCGGGGGGCGGCCGCCGAGCTCGGCGCCGTGGAAGAGCGCGAGGTGGACCCCCGGGCCCACCGGCGCGCCCTCGAGCGGGTCGCCGCTCCAGGCGGGGTCGTGGTGGGCGAGCCCCCAGAGGTGCAGGCCGTCGGCGAGCGCCACCGGCTCGAGCGTCGTGCCGCTGAACAGGTGGACGTTGGCCGGCCAGCGGGTGCGCTCGTAGAGCGAGCCGGGGAGCAGCGGGTCGTGGTTGCCCGGGGCGAGGAAGACCCGCATGGGTTGCCACGACGCGAAGGTGTCGGCGAGGAAGCGCCCGGTGTCGAGCCCGGCGTGCTCGTGCTCGTAGAGGTCGCCGCCGATGGTGACGGCGTCGCAGCCGGTCTGGCGTGCGGCCTCCCCGGCGCGCCGCAGCGCGTCGCGCAGCCCCTCGCGGCGGCGGCGCGCCACCTCTCCGAAGCACCCGACGCCGGCGAACGCGCGGTCGAGGTGAAGGTCGGAGAGGTGCAGGAGACGAAAGGACATTGGGGCCTCGGTGACGGGACGCCACGGGAGAGGGGCCACCGCGAACAAAGGTTCGGAAGGAGGCTACCACGACGCCCCGGCGAAGCGCCAGAGGCCATCCGCCGCTCCCGTTGTATCCGGACACGCAAGCCTTCTCGCTGCCTTCCGTTGTCTTTGTAGCGCTGAACCAGTCAGCGGTTCCGGGACCCGTGGTCCCGGGGAGCCCCCGGAACGTCCGGTGGGCCGGGAGGGGAACGAGATCGAGGTGGGGAATGAGTGAGTACCTGACCACCGGGCAGGCGGCCGAGCTTCTCGGAGTGTCCAAGCCCACGGTGGTTCGCGCCATCCAACGGGGGCTGTTGCGACCTGCCCTCGTCACCCCGGGGCAGCACCGGCGCTTCCGCAGGGAAGACCTGCTCGCCTTCCGCGCCCGGGCGCTCGCCTATCCCGAGGGCGACTACGGGCTGGACGAAGGTGACGACGGGATCGAGCTGAAGGGTTCACCGTCGATGGATCGCACCTCGGAGGCCTCCGAGACGAGGTGAAGCTGCTGCGGCGGGACGCGGTGCCACCTTCGGTGCCCGGGTCGCGTCGCCCGCTCGGCGAACTTCTCGTCGAGCGGGGGGCCGCGTCCGCCTCGACCGTCCAGGCCGCGCTGCGCCGGCAGCGCCGCGATCCCCGTCACCTCGGCGATCACCTGCTCGACCTGGGCGTCCCCGAGGCGGAGATTCTCGCCGCCCTCGGCGAGCAGACCGGACGCACCCCCGTCGATCTCGACCACGCCTCCGTCGAGGAGGACGCGCTGCTCGCCGTCGACGCGGTGTTCGCGCGCGAGCGCGGGGTGGTGCCGCTGCGCCTCGACGAGAAGGGCCGCCTCCACGCCGCCACTCCCACCCCGGACGACACCACCCTCGCCGCCGCGCTGAGTGCGCACGCCGAGCGCCCGGTGGTGCTCGAGCTGGCCGGCCCCGCCGCCGTGCAGCGCGCCCTCGACCGCCACTACACCGTCACCGAGCGGGTGCAGGAGGCGGTACGCCGCGCCGTCGACGCCGACCGCGGGCCGCGCACCGCCGCCGAGGTGCTGCCGCTCCGCGCCGACGCGCCGGTGGTGCAGATCGTCGACCTGCTGCTCACCCAGGGGCTGCGCGATCGCGCCTCGGACATCCACATCGAGCCCCAGGCCGACCACCTGCGCATCCGCTTCCGCGTCGACGGCGCGCTCCACGACTTCCAGTCGCTGCCCCGCTCGCTGGCGGCGCCGATCTCCTCGCGGCTGAAGATCCTCGCCAACATGGACATCGTCGACCGCCACCGCAGCCAGGACGGCCAGATCGCGGTGGAGCTCGACGGCCGCGCCATCGACATCCGCGTCGCCACCGTCGAGACCATCTGGGGCGAGAAGGTGGTGCTGCGGCTGCTCGACCGCTCGCGCTCGCTGGTGCCGCTCAGCGACCTCGGGCTCGCCCGGGCCGAGCAGGAGCGGCTGCGCCGGATCATCGGTTCGCCCTACGGCCTGCTCATCGTCAGCGGTCCCACCGGCGCGGGCAAGACGACGACGCTCTACTCAGCGCTCAACGAGCTCGACCGGAGCACGCGGAACATCACCACGATCGAGGACCCGGTCGAGTACCAGTTCGCCGGCATCAACCAGATCCAGATCAACCGGCTCGCGGGGATGACCTTCGCCAACGGGCTGCGCGCCATCCTCCGCCAGGACCCCGACGTGATCCTGGTCGGCGAGGTGCGCGACGTCGAGACCGCGGAGATCGCCATCCAGTCGGCGCTCACCGGCCACCTGGTGCTCTGCTCGCTCCACGCTGCCGACAGCATCGGCGCCCTGCACCGCTTCCTCGACATGGGCATCGAGCCCTTCCTGGTCGCCTCGGCGGTGGTCGGCGTCGTCGCCCAGCGGCTGGTGCGCCAGGTGTGCGCGCGCTGCAGCGACGGGTACGAGCCGCGCGGCGAGGAGGTCGCCTTCTACCAGTCGGTCCGCGGCGCGGCCCCCTCGGGCACGCTGCAGGCGGGCAGGGGATGCGCGCGCTGCGCGCGCACCGGCTTCTACGACCGCACCGGGGTCTTCGAGTGCCTGCAGCTCGACGACCGGCTGCGCGAGCTGGTGGTGCACCGCGCCACCCACGCGGAGCTGCGCGACGCCGCCGTCGCCGGCGGCATGCGCACCCTGCAGGAGGCGGGGTGCGACGTCATCGACGCCGGTGGGACGACCATCGCCGAGGTGATGCGCACCGTGTACATCATCTAGGAGTCGGTGGTGCAGCTCTACGCCTACCGCGCCTTCAATGTCGACGGCGAGCGCATCCGCGGCCTCATGGAGGCGGCGAAGCCCGACGACGTGCGCGACGCGCTGGTGGCGCGCTCGCTGCGCGTCGTCGACGTGCGCCGCCGCCGCCGCGCGCTCTCGCTCGCCGCGGTGCTCCCCGGGGCCTTCGCGGTGCGCCCCGACCAGGTGGTGATGTTCTGCCGCCAGCTCGCCACCTTCGTGCGCGTCGGCATCCCCATCACCGTCGCGGTCACCACCATCGGCGAGCAGAGCGGCTCGGCGCGGATGCGGGCGGCGTGCTCGGCGATGGTCTCCGACCTCGAGCGCGGCGCCGCGCTCAGCGAGGCGCTCGCCGCCCACCCCTCCGTCTTTCCCGCGCTGACCGTCGACATGATCCGCGCCGCCGAGGTCTCGGGCGACCTCGACGCCGTCCTCGTCCAGGCCGGACGGCACATCGAGCGCGAGGCCGCGGCACGCCGCCGCATCCGCGCCGCGATGACCTATCCGGGGGTGGTCCTGGCGATGGCGGTGGTCATCGCCGCGGGGATGGTGGCCTTCGTGATGCCCCAGTTCCGGGCGCTCTTCAGCGAGTACCACACCGGCCTTCCCGGCGCGGTGCGGCTCCTCCTCGGCATCTCCGACACGCTCCGCGACAACGCCCTGGCGATCACCCTGGGAGTGCTGGTGGCGGCGCTCGCCGGCGGCCGGCTGCTCCGCACCGAGTCGGGGCGGATGGCCCGCGACCGGGTGGTGCTCCGCCTGCCTCTGATCGGCCGGATGGCGCGCGCCGCGGCGGTGGAGCGCTTCTGCCGCACCCTCAGCGACATGCTCGTCGCCGGGGTGCCGATCACTCAGATCCTCCCGGTGATCATCGCCACCACCGGCAACCGCGTCTACCGCCGGGCGCTGCGCGACGTCGCCGCCCGGATGACCGTCGGCGAGGGCTTCAGCCGGCCGCTGCGCCGCACCGGGCTGTTCCCGCCGATGGTCACCCAGATGATCCGCGTCGGCGAGGAGACCGGGACCCTCGACGTCCACCTCGCCCAGGCCTCGGAGATGTACGGCGAGGAGCTGGAGTACCGCATCAAGCGGCTGACCGCGGTCGCCGAGCCGGCGCTCATCGTCGGCGTCGCCGGCATGGTCGGCTTCCTCGCGGTGTCGATGGTCAGCGCCATCTACTCGCTCGCCGGGGCGATCCGGTGAGACCCGCCCGGCGCGCGCGCAGCGGCGAGCGCGGCGTGACCCTGGTGGAGATGCTGGTCACCGTCGCGGTGATGACCACCGGCGTCGCCGCCATGGTCGGCGGCTTCGCCGGCGCCGAGCGCAGCGCCGCCGCCGCCCGCGCCCAGTCGGCGCTCACCGCCGCGCTCCGCACCGCCTCCGACGAGCTGCGCGCCGCGCCCTACCTGCCCTGCGCCGGCGGCGCCGCCTCCGGCTACACCGTGCACGTCCAGGGGGCGGACGCCGCGGTCAGCGCGGTGACCCGCCCGCAGAGCCCGCCGGTGCTGCGCTCCGCGACCGGGCTGGTGAGTGCCGGCGCGCTGCTCTGCTCCGCGCAGGGCGTCGCCACCGCTGCCGCCTCCTGCACCGCCGGCCCCGGGGAGACCTGCGACTACGGCCTCCAGGAGGTCACCGTGAGCGTCACCTCGGGAGGGCGGACGCTGCGCCGCGACGTCTGGAAGGGGGCCGGCTCGTGATCCCCGCCCGGCGGCGGCGCCACGGTCAGTGGGGCATGACCCTGATCGAGCTGCTCGTCTCGCTGAGCATCCTCGCGGTGATCGGCGTCGGGCTGACCGCGGCGGTCGACGCCGGCATCCGCACCCTCGGCGCCGGCGGCGTCCCCGACCACCTGCGCGGCTCCGCGGACGCCGTCGGGGTGGAGCGCTCGGTCTCCGCCGACGTCGCGCGCGCCGGCTGCGTGATCACGTCGGTGACCGTCCTCGGCTCCTGCCCGCAGCCGGTGACCGCCTTCTGCGGGGGCGTCACCCTCTGCCTGGCCTGGCCCGACGCCGCCGGCGGCTGCGACGCGGCCCGCTACCGGCTGGCCGGGACGGTGCTCTGGCGCGACAGCCTCACCGCCGGCGGCGCCACCGCCTCGTCGGAGATCGGCCCCGAGGTCGAGAGCCTCGCCGCCACCGCGCACCCCGCCGGCGGTCTCGCCGACACCGTCGCCGTCGACCTCGCCGCCGGCTCCGCCGCCCATCCCCAGCGGACCGGGTTCGTCGCCCGCCCGCTGGTCACGGACCCGCGGCCGTGCTGACCCGGCGGCGTCGCGGCGAGCGCGGCCAGGCGCTGCTCATCGCCCTCGCGTTCCTCGGGCTCTTCACCCTCTGGGGGGTGGCGGTGCTGCGCCTCGCCGGGACCGCCCAGGGGACCCTGTCGGGCGCCGCGGCCGCCGACGCCACCCGCGCCCTCTCCGAGGCGCCCGCGGCCCTGGCGC
The DNA here is from genome assembly GCA_036269455.1 of Candidatus Dormiibacterota bacterium. Classification (GTDB taxonomy): domain Bacteria; phylum Chloroflexota; class Dormibacteria; order Aeolococcales; family Aeolococcaceae; genus CF-96. The sequence goes on along the minus strand of DATARS010000158.1, from coordinate 1,689 downwards.
GCAGCGCCGTCGCCGCCGGCGCCGGCTGCGACGGGCTCACCGGGAGCGTCACCGTCGGCGGCTCGGTGGTGAGCTTCGGTCCGATGACCGCGCGCGACGCCGCCGGCGCCCCCATCTCCTGCCCGACGGCCGCCGCACCGGCCGGGCCGCTGCCCGGGACCTACGCGGCGAGCGGCACGGTCGCGGGCTCGCCCGCGGCCGCGGGATCGTCGGTGGAGATCGGAGTCGGACCCGCTCCCGGCAAGACTTTGTCGACGCGCGCGTTCAACTATCGGTGAGCGACGCTCACTTCGGGAGGAAGTCATGAGGCAGCCGGGACATCCCGTGCGGTCGCGCCGCGGGGGTGAGGCGGGGTTCACCCTGATCGAGCTCCTCGTCGTCATCGCGATCCTGGGAGTTCTGGCCGCGATCGTCGCATTCAACGTGGCCGGTGTCCACGACCGCGGCGGCGACGCGGCCTGCCGCACCGACGTGGGCACGGTGCAGGCGGCGGTCGACGCCTACCGCAACGACCACGCCGACGCCACCACCGGCGCCCCCGGTCCGGTGCCGGCGTATGCCCAGCTGGCACAGTACATTCACGCCACTCCGCATTCCTGTGCGCGTGTCAACCCGAGCAACCCGGACGACGGCGCGCCCACCATCCGGAGCGACGGCAGCGTAACCGGGATCCTCCCGTCCGACGGCCACACTCCCATCCCCTGACCAGGTTGCGGCTGTGGCTCCCTGCCCGCGCAGGAATTCCGTCGAGCGCGGGTTTATATCCGTGACGCGGAACGCGACGCCACTGCACCGGCGGCGCGAGACGCGGACGACCGGCACCGGACCGTCCGGTGACCCGGCCCGCCAGGAAGGGATGAGCGAGCGGCCGACCGGCCCGCCCCGTGGCGGGGCCGGCGGCCCGGCCCGCCGATGAGCACGACGATCCTCCCCCTGCTCGGAGCCGCCGCCGGTGCGGCGCTCGCCTCCTTCGCCGGGGTCGTCCACGCCCGCGGCTGGCGCCGCGCCTGCGCGGGACGTTCGCAGTGCGACTCCTGCGCGCACGCGCTCGGCTGGGCCGAGCTGGTGCCGCTCCTCGGATGGCTCGCCCTGCGCGGCCGCTGCCGTCACTGCGGCGCCGACATCGGCGTCACCGCGCCGCTGACCGAGCTCCTCGGCGCCGCCGCCGGAGTCGCCGTGACCCTTGTGCTCCTGCTGCGAGTGGGGTAGAGAGGCGGCAAGGGGAGTGGAGGTGTGCTGCGCGCAGCGCAGCCGCCGAAGGCGCGAACCGCTGCGCGTCAGCGCAGCAGCTCCAGGGGGAAGGCTGTCAGCGACGAAGGAGCTGATGGCCTGGGGGCATACCTGCCCCCCTCGTCGGCAGCGCGTCAGCGCTGCGAGCAGTGGAGGTGTGCTGCGCGCAGCGCAGCCGCCGAAGGCGCGAACAGCTGCGCGTCAGCGCAGCAGCTCCAGGGGGAAGGCTGTCAGCGACGAAGGAGTTGATGGCCTGGGGGCATACCTGCCCCCCTCGTCGGCAGCGCGTCAGCGCTGCGAGCGTTGACCACTCGACTAGCCAGCGGCGAGGCGGTGCCGGTGCGCCCGGGACGCGAGCAGCTCCTCCGGGGACAGCGCGCAGAGCTCCTCGAGGTGGCGCACCAGGGTCCCGCGCAGCGCCGCGACGGCGAGCTCGGGGTGGGCGTGGGCGCCGGGCGC
>DATARS010000157.1:0-8310 GCA_036269455.1 Candidatus Dormiibacterota bacterium | reverse complement strand
ACGTCGAACTTCGAGTCCGGGTAGTCGCGCTTGTACTGCTCCTGGACCGCCAGGTAGTGGCGGTCGCTGCTGTCCTTCGCCGAGGCGATGCCGGTCAGCACCAGGATGGCGGCGGAGAGAGCCAGGAACAGCCTGGTCATGGCCGAGCTCATGTGCCGGGATTCACCCCCGGATGGCCGAGCAGGCGGTCCCACTGCCAGGTGAAGGCGACGCCGCGGAAGAACACCCCGATCACCACGAACGCCACGGCGAGCATGATGTAGATGGTCATCAGCACGATCGCCACCTTGCGGTCCTGGGGCCGCCGGCTGGGGTTCTTGTCGAGGTAGGGGGTGAGCATCATCCCCACGATCACGAAGGTGGGGAAGGCCACGCCCGCCATCACCGGCGGGAAGCGCTCGAGCAGCTCCTGGAGGCCGAGGAAGTACCAGGGCGCCTTGGCCGGGTTCGGGGTGATCGCCGTGTTCGCCCGCTGCAGCAGGGGCGCGTTCACCCAGGTCGAGACCAGCATCAGGAAGCCGGTGATCGCCATCGCGGCGAGGAGCTCACGGAAGACCAGCGCCGGGAAGGTGACGACGGTCTCCTCCTCCTCCCTGCGCCGTACGACCAGCGGCGGTGTCGCCAGCTCGGGCCCGGTGACCCGCTGGCGCCCGGGGACGGTGGCGCGACCACCCGCGTTGGGCCGGTCGCCGGAGCCTCCGCCGTTGCCGACTACCGTGGCCATGGCCGCGCGCCTCCTGTGCTCACTCCTACAGCCCCCCGGTGAACCCGTCCTTCCGGACGCGCCAGAAGTGGATCACCATGAGGATGAAGCCGATCAGTGGTAAGGCCACCACGTGCAGGACGTAGAAGCGTATGAGCGCTCCCTGTCCCACCGTGCGACCTCCCAGCATCACGTAGCGGGTGTAGGGACCGGCGATCGGCGCGTACTTCGCCATGTTGGTACCCACCGTGATCGCCCACACCGCCAGCTGGTCCCAGGGGAGCAGGTAGCCGGAGAAGGAGAGCAGCAGCGTCACCACCAGGAGGATCGAGCCGATCGCCCAGTTGAACTCGCGTGGCGGCTTGTAGGAGCCCTGGTAGAAGACCCGGGCCATGTGCAGCCAGACGGTGATCACCATGCCGTGCGCCGCCCAGCGGTGCAGGTTGCGGGTGACCAGCCCGAAGGTCTCGACGAACTGCAGGTCCTTGATGTTCTGGTAGGCCTGGTCCACCGAGGGGATGTAATAGAACATCAGGAACAGGCCGCTGATCGTCAGCAGGATGAACAGGAAGAACGAGAGCCCGCCGAGGCAGAGGGTGTAGGAGACCCGGATCGCCGACTTCTTCACCCGCACCGGGTGGATGTGGAGGAAGAAGTTGGTGAGCGCGGTGCGCGCCGCCACCTTGTCGGTGCTGGGCAGCCCGTGCCGGAAGATCGAGCCCCAGATCTGGGACGCGAACTTGACCAGTGGCTTGGGTCCGGCGCCCGTCGCTCTCATCGCTCCTCCACGTCCCTGTTGCGCCGGCGGCTCCGCCGGCCACGCCTCACGGCAGGGTCTTGCCGTTGTCCTTCTTGGAGTTGGGATCCAGCCGCCACTCCGGCTTGGTGGTCACCCCCGCGCCGCGCTGCACCACCAGCTTGCCGCGGTCGACGACGAGCTTTCCCGAGGGGCTGAACTGGACGTCCACCCAGTCCATCGGCCGCGGGGCGGGCCCGTAGAAGTTGGTCGAGTCGATGAAGTAGCGGCTGCCGTGGCAGGGGCAGGCCCAGCCGTTGGGGATCTGCTCCGCCGCCGCGCGGTCGCCGCGCCCCTTGGCGACGCCGTCGTCGACGCCGGTGCCGCTGGTCACGTTGGTCACGTAGTTGGGGGTGCAGCCGAGGTGGGTGCAGATCAGATAGACGGCGTAGTAGCCGCCGTCGTCGCGAATCAGGCTGACGCGCTTCTCGGTGATCTGCAGCGGGTTGCCCACGGTGATCGCGGTGGGATCGACGTCCACGGTGAAGGCCAGCGGCTCCTCGAGGTTGGCGTTGGGGAAGAGGAAGCCGAGGGTCTTGATCCCGCCGAACAGCGAGGCCGCGAGCGCCGCCAGGATGCCCATGAAGAGCAGGAACTGACGGCGGGTGATGTCCGCCAGGCGATGGAGGCGGCCACGCGGGGTGTCGTACGGGTTCAGGCCCATGGAAGCCCTCGACGGCGGCTCTGCGCCCCCCGGGAGGAGGCGGTGGCTTGGGTCATTCTACCTATGCCTGGATGGGACTGGCCGTGCCGGCGGAGGCTAGACGAACGGGTTGGCTGCCGGCGGGGTGACGATGTCGGCGAACACGATCGTCGAGATCATGATCACCACGAACACCAGCACGATCACCAGGCATCCGTAGTCGGACCGAAGGGCGAGGATCAGGCGTTCCACCGGCGGGGGTCTCCGGACGGGGCGTTCTGCGTCTCTCAGCCGGGCGGTCCGGCCAGCGATCGCCCATGAGGATACGGCAGGGGAAGGCTGTCATGCGAAGCACGACGGCCTGGGGAGTCCCCGCATCATTGGGCCGTCGGCGCCCGGAGCATGGTGAAGCTCGGGTTCACCTGGGAGGGGCGGGACCGAAGCCGACCAGGTGGGCGCAGTTGACCAGGGCGAAGCCGCGCTGCACCGCCCGGGGCTCGCCGGCGCCGGCAAACCAGAGCGCCGAGAAGTTGGTCACCGGGACGAACCCGGCGTCGCCGTCGCAGAGCAGCTCGGCGAGGCCGGCGCCGGGCTCGAGGTGGACCTCGCCGAGCATCGAGAACGCCGAGGCGTGGAGCTGCACCGGGAGCCGGAGCTTCTCGGTCCAGCCCTCGCGGTGGCGGGCCGTCTCCCCCGCCTGGTCGCGGGGGCAGACCAGGGTGATCGCCGATCGCACCGCGCTGAGCCGGCGCTCGCCGTCCGCGGCGATCAGCGCGCGGGCGTTGTCGAGGGCGGGATCGACGACCGCGCCGCGGAGCTCGAGCACCGGGCCGCACTCGGCGACGAGGTCGGTGAGCCGCTGCTCGGCGGGCCCCTCGAGCTCGCCGGACAGCCGCAGGAAGGTGGTGTAGAGCTCGACCCGGCGCCACTGGCTCATGGCCTGTGGAGGGTAGCGGCTAACCCACCCCCGCGGGGGTCTCGGCGCGGAGCACCCGCTCGGCGGCGGCACGGTTCTCCCGGCCGGTGCGCACCGCGCCGATGATCATGCAGACCACCGCGACGCCGGCGAGGATCAGCCCGATGATCACCTTGCCGAAGCGCTCGCCCTGGAAGAACGGCTCGGCCGGCTGCTGGGCGGCGTCGATGAAGGACTTCTCGACCGGCGCGGCCCAGACCGTGGAGATGAACGCCCACATCAGGCAGAAGGTGGCCACGAGGTGCCAGAGCGAGTTGACCCGCACCCGCCCGCGCCGCGGCCGGCTGCTCACCCAGAAGGCCGCCAGCGAGATCACCAGCAGCACCACGTAGCCGTTGAAGAGCAGGAACCCGAGGATCGAGGAGACGATCTCGTGATCCGTCATCCCGGTGAAGAGGTTCATCGGCTGGTGAGGATACCGAGTCCGGGTCCTGGCCGGGGGCGGCTCAGTGGCCGCTCGGAGCCGGGGTCCCGGATGCGCTCGAGGCCGGGGCGGGGGCGTTGAGCGACTCGGCGCGGATCACCACCCGGGTCCCGATGTCCGCCCAGCTGAAGAGCACCTTCTCGGCGGCGAAGGGGACGTTGACGCAGCCGTGGGAGCCGGCGGCCTCGGTGCCGGGTCCATAGCTGCCGCGCCAGGGGGCGTCGTGGATGCCGTGGCCCTGGTTGGTGAACCAGAGCACGTAGGTGACCGGGCTGTCCGGGTACCAGTAGGGCGACCATCGCGGGAAGTCGGAGTGCATCAGCCAGGGGTGGCTCTTGCGCAGCACCTGGAAGTTGCCGGTCGGGGTCGGCAGCGCCGGACGGCCGGTGGTCACCGGGGTGGTGACGATCGTGGCCCCGTCCTGGTAGGCGGCGAGCTGCTGGTCCTTGAGGCTGATCACGATGACCTTGCCCACCCCGAGGCTGGCCGTCACCACCCTGGCGTTGAGCGGCGCCACCAGCGCGCTCGCCTGGCCGGCGACCGCGGTGAAGCCGTCGGCGGTGCCGGCGGTGTCGAGCTGCGACTGGAGCGCGTCGAGCTGGGAGGGGACGTTCCCCGGGTCGATCTTGTAGCTGATCGCCGTCTGCACCGCCTGGCGGGCGCTCGCCATCGCCGCGTAGGCCTGGGAGCGCGCCCCGAGCAGCGAGGAGATGCCGTTCGCCGGCGGGGTGACCGCGCTGGTCACCGCATCGAACTGGTCCTGGGTGGTGGCCGCGGCCAGCTGCGGGTGGACCGCGGCGATCGCCGCCACCAACGGCTGCACCTGGAGCTGCGGGAACCGCGCCGCCTGGGTGACCAGCCCGTCGGCCCGGGCGACCGCCCCCTGGGCGCGCGCCTGGCTGGCGTTCAGGGCGGCGAGCGCGGCGTCGGCGGCACGCTTGGCGTCAGTGCGCTGATTGAGCGCGGTGAGGTGCTGGCCGACCGCCACCACCGCAGCGTCGACCTGGGTGGGCGTGCCGGCACGGGCGACGGTGTCGCGCACCCCGGAGAGGAACGCGGCGTCGCCGCTGGCGTCGAGACCCACCGACTGGGCCGCGGCGATGGCGCTGTCGAGCGAGGCGAGCACGCTGGCGACACGGTCGCGGGCGCCCCCGGTCGCGGAGACCTGGATCGCGTCGACCCTGCCCACGAGCCCGCGCAGCTCCGCCGCCTGGCGCTGGAGGCGGCCGATCTCGCCGTTGTCGAACCAGTGCAGGTGCGGGGCGATCGGGCTCCCGGAGAGGTAGGAGGCCTCGGCGGAGAGCACCGGCCCGAGCTGGGTGGTGCTGATGCCGTCGCTCTGGGCGCGCGCCACGGCGGCGGCGATCACCCGTTCGGCGGCGGCGCGGTCGGCCCGGGCCGCGGTCAGCTTGCTCTGCTGGTCGTGGTAGACGCCCAGGCCGGCGCCCGACCCCACCACCGCGGCGGTGACGAGGGCGGCGGCGGTGATCCCGGCGACGACGCCGCGGCGCGAGCGAAGACGGAAGCGTGGGGACGGCCGGCTGAGCTGGAGGGACGGATCAGAGGTACTCATTGGGTGTCCAACCAAACGCGTGGTGGTGTGGCGTCGTTTCGGCAGGGTGAAACATTAGCGTGTGGCTGTGCCCTGCGGCAGGCCCCGGGTTCGCGGGAGGGCGGACCGTAACCGGGGATGCCGGCGACGCTTACCATCGACACGATGGCGAGCCCTCCGCCGACGAACAGCACCGCGACGCTGTCACTCGACACGCCCTCGAGCGCCCCCCGGGTCCGCGCCGGGATCCTCGGCCTCGGCTCCTACTTCCCCGAGGATGTGATCACCAACGCCGAGCTCGAGGCGCGGGTCGACACCTCCGACGCCTGGATCATGGAGCGCACCGGCATCCGCGAGCGCCGGCGCATGGCCTCGGGCGAGACCGCCTCGACGATGGGCGCGGCCGCCGGCCGGGTGGCGCTCGAGCGCGCCGGCAACCCCCCGGTCGACGCCATCCTGGTGGCCACCGCCAGCCCGGACACGCTCTTCCCCTCGACCGCCTGCCTGGTGCAGCGCCGGCTCGACCTCGGCGGGATCCCCGCCTTCGACCTCGGCGCGGCCTGCAGCGGCTTCATCTACGGCCTGGTGGTCGCCGAGTCGCTGATCAAGAACGGGCGCCTCGGCACCGTCCTGGTGATCGGCAGCGAAGCGATGACCCGGCTGGTCGACTACAGCGACCGCTCCACCTGCGTGCTCTTCGGCGACGGCGCCGGCGCGGTGGTGCTCGGCGCCTCCACCGGCGGTGGGATCTGCGCCGCCCGCTGGGGGGCCGACGGCGGCAGCGCCGATCTCATCTATTACGGCGGTCCCCCCGAGGAGCCGGACGGCGAGCCCGGCGTCCGCATGGCGGGGAAGGGGACATTCCGGCTCGCCGTCGAGCGACTCACCGAGATGGGACAGGGGCTCTGCGCCGACGCCGGCTGGAGCGTCGACGAGGTCGACCACGTCATCCCCCACCAGGCCAACCTGCGCATCGTCGAGGCCACCGCGAAGCGGCTCGGCGTGGGCATGGACCGGGTGTTCTTCAACGGCGACCGGTTCGGCAACACCTCGAGCGCCTCCATCCCCCTCGCGCTCGCCGACGCCGACCGCCAGGGGCGGCTGCGGCGCGGCGACCGCATCGTCTCGGTGGCCTTCGGCTCGGGCGCGACCTGGGGCGGCGTCGCCCTGGAATGGTCGCTCGAGCCACCGCAGCGGTGAGCCTGCGCGGCGTCCCGCTGCGCGGCCCGGGACCCCGGCTGCGCCCGGTCGCCCCACCCGGCACCGTCGCCTGCCCCGCATGCCCGCGCCGGGTGCTCGCCGCCCGCTGGGAGGAGACCCTCGGGGTCTGCCCCGCCTGCGGCCACCACGCCCGGGTCCCCGCCGCCGCCCGCGCCGCCCAGCTCGCCGACCCCGGCAGCCTGGACGTGGTGCACACCGCGGTCGAGGACCGCGACCCGCTCGGCTTCGACGACGGCGCCCCGTACCCGGCGCGGATCCTCGCCGCCCGCGCCGAGAGCGGCGCCGGGGAGGCGGTGTTCACCGCGCGCGCGGAGGTCGAGGGGGTGCCCGCAGTGCTGATGTGCATGGAGTTCGCCTTCCTCGGCGGCTCGCTGGGATCGGTCGCCGGCGAGCTCTTCGCCCGCGCCTGCGAGCTCGCCGCCGACGAGCGGCGCGCCCTGCTCGGGGTCTGCGTGTCCGGCGGCGCGCGGATGCAGGAGGGGATCGTGTCCCTCGCCCAGATGGCACGCTGCACCACCGGCACCACCCTGCTCGCCAACGCCCGCCTCCCCTACGTCAGCGTGCTCGCCGACCCCTGCTTCGGCGGGGTCAGCGCCTCCTTCGCCACCCAGGCCGACGTGATCCTCGCCGAGCCGCACGCGCGGATCGGCTTCGCCGGAGGGCGGGTGATCGAGCAGGCGGCGCACACCCGCCTGCCCGAGGGCTTCCAGACCGCAGAGTTCCTCCTCGCCCACGGCATGGTCGACGCCGTGGTGCCGCGCGCCGAGCTGCGTGCCACCGCGGGTCGGGTGCTCCGCGCCCTGAGCGGGACACGCTGATGGACACCGCCGCCACCGCCGCCACCGCCGCCGCCGCCCGCGAGCGTGAGGCGATCGCCGCCGTCGACCTCGCCCGTCATCCGGCGCGGCCGCGGGCGCTGCAGGTGATCGCCCGCATCCTCACCGACTTCACCGAGCTGCGCGGCGACCGGCTCTTCGGCGACGACCGCGCGGTCATCGGCGGCACCGCCCGGCTGGGCCGGCGCTGGGTGATGGTCATCGGCCAGGAGAAGGGCTCGGACTCGCTGACCCGGGCGCTGCACAACTTCGGCATGCCCCACCCCGAGGGCTATCGCAAGGCGCAGCGGCTGATGCAGCTCGCCGAGCGCTTCTCGCTCCCGGTGATCTGCCTCATCGACACCCCCGCCGCCCACGCCGGGGTCGGCGCCGAGGAGCGCGGCCAGGCCTGGGCGATCGCCGCCTCGCTCTCGCTGATGCTCCGCCTGCGCGTGCCCATCGTCAGCGCGGTGCTCAGCGAGGGCGGCAGCGGCGGCGCGCTCGCGCTCGGCGTCGCCGACCGGGTGCTCGCCCTGGAGAACGCGGTCTACACCGTGGCGCCCCCGGAGACCTGCGCGGCGATCCTCTACCGCGACGCCGCCCAGCGCGCCCGCGCCGCCGCGGCGATGCGCCCCGGGGTCGACACCGCCCACCTGCTCGGACTCGTCGATGAGCTGATTCCCGAGCCCGCGCCCGGCGCCCACGCCCACCCCGAGCTCGCCGTCGCGGCGCTGCGCGGGACCCTGGTGCGCCACCTCGAGGAGCTCTGCGCGCTGTCCCCGGAGGAGCTGCTCGCGTCCCGGGCGCACCGGCACCGCCTCGCCGCCGGCTAGTGAGTGTTTTAACGCTCGCAGCGCTGACGCGCTGCCGACGAGGGGGGCAGGTATGCCCACAGGCCATCAGCTCCTTCGTCGCTGACAGCCTTCCCCCTGGAGCTGCTGCGCTGACGCGCAGCGGTTTCGCGCCTTCGGCGGCTGCGCTGACGCGCAGCACACCTCCACTGCTCGCAGCGCTGACGCGCTGCCGACGAGGGGGGCAGGTATGCCCCCAGGCCATCAGCTCCTTCGTCGCTGACAGCCTTCCCCCTGGAGCTGCTGCGCTGGCGCGCAGCGCTGTCCAAACGGTCAGTTCGGCTGGCGCGCAGCGCTGTCCAAACGGTCAGTTCGGGACCACCACGAAG
>DATARS010000156.1:0-18271 GCA_036269455.1 Candidatus Dormiibacterota bacterium | reverse complement strand
CGCGTCCCGGCGGATCGGGGAGACAATCGGACAGGGCCCGCCGCAGGCGGGGATCATCAAGAAGGCGCTGGCGAATCCGAAGCTCTACGGAAAGCCTGCGGTGCACCCGGCGGCCTTCCAGATCCACTGGGACGAGCTCGGCTTCCGGCTCTTCATCGTCGCCATCGTCACCTTCCTCACCGTCGCCATCACCCGTGAACGCGAAAAGCTCCGCGCGCTCGCCGAGGAGCGCTCCGTCACCGACGCCCTGACCGGGCTCGGCAACCGGCGGGCGCTCGACGTGCGCCTCGGGGAGGAGGTCGTGCGCGCCGAGCGCATCGGCTACCCGCTCAGCGTCCTCCTCGCCGACGTGGATCACTTCAAGACCTACAACGACACCTACGGACACCGCGTCGGCGACGAGATCCTCCGGGTCATCGGCCGGGTGCTGATGACCCAGGGGCTGCGCCAGGGGTCGGACCACGCCTACCGCTACGGCGGCGAGGAGTTCCTGGTGCTCCTGCCCGGCGCCGGCGGCCACGAGGCACTCGAGGTCGCCGAGCGGCTCCGCGAGGCGATCCGCACCGAGACCGCGGGGATCCGGGGGCCGAAGGTCCCGGTGACGGTCAGCGTCGGCGTCGCCGTCTTCCCGACCGACGCCGCCAACGCCGACGAGGTGGTGCAGCGCGCCGACATCGCCCTGTACCGCGCCAAGGAGAAGCGCGACAGCGCGGTGGCCTACAAGCCCGAGGGCACGCTGCCTCCGGCGCCCCAGCGCAACAGCCCCCGCGCCGCCACCGGCTGACCCGACCCGGCTCCCGACGTATCATCGGCTGCCCGTGAGCGTGCCGGACGCCGCCCCGATCTCCCCCACCCTGCTGCTGCGCATCTACCGCGTCGCGGTGCGCACCCGGGCGGTCGACCAGCAGCTCTGGCTGCTCGCCCGCCAGGGCCGCGCCGGCTTCGTGCTCACCGCGCGCGGCCACGAGGTCGCCCAGATCGCGAGCGTCGCGGCGATGCGCCGCGGCCACGACTCCGCCTGGCCGTACTACCGCGACATGGGGGTGGGCCTCGCGCTGGGCGTGACCCCGTACGAGATCCTGCTCGGCGCCCTCGCCCGCGCCGCCGATCCGCACTCGGGCGGCCGCCAGCTCACCATGCACCTCTCCAGCCCGAGCCTGCGGATCGGCAGCGTCTCCTCGGCGATCGCCGCCCAGCTCCCCCACGCTGTCGGCGCCGCCTACGCCGCACGGGTGCGCGGCGAGGACAGCGTCGCGGTGACCTGGTTCGGCGACGGCGCCACCAGCGAGGGCGCCACCCACGAGGCGATGAACCTCGCCGCGGTCCACCGCCTGCCGGTGGTCTTCCTCTGTGAGAACAACGGCCTGGCGATCAGCGTGCCCCAGGCGCTGCAGATGCCGCTCGAGCGGGTGAGCGACCGCGCCGCCGCCTACGGCATGCCCGGGATCACCGTCGACGGCACCGACGCCGAGGCGGTCCACCACGCCGCCCGCACCGCGATCGAGCGGGCCCGGGGCGGCGAGGGGCCGAGCCTGGTTGAGATGCTGGTGCCGCGGATCACCCCGCACTCGTCGCAGGACGACGATCTCTACCGCGACGAGGAGCAGCGCGCCGCCGCCACCGCCGCCGACCCGCTGCCGCGGCTGCGCGACACCCTGGTCGAGCGTGGCCTGCTCAGCCTCGACGAGGACGACCGGATGGTCCGCGAGGCGCGCGAGCAGGTGGTCGCCGACGAGGACCTCGCGCTGGCGATGCCCCAGCCGGCGCCGGAGCGGGCGCGGCGCTGGCTGTTCGCCGGCGATCCGCCGCACGGCGGCGTCGCCCAGCCGGCGCGCTACGCGAGCTGGATGGGGGTCTTCGGTGACTGAGCCCGCCGCCGGCAGCACCATGGTCCAGGCGCTCAACGGCTGCCTGCGCGCCGAGATGGCGCGGGACCCCAGCGTGGTCGTGCTCGGCCAGGACGTCGGCCGCAAGGGCGGGGTCTTCAGGGTCACCGAGGGGCTGCAGGCCGAGTTCGGCCCGCTGCGGGTGCTCGACACCCCGATCTCCGAGATCGTCATCGGGGGCGCGGCGATCGGCGCCGCGATGATGGGGCTGCGCCCGGTGGCGGAGTTTCAGTTCGCCGACTACATGCACCCCGCCTACGACCAGATCGTCAACCAGGCGGCGACGATGCGCTGGCGCAGCGTCGGGGGCTGGGGCGTGCCCGCCGTCTTCCGCGCCCCCTGCGGCGGCGGCGTCCACGGCGGCGTCTACCACTCCAAGAGCATCGAGGCGCTCTACGGCCACATCCCCGGGCTGCGGGTGGTTGTCCCCGCCACCCCGAGCGACGCCGCCGGGCTGCTGCTCGCCAGCATCCGCGACGACGACCCGGTGCTCTTCTTCGAGCACAAGGCGCTCTACCGCCGTGGCCGCGAGGTGCTGCCCGAGGACCTGTCCCCCATCCCGCTCGGGGTCGCGCGGATCGACCGAGAGGGCGGTGACGTCGCCGTCATCACCTATGGGATGGGCGTCCACCTGGCCCGCGAGGCGGCCGGCCGGTGCGCCGCCGCGGGGGTCGAGACCGAGATCCTCGACCTGCGCACGGTCTCGCCCTTCGATCGCGAGGCGGTCGCACGCAGCGTGGCCCGGAGCGGCAAGGTGCTGCTCCTCCACGAGGCCAACCGGACCATGGGGCCGGCGGCCGAGATCGCCGCCTTCATCGCCGAGGAGCTGTTCACCGAGCTCGACGCCCCGGTGCTGCGGATCGGCGCCGACGACTGCCACCTCCCCTACAACGCCGCCGAGGAGAACGCGATCCTCCCCCACAGCGCCGCGGTGGAGGCCGCGATCCTGAGGCTGGCGGCGTACTGAGGCCGGGCAAAACCCCACATCGTGTGACGGTGGCCTGACCGCTGTTGCGTTCTCCGATCCCCCGGTCACGGCGGCGGCGAGCCGGGTGGAGAGGGGGTCGCGTGCGCCCCCGGCCGGGCGCCGGGCGGCGACACTGCAGCCGTCGGCACCACTGACAAAGGCAAACCCTCCGCGAGGAGGGGACGCAAAGCCACGGATCTCTCGCAGACCGCCGGGTTACCAAGGGTCGCCAACCGGGGCCGACAGCACGGAGTGCTGCCATGCCCCAGCGCGCGCTGGTCACAGCGTTCGCCGCCGCGATCTCGTTCACCGGCGCGTTCGCCATCGTGCACGCCGCCGAGACCGCTCCCATCTCCGGTCTGTCCGCGTCCGCGGTCAGCCGCCCGGCGCAGGCCGCCGCGCCCACCCCCACCCCCGCCCCTGCGCCCGCCACGGTCGCGACCCAGGCGCCGACCCCGGTCCCCGTGGTGCAGCGGGCGGCGTCCGCCCCCGTCGCGGTGCCCGCGCCGGTGGTGGTCCACCACACCGCCCCGGTCGCGGCCCCGCCCCCTCCCCCGCCCGCCCCGGTCGTGGTGCGCAACCTGCTCACCAGCGACGACGGCACCCTGCACACCGCGGTCGGCGTCTACAGCGACTGCAGCGGCCACACCGAGCTGACCCACGCCATGGCGGCGATCGACACCTGCATGCACAACGTGCTGTACTTCGTCGGCCACAACGCCGGCGTCTTCACCCCGCTGATGCACATCGGGGTGGGCGCGATCATCACCTACCACGACGGCGCCGGCACCGCCCACGTCTGGCGGGTGTCCTCGGTCCGAGCCGACTGGACCGCCGCGAACGGCGTGCCCCCGGTGACCAGCTCCGACGTGGTCGCCCAGTTCCAGACCTGCGTCGTCCCCGACGGCTCCGTCGACCGCATCCTCGACGTGGTGCCCGCCTGACGGGTCCGCGAAGCCGCGTGGCACGGGCGGGTGACGCCGGCGTCCCCTCAACGCACCGGGTGCGACTCAGCCCGACGACCGGCGGCGCCGGGCTGAGCGCTCCGGTGTGAGATGCGGAGGCGCCGGCGCCGGATCCGGCATGCCTTCAAGGAGTCCCGATGCCGTCGCACCGCCGCCGGCTGCCCGCGCTCGTCGTGGCGGCCGCCTCCATCCTGGGCCTGGTGTCCGCCGCCCACCCCGCCACCGCCCTCGCCGACACCACCGGCACGGTGCCCGTGACCGTGGATCTGTCGTCCCGGACCAACCCGAGCGTCCCCGGGCAGCACGTCATCTTCGACGCGGTCGTCACCACCCCGCCGGGTCAGCCGTACGCGACCGGGTCGGTGACCTTCGAGGACGGGGGCACTGCGATCGCGACCTTCCCTCTCGACGACGTGGCGTACGCCGGGATCAGCGTCGCGCTGGATGCCACCACCGGCTACGAGCGGCACGTCACCGCCGTCTACTCCGGGGATGCCGCCTTCGCATCGGCCACGTCCAACGAGGTCGTGGAGGACGTCGTCGGACCGGTCAGCGCGGACGAGCGCTACGTGCGCCAGCTCTACAACGACATCCTCGGGCGCAGGTATGACTCCGGCTACCTGATCTCGGAGCTCGAATGGGGTCACCTCGACCGCACCCAGGCAGCCGGAGCGCTGGCATTCTCGAAGGAGAACGTCGTCAACGTGGTGACGTCCGCCTATCAGAGGTTCCTCGGCCGCGACCCCGACCCCGACGGCCTGAAGTACTGGGTGACCAGGATCTGGTCCGGGCTCACCGGGACCGTCTACCCGGGCATGCCCGCGATCGGGACCGACGAGAGCCTGGAGCTCTCCTTCCTCACCTCTCCGGAGTACGTCACCGCCGCCCGGGCCGGCAGCGGCCTGGTGACGAGCCTGTACGACGACATCCTCGGCCGCGACCCCGACACGGACGGCCTGAACTACTGGACGCACCGGCTCTCGATCGGCACGCCCCCGGCACAGCTCGCCTCCATGCTGCTCTTCAGCGACGAGTCGATGCGCAATCGGGTCACCGCCGTCTACCTCCAGATCCTCTGGCGCGATCCGGATCCGCACGGCCTCGACTACTGGACCTCGCTGCTGCAGCACGGGGTGCGTGACGAGGAGCTGGTCATGCTCCTCGCCGGGTCTCAGGAGTACTGGGACCGCACCCAGGCCGACTGAGGCTACGAGGGGGAGGCCCTGCCCCTCGTCCAATCGACGAGCGCGCCCGCGTCCTGGGTGTTGATGACCGATCCGGCATCAACTCCGCAGGCGGCGGCGCGCTCGCAGCCGATGATCTGCCAGTCGAGCTGTCCGGGAGCGTGGGCGTCGGTGTCGACCGAGAAGCGGCAGCCGGTTTCGACGGCGAGGCGCAGCAGCCGCTTCGGCGGGTCGAGGCGCTCGGGGCGGCAGTTGATCTCCACGGCGACGTCGTGCTCCCGGCAGGCGGTGAAGACCGCGGGGGCGTCGAACTCCGACTCCGGGCGGCCGCGGCCCCTGACCAGCCGCCCGGTGCAGTGGCCGAGCACGTCGGTGTGGGGGTTGGCGACCGCGGCGAGCATCCGCCGGGTCATCTCCGCCGCGGGCATGCGCAGCTCGGAGTGTACGCTGGCGACGACCAGGTCGAGCCGCGCGAGGAGCTCCGGCTCCTGATCGAGGCCGCCGTCCTCGAGGATGTCGACCTCGATTCCGGTGAGGATGCGGAAGTGGGCGAGCCGGGTGTTGATCTCCGCGACCACCTCGAGCTGGTTGCGGAGCCGCTCGGCGGTCAGCCCGCGGGCCACCTTCAGCCGCGGCGAGTGGTCGGTGAGCACCATGTACTCGTGGCCCAGGGCGCGCGCCGAGGTGGCCATCTCCTCGATCGGGCTGCCGCCGTCGGACCAGTCGGAGTGGACGTGGCAGTCGCCGCGCAGCAGGGCGCGCAACGCGGCGCCGGCCTGTGCGACCGGCTCGCCCTCGGTCGCCTCGAGCCGGCGCAGGTAGACGGGCACCTCGCCCGACCACGCCTCGGTGATCACCAGGGCGATCACCTCGCCGATGCCGGGGAGCTGGCGGAGCGTGCCCGCCTGCACCCGGCGCTCGAGCTCGCCCTCGGGCAGCCCGTCGACGGTCGCCGCGGCGCGGCGGAAGGCGCGCACCCGGTAGCTCGGCTCGAGCGCCCGCTCGAGCAGGAAGGCGATGCGCCGCAGCGCCTCGGCGGGCGGGGTGGGCTCGCTCACGTCACCCTGACCACCCCGGCCATCCCGGGATGGATCGCGCAGATGTACGAGTAGGTCCCGGCGGTGGGGAAGGTCAGCGCGTAGCTCGTCGACGGGAAGGGTCTGGCGCCGAAGAGCCCGGACACGGCGAGGCCGGTGCTGTACGGACTCCCCGACGCGGGGGTGGGCGCCCCGAAGACGAGCGGGTCATCGGGGGTGATCTGCCGGCCGACGACCACGACGTGGGGCTCGTAGCTCTCGTCCCGCCACGTCACCGTCTGCCCGGCGGCGACGGTCAGGGCGCTGGGGAAGAACTGGTTGACGCTCATCGCCCTCCCCACCGCACCCGCCTGGATGGTGCCCGCCGGCGGGGTGGCCACGCCCGTGGCGACCGTGGCCCCGTCGGCCCGGTCGGCGCTGAGCTGGCGTCCCGCGGCGCTGGTCAGCGCGGCGGTGGTCTGGGTCGGGCTGCCCGGCGCCACCACGGTGAGGGTGGCGACCATGGTCGGGTGGAGCATGCAGATGAAACGGTAGGCGCCCGGCCTGATGTCGGGCGAGAGCGGCAGGGTCACGGACTGGCCGCCGACGAAGATGCCGGTGTTGTAGAAGGGCTGCCCCGCGAAGGGACCGGGGAGGGTGACCTCCACGGGCGGCGTCCCGGTCGCCGCCGGCGGCGCCCCGGCGGGAGCGCCCGGGCAGGTGGTGGCGGTCGCGGTCACCGGCTGGGTGCTGATGCACGGACCGCCCGCGATCGGGGTGAAGCCCACCCCGGGGAGGATCAGCTGCGGCTGGTTGGAGTGGTCGGGCAGCACCCCGAAGGTCACGGTGTGGGGCGTCCCGACGGTGGGGTTGGGAAGCTTCAGCGTGTCGCCGGGATGGGCGCTCAGCGTGGACGGGTAGAAGGCGAGCAGGTCACGCTCGGGATGGCCGGGGTCGACCCCGCCGACGCTCACGCTGAGCGTCGCCGGACCGGAGGGCGGCGCGCTGGTCTGGGCGCTCGCCCCGCCGCCGCCGGCGCCGCTGCCACACGCGGTGATCAGCCCGGCCGCGAGCACCGCCGCCCACCGGAGTCGACGCGGTCCTTCCATCAGTCCTCCTCCTCGTCCGGGGACGCGGCCCCCTGGCCTCGCCGGCTCAGATGATGCACCGCGAGGTGGCGAAGGTGGCGGAGCCGGACGCCGCGCGTAGGAAATCGGTGGCCTGGCGCGTCGAAGTGGAGACGCGGCAGCGTCCCTCCCCCGGGGGTGGGGGAGGTCGGAGCAGGCGGGGCCCGGCGGGGCCCCAGGAGGAGCCCGCGATGAGCAGCCCCGAACCGGCCCGGCTCGACCAGTCGCACCCGGCGCTGCGCGCCCTGCGCGCCGCCCGCCGCGATCTCGACGTCGCGGTGGACATCCTCGACCAGCTCGAGCCGAACACCGCCCAGCACCGCGTCGCGGTCCGCGCCTGGACCGACGTTCGGCGGCTGATCCGGGCGCTGGCCACCGGCACCGAGGACCTGCTCGAGGACGGCGAGGTCTCGGTCGGATCGATCCGTACATCCCAGGACCGAAAGTTGCAGCGAGCCCGCGGCGCCTGATCCGGGGCGCATTCACGCCCGCCCCCACGCGCTACATTCAAACCTGCCATGGACACTGAGCAGGACCCGGTGGCGCGCCCGAAGGAGCCCCCGCGCCGCTTCGTGAGCTCGATCCCGCTGAGCGAGCCGTCGCGCCGGTCGCAGCTGCTGCTCTGGCTCTTCGTCGGCGTCTCCGGCTGCGCCGTGCTGATCGTCGTGCTCCTCTACTACACCTCGGGCTTCGGCCTCTGGTTCTCCCGCTGAGCGCGCGCTGAGCACGCTGCGCTACCTGGGGAGCCACTGGGACACGCTGCGCCCGCAGCTGCTCACCCACCTCCAGATCGTCGCGGTGGCGATGGCGGCGGCGATCGTCGTGGGGCTGACCCTCGGGATCCTGGCGGCGCGCCGGCCCCGGCTCGAGACCGTCGCGCTGGCGACCACCGGGGTGATCCTCACCATCCCCAGCTTCGCGCTCTTCGGGCTGCTCACCATCCTGCTGGGGATCGGCAACGCCGCCGTCGAGGTGGGGCTCGCGCTGTACGCGCTGCTCCCCATCGTCCGCAACACCCGCGCCGGGCTGGGCTCGGTCGACCCCGCGGTGGTCGAGGCCGCGCGGGGGATGGGGATGCGGCCGCGCCAGGTGCTGCTCCGCGTCGAGCTGCCGCTCGCGCTGCCGGTGATCGTCGCCGGGCTGCGCCAGGCCACGGTGATGGTGGTGGCGATCGCGACCGTGGGAGCGGCGGTGGGTGCCGACGACCTCGGCCAGCCGCTGCTCGAGGGCATCCGCGGCAGCGATCGGGACGCCATCTTCGCCGGGGCGCTGCTCGTCTGCGTCCTCGCGGTCGGGGCCGACGCTCTGCTCGCCACCCTCGAGCGCGGGCTCTCGCGGGGCCGCGCGGGATGATCAGCCTCGAGCATGTCGGACGCCGCTACGGCGAGCGCGTCGCCGTCGACGACCTCTCCCTGGAGATCGGCGCCGGCGAGCTGCTGGTGCTCTGCGGCCCCTCGGGCTGCGGCAAGACCACCACGCTGCGGATGATCAACCGCCTCATCGAGCCGACCTCGGGGGTGATCCGCATCGACGGGCGCGACACCCGCGAGCGCGGCGTCGAGGAGCTGCGCCGCTCCATCGGCTACGTCATCCAGCAGGCCGGTCTCTTCCCCCACCTCAGCGTCGCCGAGAACATCGCCACGGTGCCGCGGCTGCTCGGCTGGGAGCGCGGCCGCATCCGCGGGCGCGTCGACGAGCTCCTCGAGCTCGTGGGGCTGCCGGCGGCGGAGTACGCAGACCGGCTGCCGCGGGCGCTCTCCGGCGGCGAGCGCCAGCGGGTCGGGGTGGCCCGCGCGCTCGGCGCCGATCCCCCGGTGCTGCTGATGGACGAGCCCTTCAGCGCGCTCGACCCGATCACCCGGCTGCGGCTCCAGGGCGAGCTGCTGCGGGTGCAGGCGCGGGTGCGCAAGACCGTGATGGTGGTGACCCACGACATCGACGAGGCGCTGCGCCTCGGCGACCGGGTCGCGCTGCTCCGCGCCGGGGGCCGGCTCGCCCAGGTCGCGACCCCCGCCGAGCTGCTCGCCCATCCCGCCTCCGACTTCGTCGCCGGCTTCCTCGGCGGCGACCGCACCCTGCGCCGGCTGGCGCTGGTGCCGGTCTCTGCGGCGGCGCTGCGCCCCCACGACGGCGCCCCGCGGGAGCGGACCGTCGACGCCGGGGGCAGCCTGCGTGACGCGCTCGAGGCGGTGCTGCGCTCGGTCGACGGCCGCGCCGCGGTGACCGAGGACGGCCGCGTGCTGGGGGTGGTCGACGCCGAGGCGATCCGCCGCGCCGTGGCGGACGCCGGATGATCGCGACCCGGCGGCCGGGACGGCTGCGCCTCGCCACCACCCCGGTCGCGGTGGGGCTGACGCTGCTCGCCCTCTACCTCTGGGTGCACGGCGCCGACGTCCCCCCGGAGGAGGCGGGGGTGCTGTCGCCGGACTTCATCGGCACCCGGCTGACCCAGCACGTCGAGCTCAGCGTCACCTCCTTCCTCATCGCCGCCGCGCTCGCTCTGCCGCTCGGCGTGGCCGCGGCGCGGGGCGGGCCGGGGGTGCGCCTGCCGGTGCTGCTCGCCGCCAACCTGGGTCAGGCGATCCCCAGCATCGCCCTGCTCGCCCTGGTCTTCACCGTGACCGGGTTCACCTTCCGCACCACGGTGATCGCGCTGGTCGTCTACGCGGTGCTGCCGATCCTGCGCAACACCATGGCGGGGCTGCGCGGGGTCGACGCCGACGCGATCGAGGCGGCCCGGGGCATGGGGATGTCGCCCCTCCAGGTGCTGCTCCGGGTGGAGCTGCCGCTCGCCTCGCCGGTGGTCTTCGCCGGCCTGCGCACCGCGCTGGTGCTCGTCGTGGGCACCGCCACCCTGGGCAACTTCGTCGGCGGGGGCGGCCTCGGCGACGTCATCGAGTCGGGGCTGACCGCCGCCGGGCTGGAGCCCGCCTCGCGTATCGTCGTGGTCGGCGCCGTCCTGGTCGCGGCGCTCGCGCTGCTCGCCGACTGGCTGCTCGGCCTGGTCGAGCGGGTGGTGGTCCCCGCCACCTGGGAGGAGGGCTGAGATGCACCGCAGCCTCGCGCTCGCCGCCGTCACCGCCGCCTCGCTGCTCGTCCCCGGATGTGGGAGCTCGGGCGGCTCGGGCGGGAGCGGCACGTCCGCCGCCCCGGTCCTCTGCATCATGTCCGAGTTCCGCACCCGCGCCGACGGCGTGCCCGGGCTGGCGCGGACCTACAACGCGGCCTACGCCACCGCGAACTACAAGGACATCGGCAGCACCGCCGAGGCCGGGATCGCCGGCGGGCAGTGCGCGGCCGGCGAGGTCTTCACCACCGACTCGGCGATCTCCGCCGACAACCTCGTGGTGCTCCGCGACGACAAGGGGCTGTTCCCGCCCGACAACGTCGGGCTGGTGGTCCGCTCGGCCGTGCTGAAGAGCCATCCCGGGATCGCCGCCCTGCTCGCCCCGGTCGCCGCCCGGATCACCACCGACGAGATCACCAGGCTCAACCGGTCGGTGGAGATCGACAAGCAGCCGGTCGACGCCGTCGCCCAGGGATGGCTGCAGCGCAACAACCTCCTCGACGCCGCCCCGGTGGCCGCATCGGCGGGCAGCCAGGCGTGCCCGGTGAGCGCCACCGCGGTCGACGGGGGCGGCGCCAACCTGAGGATCGGCGCCAAGCCCTTCGCCGAGGAGGAGCTGCTCTCCGCCATCGCCCGGATCGTGCTCGGACGCCACGGCTACACGGTCGACGACGGCACCCACGCCGCCGACCCGGCGATCGACCGCGCCCTGCGCGACGGCGGCGTCGACATGCTCTGGCAGTACACCGGCACCGAGCTCCAGGAGTTCCTCGCCGTCAAGCACCCGCCCGCCGGCCTCGACGCCGCCTTCGAGGAGGCGCGCAGCCGCGACGAGCCCAACGGCCTCTGCTGGACCGCGCCGGCGCCGATGAACGACACCAACGGCCTCGCCATCCGCGCCGCGGATGTCGCGAAGTACGGCGCCACGCTCTCCGACCTCGGCGCGTACCTGGCGGCGCATCACAACTAGCCGACCGATCGGACACGAAAAGGCGTGAGCGGCCGGGGGCGGGGTATCCTGATCCCCCAGAGGGGTGACCTGCCCTCCCCCACGACACCACCCGGGACACGTGGACCAGATCGTCAACGACCTCAGCATCCTGGCCGCGACCGTCAACGGGTCGGGCAGCCAGTCGGCCAACCTGGTGCTGACCCGTGCGATCTTCTCGATGGGGATCCCGGTGGCCCCCAAGAACGTCTTCCCCTCGAACATCGAGGGGCTGCCCACCTGGTACGACCTGCGGGTCAGCGGCCACGGCTACCAGGCGCGGCGCGGCGCCCCCGACCTGCTGATCGCCCGCAACCCGCAGACCTGGGAGCGCGACCTCGCCGCGGTGCGGCCGGGCGGCGCCGTGGTCCACGACGACATCCTCGGCGCCGGCGCCCGCGGGGACCTCGACCTCTTCCCGGTGCCCTTCGGCCGCCTGGCCAAGACCCGGATCGTCAGCGACAGCCTGCGCAAGCAGCTCACCAACATGATCTACGTGGGGGTGGTCGCGGGCCTGCTCGGCGTGCCCTTCGAGAGCATCGTCACCGGGATCGAGCGCACCCTGCCGGCCAAGCCACGGGCCTGGGCGCCGAACGTCGCCGCCGCTCGGGTGGGATACGAGTACTGGGAGGAGCACTTCTCCGACCGCCCGATCAGCCACGTGCTCCGCCCCGTCGAGGGCGGCACCGACGGGCTGGTGCTCGTCGACGGCAACCAGGCGGCGGCTCTCGGCTGCGTCATGGGCGGCTGCACGGTCACCGCCTGGTACCCGATCACCCCCTCGTCGAGCCTCTGCGAGAACGTCATGGCCTACGCGGACCGGTTCCGGACCGACCCACAGACCGGCGAGCGCCGCATCGCCATCGTCCAAGCCGAGGACGAGCTCGCCGCGCTCGGCATGGCCGTCGGCGCCGGCTGGGCGGGGGCGCGCGCGATGACCGCGACCAGCGGCCCGGGGATCTCGCTGATGGCCGAGTTCACCGGCCTCGCCTACTACGCCGAGGTCCCGGTGGTGATCTTCGACGTCCAGCGGCTCGGTCCCTCGACCGGGCTGCCGACCCGCACCTCGCAGGGCGACCTCGGCTTCGTCCACCGGCTGGGGCACGGCGACACCCGCCACCCGGTGCTCCTCCCCGGCACCGTCGAGGAGTGCTACGAGTTCGCCCAGCGCGCCTTCGACCTCGCCGACCGCCTCCAGACCCCCGTGTTCGTGCTCAGCGATCTCGACCTGGGGATGAACCTCTGGATGTCGAGGCCCTTCGAGTATCCGGAGGCGCCGTTCGACCGCGGCAAGGTGCTGACCATCGGCGACCTCGAGCGCCTCGACGGCGCCTGGGGCCGGTATCGCGACGTCGACGGCGACGGCATCCCCTACCGCACCCTGCCGGGCACCGACCACCCCGCCGCCGGCTACCTCACCCGCGGCTCGGGGCACGACGACGACGCCCGCTACACCGAGGCCCCCCAGGCCTACCGAGCGACGATGGACCGCCTCGCGCGCAAGCACGAGGGCGCCCGCACCGCCGTCCCGGCGCCGGTGGTGGCCTCGGGCGGCCAGCCGCGGGGGCTGATCGCCTTCGGCAGCACCCACCACGCCGTGGTCGAGGCCCGCGACGAGCTCGCCGCCCGCGGCGTCCCGATCGACTACCTACGGCTGCGCGCCCTGCCGCTGGGGCCCGAGGTCGCCGAGTTCGTCGCCGCCCATGAGCGGGTCTACGTCGTCGAGCAGAACCGCGACGGCCAGCTGCTCGCCATCCTCCGCGACGAGCTGCCCGCCGGGCTCGCCGGGCGGCTCCACTCGATCCGCCACTACGACGGCCAGCCCGTGGCCGCCGACGCCATCACCCATCCCCTGCTCGAGCTGGAGGCAGTCGCCGTCTAGATGTCAGCTCTCGCCCTCAACCGGATCGGTCTCGCCCGGGAGTCCTACAAGGGTGCGCCCTCGACGCTGTGCGCCGGTTGTGGCCACAACTCGATCACCAACCACATCGTCAAGGCGCTCTACGACATCGGGCTCGAGCCCCACCGGCTGGCCAAGCTGAGCGGCATCGGCTGCTCATCGAAGACCCCCGCCTACTTCGTCGACCAGGCGCACGGCTTCAACGGCCTGCACGGGCGGATGCCGGCGATCGCCACCGGCGCGGGCCTCGCCGACCGCGAGCTGGTGCTGCTCGGGGTCTCGGGCGACGGCGACAGCGCGAGCATCGGACTGGGGCAGTTCATGCACCTGCTGCGACGCAACCTCGACTGCACCTACATCATCGAGGACAACGGCACCTACGGACTCACCAAGGGCCAGTTCTCGGCGACCGCGGACGTCGACTCGATCCACAAGAAGGGGATGGTCAACCAGTACCAGCCCATCGACCCCTGCGCCGTGGCGCTGGCGGTGGGCGCCACCTTCGTCGCCCGGTCGTTCTCCGGCGACGGCCGCCATGTGGTGCCGCTGATCAAGGCCGCGGTCGCCCACCGCGGCACCGCGCTGCTCGACATCGTCTCGCCGTGCGTCACCTTCAACGACCACGATGGCTCGACACGCAGCTACAGCTGGGTCAAGGACAACGACGCCGGGCTCCACGACCTCTCCTTCATCCCGTACTACGAGGAGATCCGGGTCGACTACGAGGCCGACGAGGTCAAGGAGGTGGAGCTCTACGACGGCTCCACCCTGGTGCTCAGCAAGCTCTCCGAGGAGCACGACCCCACCGACCGGCTCGACGCCATGCGCCTCCTCGAGGAGAGCCGCGCCCGGGGACAGCTGCTCACCGGGCTGCTCTACTGCGACGAGGGCGCCCAGGACTTCGCCACCCGCGAGCGGCTCGCCGAGCGCCCGCTGCGCGACCTGACCGAGGACGAGCTGCGCCTCGACCGCGAGGACTTCGACCGGGTGATGCGCGAGCTCATGTAGCGGCTCGGGCAGTCCACCACCTTTCCACAGGCGCTCTCCGAATCTGGTCTATCATGGCGAGCGAACCAGGGGACGGAGGGGTGCTGTCTCCGTGAGCCATGAGCTGCTCCGGAATCTCTCGATCCCGCTCTTCACGGGGGTGATCGGGTACATCACCAACTGGAGCGGCGTGATCATGCTGTTCTACCCGGTGCACTTCCGTGGCTGGCGGGTGCCCGGGCTCGCCTCGCTGGTCAGCCTGCTCCCCCGGAAGATCCAGGAGGTCCCCGGGCTGATGCACGGCGGCCTCGGCTGGCAGGGCATCGTCCCGTCGCGCGCGGCCAAGATGGGAAGCATCGCGGTCGACACCGGGATCGCCAAGGTGGGCCGGCCCGCCGACTTCTACCGCCAGCTCGAGCCCGACCGGATCGCCGAGCACATCGTGGCCACCTCCCAGCGGGACATCCGCAGCCTGGTCGAGCGGATCATGGAGCGCGAGCAGCCCCAGCTCTGGAACAGCCTCCCCCAGATCGTCCGCGAGGCGGTGCACCTGCGGGTCCAGCAGCAGCTGCCCGAGATCGTGCGCTCGATCACCAACGACATCGGCGAGAACATCGACCAGCTCCTCGACGTGAAGCTGATGGTGATCAGGCACATCGAGGCCAGGCCCGAGCTCGCCAACCGTATCTTCCTCGACGTCGGCAGGAAGGAGCTGCGGCTGATCCAGAACCTCGGATTCGTGATCGGCCTCGTCCTCGGCATCCCGATGATCTGGATCACCAAGTGGTTCCCGCAGTGGTGGATCCTGCCGATCGGCGGCGTGGTCATCGGCTACGTCACCAACTGGGTCGCGCTCTACATGATCTATGAGCCCGTCGAGGCCCGGAGGATCGGTCCCTACCGATGGCAGGGGCTGTTCATCAAGCGGCAGCCGGAGGTCGCCGACGAGTACGCCAAGATCATCGCCGAGGACATCATCACTCTCGAGAACATCGGCAACGAGCTGCTCACCGGTCCCCGCGCGGACCGCACCCGGCAGATGGTCGAGACCGCGCTGCGTCCCGCCATCGACCAGGCGGTGGGCCCGACTCGCACCCTGGTCCGCGCTGCCGTGGGCAGCCGGGAGTACGAGAACATCCGCCGATCGGTGGCGACCGAGGCGGTCGACTACGCGCTGACCCCGCTCGCCAATCCCGAGTTCAACCGGCAGCAGAACGCGCGCATCCACCGGCTCATCGCCGACCGCGTCGCCGAGCTGCCACCGCGCGACTTCTCGGGGATGCTGCGCACCGCCACCGAGCAGGACGAGTGGCTGCTCCTCCTCCACGGCGCGGTGCTCGGCTTCGGCGCCGGACTGGTCCACCTGGCGATCTTCGGGTGAGCGACGACGGACCCGTGGGCTCCAACGGCTCGCACCCGGGCCAGCGCCTCCCGGGGCCGTTCGGCCTGCTGCGCGCCGCCCCGACGGTGGCGCGCTTCGGCCTGACGACCGCTCGGAACATCACCCAGTGGGGCGTCGAGAGCTCGCTCCAGCTCAGCCTCCGGGTGGCACGGGCGGCGGTGCTCGGCGACACCCCCGCGGACCTGCTCGAGGCCACGGTCGAGGAGCTCCGCGAGCGCGGCCGCCGGCTGCTCGGGATCACCGAGATCGAGGGCGCGCTGCAGTCCTCCCGCCCGCCCGCAGAGCGTCCCGCGGTCACGCCGGCCCAGGCCAGGATCACCTCGCGCACCGTCTCGGCGACCCCGGCGTCGCTCCGCGCCCGGGGCGCCGAGCTGCTCCGGCTCAGCGCCGACGTCGGCTTCGCCGCCCAGGTGCACCCCGCCTACGCGCGCATCCTCGAGGAGCTGGCCCCCGACGAGGCGCGGATCATCCGCCTGCTCGCCACCGAGGGGCCGCAGGCGATCGTCGACGTGCGCACCGGCCGGCCGATCGGCTCCCAGCTCGTCGAGCGCGGGCTGACGATGATCGGCACCCTGGCGGGCTGCGCCCACCTCGACCGGGTGCCCGCCTACCTCGACAACCTCGCGCGGCTCGGCATGCTGCGCATCTCCCAGGAGCCGCTGCCCGACGCGCTCCGCTACCAGGTGCTCGAAGTCCAGCCCGACGTGATGGCCGCCCGCAAGCGTGGCGGCCACGGTCGCACCGTCCGCAGGAGCATCCACCTCACCACCTTCGGCGGCGACTTCTGCACCATGTGCCTGCCCGTCGACGGCCCCGGATCGGGGACGGCGCCGCTGCCCACGCCCGGGACCAACGGGTCGCATCCGGAGGCCTGACGGCGGCGTCCGGGCGGGATCGGTTCGGCGCGATCGATCGGCGATCTCCGTTTCGCGAACCCTCCCATGGCCGTGCATAATCCGGCGTTGACACCGGCATCGACGGGGGGGTGTGGGGGTTCCAATGGCGGTGCTGCCCAAGAGTGTGCAGACGAAGCTCTCCGGGCTCGGTGGCTTCTACTCCCTCTTCGTCGACAGCGTGGTCGCCGGCGCAGACGCGATCATCCACCGCCGCTTCGTCTGGAAGGAGTTCATCGGACAGGCGTGGTTCATCGCCAGCGTCTGCATCCTCCCCACCATCCTCATCGCCATCCCCTTCGGGATCATCATCTCCCTCCAGGTCGGCAACGTCGCCCGCCAGGTGGGGGCGACCTCCTTCATCGGCGCCGTCGACGCCCTGGGGACGCTGCGCGAGGCGGCGCCGATCGTCACCGCGCTGCTGCTCGCGGGCGCCGGCGGATCGGCGATCTGCGCCGACCTCGGCTCGAGGAACATCAAGGACGAGATCGACGCCCTGCAGGTGCTCGGTCTCTCCCCGGTCGAACGGCTGGTCGCGCCCCGGGTGCTCGCCGGGCTCCTCGTCGCCGTCCTGCTCAACGGCATCGTGGCCTTTGTCGCGGTGCTGAGCGGCTACATCTTCGACGTCGCCGTGCTCCACGGCACCCCGGGGAGCTTCCTCGGCTCCTTCAGCACCTTCGCCAAGCCTGACGACTTCTACGTGTCCACGCTCAAGGCGGCGATCTTCGGGGTCATCGCCGTGGTCGTCGCCGCCTACAAGGGGCTGAACTGCAAGAAGGGCGCCTCGGGCGTCGGCGCGGCCGTCAACCAGTCGGTGGTCGTCACCGCCGTCACCCTGTTCGTCGTCAACCTGGTGGTGACCGAGGTGTACTTCGCCCTGGTCCCGCCGCGGGTCACCTGATGGCGGCGCCGATCGCGGCGGTGACCCCGAGGCGGACGCTCACCCTCCCCGGGCAGCTGCGCCGCAGGCTCGTCGACCAGCTCGCCTGGCTCGGCAACCTGGTGCTCTTCTGCGTCAAGACCTTCGTCTCCATCCCCATGGTCCTGGTGCGCTTCCGCGACGAGGTCTCCCGCCTCCTCGCCGAGGTCAGCGTCGGCAGCGGGCTGCTCTTCGTCGCCGGCGGCACCGTGGGGGTCATCTTCATGCTCTCCGGCGCGGTCGGCATCGAGGTCGGCCTGGAGGGCTACCAGGGTCTGCAGATCCTCGGCCTCGCCCCGCTGTCGGGATACGTCTCCGCGTTCGCCAACACGCGCGAGCTGGCACCGCTCATCGCCGCGGTGGCGCTCTCCTCGCAGCTGGGCTGCAAGTTCACCGCCCAGCTCGGCGCGATGCGCATCAACGAGGAGGTCGACGCCCTCGAGATGATGGCGGTGCCGCCCATCCCCTATCTCGTCAGCACCCGGGTGATCGCCGCGCTGGTGGCGGTCGTGCCCCTCTACCTGGTCGGCCTCTTCGCCGCCTACGTCGGCACCGAGTTCACCATCAGCGTCTTCTTTCAGCAGTCGGCGGGGACGTACGCCCACTACTTCCACGTCTTCATCCAGCCCACCGATGTCATCTACTCGGTGGTGAAGGTGGTGGTCTTCGCCCTGCTGATCATCCCGGTGCAGTGCTACTACGGCTTCTACGCCAGCGGCGGCCCCGAGGGTGTGGGCAGGGCGGCGGGCCGGGGCATCCGCTCAGCCAGCGTGCTCATCGCCGTCGCCGACATGCTGATGACCTTCCTGTTCTGGGGGACGGCGCAGACCGTCGGGCTCTCGGCGTGACCGACACCACCACCATCACCACCTCCGAGGGCGCGGCCGCCGCGGCGGCACGGCGCCGGGCCCGGCAGCGGCGCCAGGCGGCGATCTACGGCGCGCTGCTCCTCGTCGGGATCGTGGTGGTG
>DATARS010000155.1:0-27272 GCA_036269455.1 Candidatus Dormiibacterota bacterium | reverse complement strand
GTCACCGGGATGGTGCGCTACGACCACCTCAGCATCACCGCGCCGCTCGCCGAGGCGTTCCGCAGCGTCGGCCAGTCCGGGTTGGCGACGGTGATCTCCGCCGGCGCGCTCGCCGGGCTCACCTCGGTGATGATGATCCTGCTGCTGGGACAGAGCCGCGTCTTCTTCGCAATGAGCCGCGACGGCCTGCTCCCCACCGGCTTCGCCCGCGTGCACCCCCGCACCCGCGTGCCGGTGCGCACCACGATGCTCACCGGTGTCGCCGTCGCCGCGGTCGCCAGCGCGGTGCCGCTCACCGAGCTGGCCGAGCTGGTGAACATCGGCACGCTCTGCGCCTTCGCGCTCGTCGCCGCCGGGGTGGTGGTGCTGCGCCGCACCCGCCCCGACCTGCCCCGCGCCTTCCGCACCCCGCTGGTGCCGGCGCTGCCGATCGTCTCGATGCTCGCGTCCGTCTACCTGATGCTCAACCTGCCCGCGCTCACCTGGGTGCGGTTCGCGGTCTGGATGGCGGCGGGGCTGGTGATCTACCTCCTCTACGGCGCCCGCCACGCGCGCCTGCGGGGGCGCCGGGCGCAGCCTGCGCCGGTGCGCTCCCGGGCGAGCGCGCAGCGGTGACATCCGCAGGCCAGGGCGGGATCCTGCTCAGGGAGCCGCGGCCGGGGGGACGACCGGCTCGCCGACGGAGGTGGGGCGGTCGACCCGGCCGCTGCTCTGGGTGATGCGGAAGACCATCCGGGTGCGGCCGATGAGCACCTCGTCGCCGCTGCGGAGCGCGCGGCCGGCGGTGAGCTGGGTGCCGTTGACGAAGGTGCCGTTGCTGCTGCCGAGGTCGGTGAGCAGCCAGCCGCCGCCGACGCGGTCGAGCACGGCGTGGAGCCGCGAGGCGCGGTCGTCCTCGCCGAGGACGATGTCGTTGCCCTCGTGGCGGCCGATCGCGACCCGCCGGCCTGCGAGGTCGTGGACGCGACGGCCGTCGGGGCCGTCGATCTCGAGGCTCTCGTCCGTGGGCGCGGCGGTGCGCACGTCGCCGTGACCGGGGACGGTGGGACCGTCGGCCCCCCGCCGCCAGGCCAGGGCGGGGTCCTGGTGGAGGATGCACCGCTCCAGCCGCTGCAGCTCGGTGCCGGGGTCGATGCCGAGCTCGTCGGCGAGCAGCCGGCGCGCCGCCTGGTACGCCTCGAGCGCCTCGGCCTGGCGGCCGCAGCGGTAGAGGGCGAGCATCAGCTGGGCGCGCAGCCGCTCGCGCACGGGCTGGGCGGCGACCAGGGCGCCGAGCTCGGCGACCGCCGCGGCGTGGCGGCCGAGGTCGAGGTCGGCCTGGATGCGGTCCTCGAGGGCAGAGAGGTAGAGCTCCTCGAGCCGGGTGACCTGGGCCCGCGAGGGTCCCTGGAAGACGACGTCGGCGAGCGCCGGCCCCCGGCGCAGCGCCTCGGCCTGGCGCAGCCGGGCGCTCGCCGCCTCGAGGTCGCGGGGCAGCAGCCGGCGAGCCTCGTCGACGAGCCGCTCGAGGCGGAGGACGTCGACGCTGTCCGGCTCGGCCGAGATCATGTAGCCGGGACTGCGGGTGATGAGCACCGAGGTGGACGACCCGCCGGCGCGGCCGGGCTCGAGCAGGCGGCGGAGGCTGGCGACGTGGACCTGGACGGCGTTCGCCGCGGTCTCCGGAGGGTCCTCGCCCCAGAGCTCGTCGATGATCCGCTCGACCGAGACCACCCGGTTGGCGCTGAGCAGGAGCAGGGCGAGCAGGCTGCGCTGCTTGCCGCCGCCAAGGTTGAGGGTGCGCCCGCCGTCGATCACCTCCAGCGGACCCATCAGTCGGTACTGCATCGTCCCCCCGGCTACCCTCGCGGCATCGCTCCCCAGGCACCGTAGCAGCCGTCCGGCCGCCGCGGCAAAACCGCGATGGCTGAACCCGGTGTCGGGTCAGCAGCCGCCGTGCTCCTCGGTGCACTCGGCGGGCTCTGCTCCGGGGAGCAGGTGGCGGCTCAGCGCCTCGCCGATCTGGCGCAGCTGGCCCACCTGCTCGGGGCTGAGCTGGTCGAGGAGGTGGTTGCGGATCCCCTCGACGTGCCCCGGCGCCGCCGCCTCGATGGCGGCGAAGCCCTCGTCGGTGAGCACCGCGAAGGCGCCGCGGCGGTCGCTGGGGCAGGCCTGCCGCCTCACCCAGCCGAGCTCCTCGAGGCGGGCGACGGCGTGGGAGAGCCGGCTCGGCGAGGAGAGGCTGCGGCGGGCGAGCTCGCTCATCCGCAGCGACCGGCCGGGCGCCTCGGAGAGCTGGACCAGCACCTCGTAGTAGGTCATGGGCATGCCCGCGCTCGACTGCAGCTCGCGGTCGAGCCGGTCGATGAGCAGGCGGCCGGCGCTCACGAAGGCACGCCAGGCCTGCTGCTCCTCGTCGTCCAGCCAGCGCGGTGGGGTGCTCATGACGAGATCGTACCAAAGCTTGTTTGAGCCCTCAACTTCTGTGCTATGCTGCTCGTTGAAAGGTTGAGAGCTCAACCTAACCCGGAGACCATCGCCATGAGCAGCACCGCCACCACCAACGTCACCGGCCTCGGCCTCACCGCCGGCACCTGGGCCATCGACCCCGTCCATTCCGAGGTCACCTTCTCGGTTCGCCACATGATGGTCGGCAAGGTCCGCGGCCGCTTCACCGCGTTCGAGGGCGAAATCGTGGTCAGCGAGGACGGCGCCGCCGGCGTCCGTGCCAGCATCGACGTCACCTCGGTGGACACCCAGAACACCCAGCGAGACGACCACATCCGCTCCGCGGACTTCTTCGACGCCGCCAACCACCCGCAGATCACCTACCGCTCCACCCAGCTGGTCGACCGCAGCGGGCACCTCTACGTCGAGGGTGAGCTGAGCCTGCACGGCGTGACCCGCCCGGTCGAGCTCGAGCTCGAGTTCGGCGGCGTGACCCGCGACCCCTACGGCCTGCTCCGCGCCGGTTTCTCGGCGAGCGCCGAGATCACCCGCCAGGACTACGGTGTCACCATCCAGATGCCGATGGACGGCGGCGGCGTGGTCATCGGCGACAAGGTCAAGATCAACCTCGAGGTCGAGGCGGTCCTGCAGCAGCAGCCGCAGGCCTGACAACCCGGCCGGGAGCGGGGCCGCGCGGAGGTGCGCGGCCCCGCCAGGGCCAGTTCGGAGGCGAGCCATGAGGGTGCATGAGCTGGGGCACATCGTCCTCTACGTCCGCGACGCGGCCCGCTCCGCCGAGTTCTACCGCGAGGTGCTCGGCTGGCGGCAGGTGGTGCCTCCGGCAGGTTCGGGCGTGAACGGCTTCGTGATGTTCTCGAGCGGCCGCACCCACCACGAGCTGCTGCTCATCGAGGTCGGCGACCAGGCTGCCCCCGTCCCCCAGGGACGCCGGCTCGGCATGTACCACTTCGGCCTGAAGGTGGGCGACACCGACGACGAGCTGCGCGAGGCCCGCGACCGGGTGCTCGCCGCGGGCGCGCCGCTGCTCGGCGCGTCCGACCACGGGGTCACCCACAGCCTCTACATCGCCGACCCCGACGGCAACGAGATCGAGCTCTACATCGACGTGCCCGGGGTGCGCTGGGACGACCCCGCGATCCTCGCCGCGCCGATCCGCCCGCTGACGATCTGATCCCGTCCGGGCTCAGGCGAAGGCGCCCACCCCGGTGATGTCGCGGCCGACGATCAGGGTCTGGATGGTCTCGGTGCCCTCGAAGGTGTAGATCGCCTCGATGTCGGCCATGTGCCGCATCACGTGGTACTCGAGCAGGATGCCGTTGCCGCCGAGCAGGTTGCGGGCCTCGGCGATCACCTCGCGCGCCTTGGTGGTGTTGTTGAGCTTGGCGAGTGAGGCGATGGTGTCGGAGAGCCGCTGCTCCTCGCTGAGCCGCCCCACGCGCAGGCAGTAGAGCTGCATCGCGGTGACCTCGGCGAGCATCCGCACCAGCTTCTCCTGGACGATCTGGAAGCAGACGAGGGGGCGGCCGAACTGCTCGCGGCTGCGGGCGTAGCTCAGGGCCGCGTCGTACGCGCCGACGGCGTGACCGAGGGCCATCCAGGCGCAGGCGGCGCGGGTGGACGCGAGCACCCGGCTGGCGGCGCGGAAGCTCACCGCCCCGGGGAGCCGCGCCTCGTCGGGCACGCGGACGTCGCGCAGCTCGATGTCCGCCTGCCAGATGGCCCGGAGCGAGCCCTTGCCGGTGATCGGCGTGGCCTCATACCCGGGGGTCCCGCGCTCGACCAGGAAGCCCTTGACCTGGTTGTCGTCGCTGTCGCGAGCCCACGCCACCACCACGTCGGCGACGGTGCCGTTGCCGATCCAGCGCTTGGCGCCGTTCAGGACCCAGCCGTCGCCTCTGCGCTCGGCGCGCGTCTCCAGCGCGACCGAGTCGGAGCCGTGGTTGGGCTCGGTGAGCGCGAAGGCGCCGAGCATCTCGGCGCGGGCCATCCCCGGCAGCCAGCGCTGCTTCTGCTCCTCGGAGCCGAGCATCGCGATCGAGCGCATCGCCAGGCCCGCCTGCACGCCGAGGAAGGTGCCGAG
Organism: Candidatus Dormiibacterota bacterium; assembly: GCA_036269455.1. Taxonomy (GTDB): domain Bacteria; phylum Chloroflexota; class Dormibacteria; order Aeolococcales; family Aeolococcaceae; genus CF-96. The sequence continues at coordinate 22,744 of DATARS010000155.1, read as the reverse complement.
GCTGCCGTCGCCACGGTTGAGCTCCATGTGGATCAGGCCGGCGCCGATGGCGCTCATCGGAGGGCAGCCGTAGCCCTCGATGCCATCGCCGATCAGCCCCAGCTCGCCGAGCCGGCGAAAGAGGTCGATCGGCATCTCCGCCCGCTCCCAGTGCCCCGAGATCACCGGCAGCACCTCGCGGTCGACGAAGCGGCGGGCCCGCTCGAGCAGGTCGACGTCGGCGTCGCCGAGCTCGTCGCGGATGAGGAAGTAGTCGGTCCCCAGCGCCTTGCCGATGTCGGTGGGCGAGGGCCGGCCGGTCGGGCTGGCGACGGTCTCGGTTGTCATCGGCTGCGACCCTCCTCCCGGCGGTGGCTCCGGCCGGCGGCCCCCATTGTGGATATGCTCGCGCCCGTGGTCATCCTCGGGCACGGCGCGTCGGGAACCGCCGCGAGCATGCGCCCCCACGTCGAGGGGCTGCGCGCCCGCGGGGTCGAGGCCGAGGCGATCGACCTCCCCAAGAGCCGCGCCGAGCGGGCGGTCGCCGTCCTCGCCGCCGCGGCCGCGCCCCACCTGCCGGGCGTGGTGGTCGGGGGCCACTCGTACGGCGGCCGGGTGGCGAGCATGCTCGCCGCCGAGGAGGGCGTCGCCGGGCTGGTGCTGCTCAGCTACCCGCTGCACCGCCCCGGGCACCCCGACGAGCAGCGCACCGACCACTGGCCGCGGATCCCCTGCCCGGTCCTGCTGCTCTCCGGCGAGTCCGACCCGTTCGCGCGCGTCGACCTGCTCCGCGCCGCCGTGCCGCTGCTCCACCACGGCCGCCTCGTCACCTATCCCCGGGTCGGCCACGGGCTGGCGCCGGTGCTCGACGACGCGCTCGACCGCATCGCCGCCTTCGTCGCCGGGCTCCCGGAGAGGGCGTGAGGGCCGGGTAGACTGTTGCGCATGATCGCAGCCATCTTCGGCGCCAAGCACATCATCCTGTACGTCGTCATCCTCGTGGTCATCGTCGTCGCGGTGGCCATGACCATGGGTCGACGCCGCGCCTGACCCCGTCGCCGCTACCGGGACAGGATGCGGTCGGAGTAGCGTGAGGCGCGTGCCCCGGGTCAGCCCTGGCAGCGCCCGCCCAGGCAGTACCACTCGGCACTGTTGAAGGTCCAGGCGTTGTCGTTGCGGCGCACCCCGAGGAGGCGGCTGGTCACGCTCATCACGCTCACCTGCTGGTAGAGGGGCAGCTCGGGGAGGTCGGCGGCGAGCAGCTCCTCGGCGCGCATGTAGGCGCGGGCGCGGGCGGCGAGCGTGACCTCGGTGCGCCCCTGGTCGAAGGCGCGGTCGACCTCCGGGTCGCTCTCGCCGGTGACGTCGCCACCGGCGCCCTGGTTGGCGCGCGAGGGGATCTGGTCGTCGGCGGGGCAGGTGCCACCGCAGTCGCCGTGGTAGGCGCCGTACCAGGTGTCGGGATCCGCCGAGCCGACGATCGTGTACATCGCCATCTGGAAGGTGTGGGTGTTGAGCAGGCCGCCGTCGGCGAAGCCCCCGACGAGCCGCGCCGCCTTGACGGTGCTGAGCTGGGTGAAGATCCCCAGCCGCTCGAGGTCGGACTGGACGGCGAGCTGGGTCTGGTCGCGCGCGGCGTTGCCCGAGGTCGTGACCAGGGTCAGGTCCATGCACCGACCGGCGGCGTCGGCGCGGCCGCGGCCGTCGTGGCAGGACGGGCTGAGGTGGTATCCGGCCTGCTCGAGCATGCGGTTGGCCGCGTCGGGGTCGTAGCCGGTGGTCGGCACCTTCGGATCGCGGATGAACTCGGCGCCGAGGTGGATCCAGGAGTCCTGGGGGATCACCGTCTGGCCGCGCGCGATGGTGCGCACGATCGCCTCGCGGTTGATGCCGGCGAGCATCGCATGGCGCACGTGCACGTCGGCGGTGAACGGGCTCGGGGTGGCCTGTGGGCCGCAGCGTCCCCGCGCCGTGTCGCAGAGGTTGAGGTCGATCTTCTCGGCGCCCGCCTCGGGGATGGTCAGCAGCCGCACCCGCCCGCTCCGGGCGAGCCCGTCCAGCTCGGCGAGGAAGGCGAGCCGGAAGTCGAGGCCGACGTCGACCTCGCCGGCGCGCACCTGGTCGAGCTGGGAGTGCACGTCCGAGACCACCTTGAAGACGAGGCGGTCGAGGTGCGGCTGGCGCTGCGGGTCCCAGTAGCGCCGGTTGCGCACCAGCACGATCTGGTGCGCGGGCTCGTCGCGCTGCAGCACGTAGGGACCGGTGCCGACGATGAGGTGATCGAGGGTGTCGGTGCCCTGGTACGCACTCGGGTTTCCGCTTCCGCGGCGCAGGTCGACGGTCTGCGCGGTGCGCTCGAGGTCGGTGTCGTGGGCGAAGGCGGTCTCGAGCTGGTGCGCCGGCAGGATCCCGTACGTCCCCGAGCCGAGCGCCAGGTAGGCGCCATACGGGCTGCGGAAGCTCAGCGTCGCCTGCAGCGGCGAGTCCTCGGTGCAGCCGACCAGCCGGTCGTAGCCGCTGGTGCCGCCGACCGCGGTGGGATTGTGGGTTCCGTAGCGCAGCCAGTAGAACTGCATCGTCGCGCAGACGTCGTGCGCGCCGAAGCCGCTGCCGTCGTGCCAGACGACGCCGGGGCGCAGCCGCCAGGTGACGCACATCCCCGGCTGCACCGGGCTCCCGTGGAGGGTGACGGCGGGACATCCGCCGGTGCGCACCAACCCGTTCTCGACGGTGGGCACGGTGGTGGCGAGGTCGGGACGCCAGAAGTCGGCGAGGCTGCGGGCGCGCGCGGTCTCGTCCTTGGAGCGGTACCAGAGCAGCCCCTCGACGATCGGAGAGTCGACCGCGAAGGAGAAGCTCATCGAGTCGGTGATGCCGGCGGCGAGGAAGGAGGTCGGCTCCTGGGTGACGCCGATGGTGGCGGTGCCGCCCTGGTTGCCGGGATCGGTGGGCCCGGTGTCGGGCACCGCCGGCGCGCCGCCTCCCGCGCAGGCCGCGGTGAGCGTCGCGGCGAGGACCATGGCGAGGCCGCGCAGCGGTGCGGTCCGGATCACGGCTCCGGCGGGGAGCCGTCGGCCTCGACGACGAGGTCGCGGCTGAAGGCGCGGCGGAAGCGGCGGGCGAGCTCGCTCGACTGCCAGACGCTGCAGGCGGCGAGGCGGACCTCCACCGCGCGCCGGCGCGGCCGCTGGCGCACCTCGGCCACCCCGCCGCCGGTGCCGGACCGGCGCTCGATCTGGTCGGCGAGGGCGAGCAGGACGGAGAGCTGCTCGACCGGGCGCCGGTCGTCGGTGGAGAGCACCGGCGCGTAGGCGCGGACATTGGGACGGCTGGTGCCGGCGCCGGCGACGGTGCTCGCGAGCAGCGCGATGCGGCGGTGGGTGAAGCCGCGCAGGTCGGCGGCGATCACGATGGCGGCGGCGTGCTCCCAGCGCTGGTAGTAGTCGACCGACCGGCCGACGTCGAGGATCAGCGCCGCGTGGTCCAGGGTGTCGCGCAGCTCCTCGTCGACGTGGGGGAGCATGGCGTCGAGGAGGGTGGCGGCGATGCGGCGGCGCCGGGCCGCGCGCGCCTCGTCCCAGATGCGGAAGCGGGAGACCAGCGCCGCCACCGAGGCGCGGCGCGCCGCCGCCGCACTGGGCAGCCGGTTCATGTTCTCGAGGGCGATGCCCTCACGCAGGCCCTGGCCGGAGACCATGAGGTTGCGCGCCTGCACCCAGTCCATCACCGTCAGCACCGCCAGCCCGCCGCCCGTGACGGTGTCGGCGCGGTCGCGGCTGAGCCCAGCGATGGCGTCGCGGCGCGCCAGCGGCGCCGCGACCAGCAGGTCGGTGACCCCGCTGAGGTGCTCGCGGTCGAGCACGTAGCCGTGCATCCGCGGGATCGGATAGGTGACGTGGGCGCGGTGGATCTTGGCGAGGTTGCGGATGGTGCCGCCGGTGCCGACCAGCTGCTCGGTGGGCTCGAGCACCGGCACCCGCTCGGCCTGCAGCGTCGCCTCGACGTGGGCGCGGAGCGCGCGCATCTCGCCCGGGCGCGGCGGATCCGAGCTGAGGAAACCGCTGGTCAGCCTCCCGGCGCCGAGCGGCAGGCTCCAGGTCGCCACCGCCTCGCGGCCGCGGAAGCGGGAGATCTCCAGGCTGCCGCCGCCGATGTCGACGAGCATCCCGTCCTCGACGGCGAGGCCGTGCACCGCCCCCACCAGCGCGTAATGCGCCTCCTCGCTGCCATCGATGACATCGAGGGTCAGGCCGGTCTCCTCGCGGAGCCGGGCGGCGAGCTCGTCTCCGTTGGCCGCCTCGCGCACCGCGGCGGTGGCCACGGCGACGGTGCGCTCGGCGCGCGCGGTGGCGGCGATGCAGAGGTAGTCGCGCACCGCACGCACCACCCGATCCATCGCCTCCGTCGACAGCCGTCCCCGCGCGGCGACGTCGTCGATGAGGTGCAGCGAGGTGCGCGCGTCGGACAGCATCTCCAGATGCCCCTCGGCGGTCAGCGCGAGGACGGCGACGCGGCCGGAGTTGGAGCCGATGTCGATGACGGCGAGCGGCGGCGTGGCCACGGACCGGCATTGTGACCAAAAGAGGCGAGCGCGGTGGCACGTCGCCACCGCGCCCGCATGACGCCGCCCGGTCGGTCACCCCGGCCGGCGCCCCCTGGGGAGGGGACGAGCGCAGCGAGCCGCGCTCGTCCCGTCCTCCGTTCGGCTGAGATCAGTTACTCGTCTTGGACGACGCGCTGCCGCCCTTGGCGCTCGAGCTGCCGCCCTTGCCGCCGGCGCCGCCCTTCGCCGTGCCGGCCTTGCCGCCGCTGCCGGCGTCGCCCGCGTTGGCGCAGGAGCTGTTGCCGGTCACGCCGCTGTCCGACGCGCCGCGGTTGCCGCTCATGCTGGAGCCACCCGAGCTCTGGTTCGAGTTCGGCTTGCTGCCGTTGCTGAGCACGGGCACGAAGAGGTTCCCGAGCAGGTTGACGCCGTTGAGCAGCTGGTTCTGGCCGCCCAGGGCGTTGTTGATGTCGTTGCTGGCGATGCCGCTCAGAACACCACAGAGAATGCCGTTGCCGCCGGTGCTGTCACCGCCGGTTCCGCCGTTCGCCGACGCCTTGCCGCCGCTTCCACCCTTGGACGACGAATGTGCGCTGCCACCGTGAGCCTTGCTCGCATGGGTGGTGAGCGTCATGGCCGAGCCACCCAGCACAGTGGCAACAGCCACGGCAGCGATGCCCATCATGCGCATGAGAAGTTCCCCCTCCGATAGTCTGCGGTTGAGCCACCACGGGCTCATTACCCCTTACATGCACTCCCTACGTTCGAGGAGGCTCGGGGCTTGCACTCGGAGGGGAACTTGGTCAGGCGGTCCGGGTGAACTTGAGATCCAGCTCCATCGTGGCGGTGTCGGCGACGGTGACGAAGCTGCCGAAGTTGGGGGCGGTCATGCCGAACTCGGACCAGGGGAAGTTGATCGAGCCGACCACCTCGAAGCTCGACCCGGAGAGCCGGAGGTCGAGGGGGATCGACACCGTCTTCGTCACCCCGTGCATGGTGAGCGCGCCGGTGGCGGTGACCCTGACCGCCTGGCCACTGGTGGCGGAGGCGGGCAGGGTGATGGGCTGGGCCAGCTTGAAGGTCGCGGTCGGATAGGTGTCGGTCTGCAGGCCCAGGGTGTGCACCCGCTGGTCGCGCATCGCGCGGTCGCTGCTCAGCGTGCTCACCTGCACGGTGAAGTCGGCGGCGGACACCGAGTGGCCGCCGCCGGAATTGACCACCGTCGCGGTCCCGGTGACGTCCGAGGTGCGCCCGACCGCATCGCTCGGAGCGGGGAGGACGGCGAGCTTCTCGTGGACGCGGTAGCCCGCCACCGACCCGGTGCCGACCGACCAGGTGCCGGCGACGTGGCTGATCGCCGGCTGGGCGGTACCGGTGCCGCTCGAGTTGCTCGGGCTGAGGCTGAGCGGCGCCGGGCTGCTGCCCCCGGCGACGACGGCGAAGACGCCATAGCCCGCGCCTCCCACGACGACGAGGGCGACCAGGCTCGAGATGAGCCAGCCGCGGACGGTGCGGGGAGCGTGGAGCAGGCGGCGGACTCGCCCCATCGTGTGACCTCCGGAGGTGGTGGACCCGAGCGCCCGCCAGTCTGCCGCCCCTGACCTTTCGACTTCATGACCGGGGCCGGGTCAGACCCAGCGCAGCCGGGCCCCCAGCTGGGAGACGGTCAGCGCGAGCACGATGCCGCCGGCGGAGATCAGGACGGGCACATAGCCGGGGGTGTGGTCGGTCACCACAGGGACGACCAGCAGGGGATCGACCGCGGCGGTCTTCGGCGTCGTGGCGGCGACCGCCCTGGCCGGGGTCACCGGGCCGACGACGCCCAGGGTTGCGTGCACCTCGGGATGCTCGGCGCAGCGGAAGGCGTAGAGGCCCGGGATGGTGAGGGTGTAGGAGTATCCGGGCAGGGCGCCGCCCGTAAAGGCGGAATCCGGGGCGCTGGTGGGCCTGAGCGTGCAGGGGACGAGCGCGGGGTCGGTCCAGGTGACCCGGTCGCCGGTGGCCACGCTCAGCGCCCCGGGGACGAAGCCGAGGCAGGCCGAGGCGCAGGGGGCCGCCTTGACCAGCGAGATCGTCGAGGTGGCGGCGGCGGCCGGCCGCGGCGCCAGGGACAGGGCCGCGAGCAGGATGGCGGCGGCGGCGAGCAGCGGCAGGTGCCGCCACCGGCCTCGCCGGGTGCTCTCGATGTGGTCCACGGGTTCGGACACCCTCCTCTCTGCGGTGCTGTCGCTGACTGTCGAAACCATTGCGCATCCCACCCGCGAGGGTGTACGCGATGCACGCCCAATCGGGGCGCGGCCAGGCTGGTGCACCGCGCCCGTACCGAGATGCGCCGGGGCAGACGTACGGTGACATCGATGATCGCCCCACCCGGCCCGGCGTGCCCGCCGCTCCCGACGAGTGCGGACGAGTGCGTCACCGAGGGCGGCCGGCCCCGCCCTCCCTACGCCCGCACCCTCGCCGCGGCGCTGGCCGACGGCTCCCCGCTCGGCGGGATGCGCGAGCAGGCCGGTGCGTGGTTCGCCGCCCGGGGAATCACCTTCGGCGTCCCGGCCGCCGGCGACGCGGCGCCGATCATCCCCTTCGACCCCATCCCCCGGGTGCTCGCCGCCGCCGAGTGGCGGACCCTCGAGCGCGCCCTCGGCCAGCGGGTCATGGCCCTCGACGCCTTCATCGCCGACTGCTACGGCGCCCAGCGGGCGCTCCGCGAGGGGATCGTGCCCGCCCGGCTGGTGTACAGCAGCACCGGCTACCTCCGCGACCTCGTCGGGGTGCGGCCGCCGCGCTCGACCCACTGCCACGTCGCCGGCATCGACGTCGTCCGGGTCGACGGCGCCTTCATGGTGCTCGAGGACAACGTCCGGGTGCCCTCGGGCATCGCCTACGCGCTGGTGGCGCGCGAGGCGATGCTCGAGCTCGCCCACGACTGGATCAGCGCCGCGGGGGTGCGCAGCATCGACGGCTACGCCACCCGGTTGCGCCGCAGCCTGCAGCGCATCGCGCCCCGGCCCTGGCAGGCGAGCATCGCCGTGCTCACCCCCGGCCCCTACAACGCCGCCTACTTCGAGCACCGCATGCTCGCCGACGCCATCGGCGGCATGCTGGTGACCGGCAACGAGCTGGTGGTGCACGAGGACGAGGTCTACTGCCGCCACCAGGGGACGCTGGAGCGCGTCGACGTCGTGTACTCGCGGGTGAACGCCGAGTGGCTCGACCCGCTGCTCTTCCGTCCCGAGTCGCTGCTCGGCCCCCCCGGCCTCATCGAGGCCTGGCGGCGCGGCAACGTCGCCATCGCCAACTCGCCGGGCAGCGGCGTCGCCGACGACAAGGCGATCTACCCCTACGTTCCTGCCATGGTGCGCTATTACCTCGGCGAGGAGCCGCTGATCGACAACGTGCCGACCTACGACATCTCCGACGACCGTCAGCGGCGCCACGTCGTCACCAACCTCGACCGGATGGTGATCAAGCCGGTCGACGCCAGCGGCGGCTACGGCATCGGCTTCGGCAGGCTGATGGACGCCGCCGAGCGCGCGGCGACCGCCGCCCAGCTCGATGCCCACCCCCGCGCCTGGCTGGCCCAGGAGGAGGTGCGGCTGTCGCGCGCTCTCTGCCTCGCCCCCGACGGCGGCCTCGAGGCCCGCGCCGTCGACCTGCGCCCCTTCGTGCTCCTCGACGAGCGCCCCTGGGTGGTGCCCGGCGGCCTCACCCGGGTGGCGCGCGACACCGAGACGCTGGTGGTCAACTCCTCCCAGGGCGGAGGGAGCAAGGACACATGGGTCCTCAGCCGCTGACCTTCGCGGTCTCCCACCACACCCTGCTCCGCTACAGCGAGGCGGTGGCGCCCTCCTACAACGAGGTGCGGATGCGCCCGCGCGACCGCGGCGGCCAGCGCACGCTCGCCTTCGCGCTCATCACCTCGCCGCCCTCGGTGCCGCGCTCGCGGGTCGACTTCTTCGGCAACACGGTGCACCGCATCGACATCGGCGACCTCCACGAGACCCTGGGGATGGCGGTGGAGACGGTGGTCGAGAGCACCCCGCCGCGCCGGCGCCCGGCGCTGCGTCCCTGGCGGCGGCCGGACCTCGAGCGCGACGCGCGGCTGGAGTTCGCCCTGGCCAGTCCGCGGGTGCCGCTCTGGTCGGTCACCGCCGGGATCCTTCGCGACTGGGTCGGCGAGGACCGCTCCTTCGACGCCCTCGTCGAGCTCGCCACCCGCATCCCGAACCAGTTCCGCTACTCCACCGGCGCCACCACCGTCGACAGCACCATCGACGACCTGCTCAGCGGAGGTGCCGGCGTCTGCCAGGACTTCAGCCATCTCTTCCTCGCCCTGGCGCGGCACGCGGGCTGGCCCGCCCGCTACGTGAGCGGCTATCTCGGACCCACCGGCGAGCTGGAGTCGACCGCGGGCGCGTCGCACGCCTGGGTCGAGGTCTGCGGCGCCGAGGGCGCCTGGGCGGGGCTCGACCCCACCCACGGAGGTCACGTCGGCCCCCACCACCTGCGCCTCGCCGTCGGCCGCGACTACGGCGACGTCGCCCCCCACCGCGGCGTGTACTACGGCACCGCGAAGGCGGCGGCGCCCGAGGTCACCGTGCGGGTCACCCGGATGAGCGAACGGGCGGCGCGCACCGCCGAGCGCGGCACGGCGCTCCACTGGCAGCAGCAGCAGCAGCAGCAGGGCTGAGCCGGGCTACTTCCGCGCGATGATGATCGGCGGCTCGGCCGGGGCGGGCGGCGGCGGCGGCGTTGAGGGGGTCGAGGGGGTGACGATCCGGGCGCCGCGGATCTCCTGCCAGATGGCGGCGGCGAAGGACTGGATCAGCCCGGCGATCGGCGCTCCGAAGAGCGCGCCCCAGAGCCCGAGCACCTCGCCGCCGGCGACCAGCGCGAGCAGCGCGACCGCGGGATGGACGCCGAGCGCCTTGCCCATCACCCGGGGGCCGACGAGGTCGCCCTCGATGATGTGGATCACCACGAAGTAGCCGATCACGAGCAGGGCCAGCCCCCATCCCTGGGTCACCGCGACGAGCGCGCACGCGGCCCCGGAGATGAAGACGCCGATGACCGGAATGAACTCCATGAAGAAGGCGAGGACCCCGAGCATCACCGCGTAGGGGACGCCGATGATCTGCATCCCCACGCCGACCAGCGAGCCGATGAAGAGCGCCATCGTCAGGGTGCCGCGGACGTAGCCGCCGACCACCCGGCTGACGATGCTGATCGACAGCTCCATGCGGCCGGTCTGCCCCGGCGGCGCCTGGGCCCGGAGCCAGTCGGTGATCTTGCCGCTGTTGGCGGTGAGGTAGATGCTGAGGATCAGGACCAGCACCATGTCGATGATCAGGTTGGCCAGGCTGGTGGCGAGCCCGAGGGCTCCGCTGGCGACGCCGCTGCCGATGCTCTGCACGTAGCCGACCAGGTTCTCGCGGAACTGGTTGAGCTGGTTGGAGGAGATCCCGAAGTGGCGGAGCAGGCTGAGCGCCTGCGGCTGCAGCCCCTGGATGCGTGACGAGTACGAGGGCAGGTTGTGGACCAGCTGCTGCACCTGCCCGGCCGCGGCCACCACCACCACGGTGACGAAGCCGGCCATCGCCAGCGCGCCGCCGACGAAGGTGATGGTCACCGCGAGCACCCGCGGCATCACCTTCTCGAGCCGGTTGACGATCGGGTTGGCGGCAAAGGCAAGCAGGGTCGCCAGCACCAGCATCAGCAGCGCCCGGGCCACGTGGCTCAGCAGCCATCCCACGACGATGACCAGCGCGATCCAGGAGAGGATGGTGAGGGGGACGAGCAGGGCCCGAAGCCAGTTGGGGCCCCGCGAGACCGGGAACATCAGCGCAAGCTTATCCGTGTGGACCAGGATGTGGCGCGGGCGCGCTTCGCGGCGGCGGCGGTGGCGCGCATGGCCACCGTGACACCGGACGGGCGCCCCCACCTGGTGCCGGTCACCTTCGCCGCCGCCGGCGATCGGGTTGTCACCGCGATCGACCACAAGCCCAAGCGCCCCGGCGACCTCGCCCGGTTGCGCAACCTCCGTGACGATCCCCGGGTCTGCCTGCTCGCCGACCACTACGACGACCGCTGGGAGGAGCTGTGGTGGGTGCGCGCCGACGGGTCGGCGCGGATCCTCACCCCCGAGGACGTCACTGCGCGGGAGGCGATCCGGCTGCTCGCCGAGAGGTATCCGCAGTACCGCGAGCACCCTCCGCAGGGCCCGGTCATCGTCATCTCGGTGTCCCGCTGGAGTGGTTGGGCCTGGCGAACGCCCGCCGTCGATTAAGGAGGGCTGAACAGCCGGTCAAGGTCCGGGCCCCATCCGTCGTTGTCCACCCGTCGGGCCGGGTGCGTGGGTGTACCGTCGGATTCATGGCCTGGGCGCCGACGATCGACCGCTTCGAGCGGCTGGACCGTCCCCTGGTCCTCGCCCTCTCGGGCGGCGGTGCCAACGGCGCCGCGCAGGCGGGAGCGGCGGCCGAGCTCTTCGAGGCCGGATTCCGTCCCGACCTCATCATCGGCACCTCGGTGGGCGCGTGGAACGGGGCCTGGCTCGCCGGCCATCCCGACGGCGAGGGCGGCCGCGACCTGCTCCGGCTCTGGGTCGACCCCTCGGTGCGCTCGCTGCTCCGCGGCGTCGTCCGCGGCTACGTCGGGGCACTGGCGCGGCGGCGGGTCTCCGCCTTCTCCGACAGTCACATGCGCCGGATCATCGACCGGAGCTTCGGCGGCCGCACCTTCGAGGAGCTCCGCGCCCCGCTGGCGCTGGCGGCGATCGACATGATCAGTGCCGAGATCGAGTACCTCGACTCCGGCCCGCTCTCCGACGCTGTGCTCGCCGCCTCCGCGATCCCCACCGTGCTCCCGCCGGTGCGGATCGGCGACCGCCTGCTCGCCGACGCCGGCTTCGTCGACAACTTCGGGATCGTCGAGGCGCTCCGCCGCGGGGCGCGCTCGATCGTCCTCCTCGACGCCAGCGTCGGGTCCCTGGCCGGCGCCCCCGACCGGGTGACCACGATGCTCGGCCGGGCCAACCTGGTCACCAAGATCCACCAGCGCCGCGCCGCCGTCGCCGCCGCCGCGGCCGCGGGGGTGCGCCTGGACATCCTCGAGGTGAGCGCCCAGGGCTGGGTGCTCGACTTCGCCGCGGCCGGCGAGCACATCCGGTTCGGCCGCGAGATCGCCCGCGACTGGCTGGACAGCGGGCTGCCGGCGCGGACGGCGGTCCCCGGACGGCGGGCCGCCGGGGTCACGGTCAGCCCCGTGCCCCGCCGCGCCCACGCCGTCTGAGCGGGCGCCGGGAGCGCGGCAGGGGCCGCTCCACGTAGGCTGGACGGGTGGTCAGCCCGGGCGCAGTCGTCGTGCCCGCCTTCCTCGCCTCGGCGGTCGAGGTGATCGAGATGGCGGTGATCGTCATCGGCGTGGGCGCGACCCGGGGGTATCGCTCGACTCTGCTCGGCGCCGCCGGCGGCGCCGGGGTGCTCGCGGTGCTCATCGCCGTGCTCGGCACCGCGCTGACCGCCGTGCCCATCGACGCGCTCCGCCTGGTGGTCGGCGCCCTGCTCCTCGTCTTCGGCCTGCAGTGGCTGCGCAAGGGGATCGTGCGGGTCGCCGCCCACGGCTTCGCCGGCTACCAGGGCGGCGTGCACCTCGAGGACGAGCCCCCGCCGCCGGAGTCGGGCATCGACTGGACCGCCTTCGTCCTCGCCTTCAAGGGGGTGCTGCTCGAGGGGGTCGAGGTCGCCTTCATCGCCGTCTCCTTCGGCGCCACCGCCCACGCCCTCGGCCCGGCGATCATCGGCGCGGCCGCGGCGGTGGTGGTGGTGGGCGCCCTCGCCGCCGCCTCCCAGGCGCGGGTGCGGCGCATCCCGCGCAGCGTCCTCCAGCTGGCGGTGGGGCTGATGCTCACCAGCTTCGGCACCTTCTGGAGCGCCGAGGGGGTCGGGGTCGACTGGCCGGGTGAGGACGCCGCCATCGTCGCGCTGCTGGTCCTCTACGGCTGCGTCGCCGTCGTGGCCATGCTCCTGCTCCGGCGACGGGCGCCGCAGCTCAGCCCTCAACGCACGTGATCGACGCGCTGCTCGGCTTCCTGCGCTTCTGGTACCACTTCGTGATCGGCGACGACTGGACCGTCGCCGCGGCGGTCGCGCTCGGGCTGGTCGCCACCTGGGCGCTGGTCCGCGCCGGCGTCACCGCCTGGTGGCTGCTCCCGCTGGTGGTGGTCCTCAGCACCGCGGTGAGCCTGCAGCGGCACCGCAGCCGGGGCTGAGCGAGGCCGGTCAGGCGCTCCTGGTGGACCGGCTTCGGCTCTTCGCCGGGGCGGCGGCGGGGGCGGCGGCGACCGGCGCGGACGCGGGGGCCTTCGCCTTCTTCGGACGGGCCACGACCGCCCCGACGGTCGCCCGCTCCTCGGCGAGCTCCTGGACCGCCTGCAACCAGTGGTCGATCTCGCGACCGACGGGGCAGCCCTCGCCCTCCCAGATCTCATACGCCCGGGTCCGGATCCGGTCCTCGATCGCCGTGTTCATTCGCACCACCTCATCCCCAAATGCCCGACCTGACGCAATGTTGCGAAGGATAGCAGCGCGTCACGCCCGCCACCGGGGGGCCCGGCGATTCATGAAACGCCTCCCGGGCGGCGCCGCGGCTCCACCGGGGTTTCACGTTTTCGACAATCATGGCTTCAACCTTGGACATCACCTGCGCGTCCGATGTTGACGAGGGCTTAACCCGCGCGGCGGCTCGGCTTCCTATCCTCGACGGACACTCACCGGGAGGTGTCGTGATGCTTGATGCCAGGGAGGTCGCGCGGCGCAGCAACGACGCGTTCAACGCGCAGGACTGGACCGCGCTCGCCCAGCTGCTCTGCGACCATGTCGAGTACCTCGCTCCGGGCAACGCCGTGTACCGCGGCGTCGACGGGGTCCGCGACTTCGCCGCCAACTGGTGGGCGGCATTCCCCGACGTGCGCGCCAGCGTGCACCGGGTCACCGGCGAGGGCTCGACGGTGATCCAGGAGGGAACCTTCACCGGGACCCACCAGGGCGTCTTCCGCACCCCGACGGGGACCATCCCCCCGATGGGCCGGCGGGTGCGGGGCACCTACGTCGCCGTCCTCACCGTCGAGCAGGGGCGGCTGGCGCGGCAGCACATGATGTTCGATCGCCTCGAGCTGCTCGAGCAGCTCGGGCTGGTCCAGCCGGTCGCGCAGCCGCCGGTGGGCCGGCGCACCTGGGCCTCCTGACCCTCGGTCAGACACGACGGGCGAACCAGAGGGCGGCGCCCACCAGGGCGATCGGCAGCGCCTGGAGGTCGATGAGCACGGTGAGCACCGCGGCGCGGTGGGCGTCGACGCCATAGCGCATCAGCAGCGCCACCAGCACGCCCTCGCGCACCCCCATGCCGTTGACGGTGATCGGCACCAGGGTGACGAGCAGCGCCACCGGGACGAGCAGCGCGTAGATCGCCGGGGAGACGTCGACTCCGACGGAGCGTCCCAGCGCCGACAGGCTCAGCAGGTTGAGCCCCCAGCCGGCCGCACCGGCGGCGAGCGAGGCGGCGACGACCCCGGCGCGGCCGCGGTACCAGGACATCGCCTCGGTGAGCGGGTGGAGGAGGCCGGCGAACCGCCGGACGCTGCCGCGGTGGTGCTCGCGGAGCCGGCGCACGGCGGGCGCGCACCAGAGGGCGCACCCCCAGGCGGCGGCGAGCAGCGCCGTCCAGCCGAGGGCGGCGATCAGGGCGACGGTGCCGAGGCTGCCGCCACGGAGCACGAGCGCGCCGGCGACGCCCCAGACCGCCATGCCGGTGGCCCCGGCGAGGCGGCTGCCCACCAATGAGGCGAGGCCGCGGCCGCAGCCGGTGGCGCGCACCGCCTCGACGGCGCGCAGCGCGTCGCCGCCGGCGCCGGTCGGGAGCAGCAGGCTGAGGAAGACCGACTGGGCCTGCCAGGAGGACACCCGGACCCAGGTGATCCTCCGGCTGGCGGCCCGCAGCCACACCCCCCACTCGACGATGGCGGTGAGGAAGGCGGCACCGGCCAGCGCCACGCCGGCGGCGAGCCAGCCGCGCTGGGCGCCGCCGAGGGTGACCGCCGCGCCGCGCAGGTCGACGCAGCGGGCGAGCAGGAGGACGCTGAGGGCGGTGCCGGCCAGGCGCACGAGCGGAGAGCGGAGCATCCGCAGGAGTGCCGCCCGGGTCGTCAGCGCCAGCTCGCTCCGTCGCGCGCCGGCCGCTGTCCACAGCACGATTTCAGTAGAGCACGGGGTCTGGCGAACGCCCGTTCAAGAACCCCTTAACGTCTGTGGCGTGTTCGCCTCGTGGCGCAGGGTCGGAGCGGTGCGCCAGACTGAGCGGGTCGCCGGTGCTGGAGGGACGCCGATCAACGCGGTTGCGTCGATGCCTGCCTGGACGGCGCATGACACCCGGCTGATCCTCTGTGCCGCCGGGGCGGTGGCGCTGGTCGTCGTCCTCGTGGTCGGGGCGCGGCTCCACGCCTTCCTGGCGCTGATGATCGGCTCGCTGCTCATGGGGTTGCTGGCGGGCGAGGCGCCGAACGCGGTGGCGATCTCCTTCGAGACCGGCGTCGGCGGGGTGCTGGGGAACGTCGGCGTCGTGCTCGCGCTGGGGACGATGCTGGGGCGGCTGCTGGCCGACTCCGGCGGGGCGGACCGCATCGCCGAGGTGCTGGTGGGGCGCAGCGGGCTGCGCGGGGCCCCCTGGGCGATGGCGGTGATCGCCATGCTCATCGGCATCCCCCTCTTCTTCGAGATCGGGGTGGTGCTGCTGATCCCGGTGATCTTCACCGTGGCCCGGCGCCTGGAGGGCACCGGCGGCGTGACCGCCGGCGGCCGGAACATCCCGCTGCTCGTCGGGCTGCCCGCGCTCGCCGGGCTGTCGGTGCTCCACGGGCTGGTGCCGCCCCATCCCGGCCCGCTGATCGCCATCGCGGCGCTGAGGGCGAACCTGGGGACCACCCTGCTCTACGGCCTGATCGTCGCGGTGCCGACGGTGGTGATCTGCGGGCCGCTCTTCGCGCTGGTCGCCTCGCGCTGGGCGGTGGCGCGGCCGCCGGAGGCGCTCCTCGCGAAGATGACCCGGGAGACGCGGGCGGAGAACCCGCCCTCGGCCGCGGTGACCCTGGGGACGATCCTGCTGCCGGTGGCGCTGATGCTGGTGCGCACCGTGGCCGACCTCCGGCTGGGGTCGGGGAGCGGGGTGCGGCGGTGGTGCGACCTGATCGGCGAGCCGATCGTGGCCCTGCTGATCGGTGTGCTGGTGGCGCTGTACACCTTCGGGTTCGCGCGCGGGATCGACCGGCGCTCCCTCGGGACCCTGCTGGGCGACAGCCTCGCCCCGGCGGCCTCGATCCTGCTCATCATCGGGGCAGGCGGCGGGTTCAAGCAGGTGCTCGTCGACAGCCACATCGGCACCGCGCTGGCGACGGCGGCGCAGCACACCGGGCTGTCGGTGCTGCTGCTCGCCTGGCTGGTGGCGGTGCTGATCCGGCTGGCGACCGGGTCGGCGACGGTCGCGACGGTGACCGCGGCGGGCATCATCGCCCCCGTGGTGGCGGTGTCGCCGAGCACCAATCTCTCGCTGGTGGCGCTGGCCATCGGCGCCGGGTCGCTGTTCCTCTCCCACGTGAACGACGCCGGGTTCTGGCTGGTCAACCAGTACTTCGGCATGTCGGTGAGGGACACGCTGCTCACCTGGTCGCTGATGGAGACGCTCATCTCCGTGGTCGGGATGGCATGCGTGCTCGGGCTGAGCGCGGTCGTGTGAGCGGGTGAGCGCCGGCGGGCCCGTGGTCGTGGGGCTGGACATCGGGACGACCGCGACCAAGGCGACCGCCGTCGAGGTCGGCGGCCGGGTGGTGGCGTCGGCGCACGCGGGATACCCGCTCGACGAGCCGCGGCCGGGCGAGGCGGTGCAGTCGCCGGAGCTGATCGTCGCCGCGGTGCGCCGGGTGCTCGAGGAGGTGGTGGCGTCGGTGGGAGCAGGCCGCGTCGCCGGTGTGGGGGTGAGCTCGGCGATGCACAGCCTGCTCGCCGTCGACGCCGCGGGCCGGCCGCTGACGCCGTCGATCACCTGGGCGGACGAACGGGCGGCGGAGCAGGCGGAGCGGCTGCGGGTGACCCCGCAGGGCCGGGCGCTGCACCGGCGGACGGGGACCCCGGTCCACGCGATGTCGCCGCTGGTGAAGCTGCTCTGGTTCCGCGAGCACGCCCCGGAGGTGATGGGGGCGGCGTGCTGCTGGATGGGGATCAAGGAGCATGTCGTCGAGGCGCTGACGGGGGAGCGGGTGGTGGACCACTCCATCGCCTCGGGGATGGGAATGCTGGATCTCGGACGGCTGGCGTGGGATGCGGAGGCGTTGGGGCTGGCGGGGATCTCGGCGGCGCAGCTGCCGGTGCTGGTGGCGACGAGGGCGGTGGTGGGTGAGCTGCGCGGTGGTGGTGCGGTGCCGGTGGTGGTGGGAGCCGGAGATGGGCCGCTCGCCAATCTCGGGGTGGGGGCGGTGCGGCCGGGGGTTGCGGCGTGCTCGATCGGGACCAGCGGGGCGGTGCGGGTCGCGGTGGACCGGCCGCGGGTGGATGAGGATGGGCGGCTGTTCTGCTATGCGCTGACCGAGGAGCGGTGGCTGTCGGGGGGCGCGATCAACAACGGCGGGGTGGTGCTGCGCTGGCTCGGCTCGGCGTTCGGGCTGGGGAACAACCCGGAGGCGGCGCTGCTGGAGGTGGCCGCCTCGGTCCCCGCCGGGAGCGACGGCCTGGTGATGCTGCCCCAGCTCTACGGCGAGCGCGCACCGCAGTGGAGCGCCTGGGCGCGTGGCGCGTACCTGGGGCTCACCCACCGGCACGGGCGGCCGCACCTGGTGCGGGCGGCG
This sequence comes from Candidatus Dormiibacterota bacterium, assembly GCA_036269455.1. Taxonomy (GTDB): domain Bacteria; phylum Chloroflexota; class Dormibacteria; order Aeolococcales; family Aeolococcaceae; genus CF-96. Next base: position 5,333 of record DATARS010000155.1, on the reverse strand, counting down.
CTCGAGGGGGTGTGCCTGCAGATGGCGGTGGTGCTCGAGTCGGTGCGCGCGGGCGGGGCCGAGGTCTGCGAGGTGCGGGCGACCGGGGGGTTCGCCCGGAGCCCGCTCTGGCGGCAGATGCTCACCGACGCCCTGGGGATGGAGGTGCGGTTCCCCGAGGGCGTGGAGGGGTCGTCCAGCGGAGCGGCGCTCCTGGCGATGGTGGGATTGGGGCTCGTCGACGGGCTCGACGAGGCCGGCGACGGGGTGTCGATCGCCGAGGTGCTCGAGCCGGATCCCCGGGCGGCCGAGGTGTACGCCGAGCTGCGCGGCGTGGTCGAGGAGGCGCGCGGTGTGCTCGCGGGGGTGATGGCACGGTTGCGGAGGGTGGACCGCGCGCCGGCCGGGGCGGCCGCACCCGGCGGCTCGCGGCTCGAGGCGCTCACCGCGGAGATCGACCTGGGCTGAGCGGTCACGGTTCCGGTTTGGCGGGGTTGCCGGGAGGGAACGTTGCGTGTACAACCATCAGGTGCCGAGGAGGTGGCCCCCATGCCCGCTGTGACCGTCGACGACATTCTCACCCTGCCCCGGATCCCGGAGCCGGATCCCGCGCTGGCCGTGGCGCGGCCGGTGCTCGGGGTCGCCGACGCGCCGAGCGGCTTCGAGGGTGAGGGATTCCCCGTGCGGCGCGCCTTCGCCGGGGTGGACCCCTCGTATCTGGATCCGTTCGTGCACATGGATCAGATGGGCGAGGTCGAGTACGCGCCGGGGGAGCCGAAGGGGACGGCGTGGCATCCGCACCGCGGCTTCGAGACGGTCACCTACATCATCGACGGGACCTTCGTGCACCACGACTCCAACGGTGGCGGCGGGGTGATCACCAACGGCGACACCCAGTGGATGACCGCCGGGGGAGGCATCCTCCACATCGAGGCTCCGCCGGAGGAGCTGGTGGTGAGTGGCGGGCTGTTTCACGGCGTGCAGCTGTGGGTCAACCTGCCGGCGGCACAGAAGTGGGTGGCTCCCCGGTATCAGGACATCCGTGCGGGAGACGTGAAGCTGCTGTCGTCGTCGGATGGTGGGGCGCTGGTGAGGGTGATCGCGGGGGACGTGGCCGGCCTCGCCGGGCCGGGGTCGACCTACACGCCGATCACCCTGCTGCATGCGACCCTGAGCCCGGGGGCACGGTTGAGGCTGCCGTGGCGTGCCGACTTCAACGCACTGGTGTACGGGCTGGCGGGGGCCGGGACCGTGGGGGATGAGGCGGTGCCGTTCGGGGTCGGGCGGCTGGCGGTGTTCGGGGACGGGGATGTGGTGACGGTGGCCGCGGATCGGGAGCAGGAGTCGCGGTCGCCGAACCTGGAGGTGCTGGTGCTGGGTGGGGCGCCGATCCGGGAGTCCATCGCGTGGGGTGGGCCGTTCGTGATGAACACCCGGGAGGAGGTGCTGCAGGCGTTCGAGGACTTCCGTGCGGGGAGGTTGGGGGTGATCCCGGACTAGATCCGTCACTGGCCGATGCGTCCGTCGATCCGCTCACGCAGCAGATCGGCGTGACCGAGGTGGCGGGCGTATTCGTGGATCATCTGGAGCACCACCTCGCGCAGGGTGATCGGGCCCTCGCCCGAGCCGATGCCGCTGCGATGGTCGGCGGTGATGTCGAGGCTGGGTGAGGCGGCCACGAAGCGCTCGGCGAAGTCCACCTCTGCTCGCCAGGCGTCCCAGGCGGCCGCCACCACGTCGGGATCGGGGACGGCGCCGTCGAAGTCGCCGTCGCGGTCGGTGTCGGAGCAGTAGAGCCGGGGGGTGTCGTGTCCCGCCATCACCTGTCTGAACGCATGGCGCTCCATCTCGGCGAGGTGTCGGATCAGCCCGAGGAGGGACATGGTCGACGGCTCGACGGAGCGCCGTGCCAGGGCCTCGGCGTCGAGGCCCGAGCACTTCATCTCGAGGGTGAGGCGGACGCTGCGCAGGAATTCGACCAGGGCGGTGCGTTCGTCGGTCAGCGGTGGGGCGTCCTCGCGGGGGTCGTCGTCGAGGTCGAGGAACATGTCGGCTCGGCGGGTCGTGGCCATGGGTGGGATTGTGGGCTGCCTGACCGTGCCGTAACGTTGGTCCATGAATAAGCGGCCGCGATGACAACTCTGGTGTTCGTCCATGGCGCATGCGTCCGCGACGCCGATTGGTGGTGGAGCCGGATGACGCAGCCGCTCGCCAGACTCGGCGTCCCAACCGTCGCGGTGGCGCTGCCGAGCTGCGGCGAGATCGGCGACACGCTCGGGGACCTCGACGACGACGTCCAGGCATGCCGCGAGGCGATCGCCGAGGTCGACGGCCCCGTCGTCCTATGTGGCCACTCCTACGGCTGGATGATCATCACCGAGGCCGGTGCGGATGACCGCGTCACCCAACTGCTGTACGTGACCTCGGTGATGCCCGGCGCCGGACAGTCCCAGGCCGATCTCGTCGGCTCAGAGCCGGCGCCGTGGCTGCAGCCGGGCGAGGACGGCACTATCGGCGTGGATCCCGACATGATCCGGGAGTTCTTCCTCCAGGACTGCGACGAGAGCACGACCGAGCAGGCGATCAGCCGTCTCACGCGTCAATCCCTGGTGCCGTTCACACAGGCACCTCGCCAGATCGCCTGGCTGCAGAAGCCCGCCACCTACTTCGTCTGCACCGAGGATCTCGCCACCCCGCCCGAGGTGCAGCGTCAGCGCGTCAGAGGGGCGACGCGACTCGTCGAGTTCAGCGCAGGGCATCACCCGTTTCTCTCGCGTCCCGACGAGTTCGCGGAGAGCATCGTCGCCGCGATCGAGCGCAGTTGAGCCAGCCGGTCAGGGGCGCCGCGCACGCTGGCGCGACGCCCCCGTGGGACGTCGGGTCAGTCCGTGATCCAGATCGAGTCCGCCTCGAGGAGCGGGTCCTTGATCTCGACGTTCATCGCCTTGATGTCGGCGAGGGTCCACATCTTCGACGGATCGTCGCTGAGGTGGGGCTGGCCGATCAGGGTCTTGCCGTCGGCGCGGAGGAGGCCGTTGCGCTCGATGTACTCGGAGAGGTCCCAGCCGTGGAAGAGCTCCCAGAAGGTCTTGTAGGCGGTGTAGCGGCCGGGGTCCTCGTTGAAGATGAACTCGCAGGGCTCGGAGCAGAAGGCGTGGCGCTTGCCGTCGTGCTCACGGATGCGGGCGGTGCTGATGTCGGGCCTGGGGAAGATGCAGGGCATCTGGCAGACGCGGCAGAGCGGGGGCATCCCCTGGAACAGGTCGAAGGGGTTGCCGGAGCCGGGCTCGGTGAGCTCGCGGAAGCCCTCCCAGAACCAGCCGTAGTTGTCGTACCAGCCGGGGTACTTGTTCTCGAACCACTCGAAGTCCGACTCGCTGAGCGGCGGGGTGCGCCAGTAGACCAGCGGCCAGCCGGCGAAGCCGACCATGGCGGCGGTGTGGCCGATCCAGTGCATGCGCTCCTGGGCCTGGTCCATCCAGCGGGGCACCTTGAGGCCGAAGGGCTCGAGGCGGGAGATATAGCTGCCGACCCAGTCGTCGGCGATCCAGTCGACCCACTTCTCCTTGTAGCTGCTGGTCCTGGTGGTCTGGAAGTAGTCGTACACCGCGACCATGAAGGGGTCGATGAAGGCGTGCTGGCGCCAGAAGGCCCGGTCGAAATCGGCCTGGAGGGCGGGGATGTTGTCGGGCTCGGAGACGACCGCGGCCAGCGTGCTGTAGCCGTTGGCCATGTGGCGCGACTCGTCCGACTGGATGCTGAGGAAGACGCTCGGGGTGGCCTGGTCACCGTTGGTGGCGGCGACCTCGGTCATGGCGACGAAGACCGGATTGGTGTAGGCGGTCTCGGCGACGACCTGCAGGTTCAGCGCGCCCTCGATGGGGTCGCCCATGAAGAAGGTCTCGAAACAGCTCCGGGAGGCGCGGCCGAAGAGGTTGGTGGCGGCGAGCTTCTTGCCGCCGGCGAAGCCGTCGGGGTCGGCGGCGTGCTTGGCGAAGTAGCGGTTCAGATACATCTGCTGGTTGACGTGCCGCACCTCGTCGAGCATCTGGGCCATGTAGCCCTGGCGCAGCTCGGCGTTCGGCACGGCGTCGATCAGCTGGGCGACGCACTTCATCGCCGCGTACTCGGCGAAGTTCACCATCGGCAGCAGCGGCTTCATGATCTCCATCCAGCGCCGCTCGGCGTGGGCCGGGGCGTTGGCGCGGGAGAGGGCGTCCTCCAGGCCGCCGTACTGCCGGTTGTCCTTCTCCTCCTCCATCGTGCAGTAGTCGCGGATCAGGTGCCGGAAGGGGTCCTTGGTCTTGGGCGGGATCTTGAACTTGGTCGGATAGCGATCGATCTTGGTCGCGTAGCTCGGATCCCATTCGAAATCCTTGACGCGATTGTGGGCCTCGACCATGTTGTTGATCGACATACCGGGCCACCCCGCTGTGAACACACCACACCCAGGGTCGGCGCTGCCCTGGCCAAGGTGACAGTAAGCCGGAGGGGGGTTGGGTGTCACTCCCCCCTTTTCCCGGCTCCCGCGAGGGTGATGGGCGCCGGCTGATCGCGCAGCACCGGCGCGCCGTGAACCCCGGTTATCCGGGGAGGACAAGCGCGCTGCGACTTCTCTGTCGGCCCTCCCGGTGGACACCGCGGCGCGCGGCGTGTAGAACCGCGAGGTGGAGGAGATGGAGAGCTGGGCCTGGCCGCCCCGCTACGACGACGGCTACCTGCCCCCGGCCGGGCAGGAGCACTGGTTCCCGCGCCGCGAGACCATGCCCGGCGCCGACCGCGAGGCGGCGATCCTCGAGCGCATCCGCCAGGTGATGGGCTGGGCGCACGAGCACTCGCCCTTCTACCGGCGCAAGTGGGAGGAGGCGGGCATCCATCCCTCGCACATCCGCTCGCTCGAGGACTTCGAGCGCGTGCCCCCGGTCACCAAGCTCGAGCTGCGCACCGCCCAGGCGGATCATCCGCCCTTCGGCGACTACCTCTGCATCCCCGACGAGGAGGTCTGCCACATCCACGGCACCTCGGGCACCACCGGGCGGCCGACCGCCTTCGCCGTCGGCCGCGACGACTGGCGGGCCATCGCCAACGCCCACGCCCGGGTGATGTGGGGCATGGGCATCCGGCCCGGCGACACCGTCCTCATCGGCTCCTTCTTCAGCCTCTACCTCGGCTCGTGGGGCGCGCTGATCGGCACCGAGCGGCTGCACGCGCGCGCCTTCCCCTTCGGCGCCGGGGTGCCGGGGCAGACCCTCCGCGCCGCCCACTGGATGGTGCAGATGCGCCCGACGGTGTTCTACGGCACCCCCTCGTACGCGCTCCATCTCGCCGAGGTCGCCGCCGAGAACGGCATCGAC
>DATARS010000154.1:0-9685 GCA_036269455.1 Candidatus Dormiibacterota bacterium | reverse complement strand
CGCCGCGCTGACGCGCCGCCTTGCGGGGGGACTCCCCCCTGCCTCCCCCCTCAGTCGATACCCGGCACGGGCAGCGGCGTCGGCGGGTCGGTCGAGTAGTCGTAGAAGCCGCGGCCGCTCTTGCGCCCGCGGCGGCCCTCGGCGACGAGCTTCGCGAGCACCTCGACGGTGGCGAGGTCCCCCGGCGCACCCGACTTCTCGTAGCGGTCGCGGCGGACGTCGTGGACGGTGTCGAGGCCGCTGAAGTCGGCGAGCTGGAAGGGACCCATCCGCCAGTTCAGCCCCAGCCGCGCGGCGGCGTCGATGTCCTGGGGACTGGCCACCCCGCCGGCGAGCAGGCTGAAGGCCTCCCGCGAGGCGGCGCCGAGGATCCGGTTGACGACGAAGCCGTCGATCTCCTTCTCGATGAGCACCGGGGCGCGGCCCATCCGCCGGCTCCACTCCACCGCGCGAGCGGCGGTCTCCGCCGAGGTGTGCGGCCCGCGCACCACCTCGCAGACGTCCATCACCAGCACGGGGTGGAAGAAGTGCATGTTGCAGCAGAGCTCGGGACGCCCGGTCGCATCGGCGAGCCGGCTGCTGACGATGTTGCTCGAGTTGGTGGCGATGCCGGCGTGGGCGGGAAGGTGGCGGTCGAGCTCGGCGAAGGCGGTGCGCTTGGGCTCGAGCTGCTCCAGCACCGCCTCGATCGCCCAGCCGCAGCGCGCGGCCGAGGCGGGCAGGTCGTCGCTCGCCGTCACCCGTGCCAGCGCCGCCTCGGCATCGGCGGCCTCCAGCCTGCCCTTGGCGACCCGGCCCTCGAGCAGCCGTCGGTTCTGCTCGGCGGCGCGGGCCAGCTGCTCGGCGGAGATGTCGACGAGGTCGACCTCGACGCCGCAGAGCGCGGCCTGCTGGGCGATCTGCGATCCCATGGTGCCGGCCCCCAGGACCAGGAGCCTCTCGTCGGACACTGGTCTGCTCCTCCCGGCGCCGGGGCGCCCGCTAGACGACCGAGAACAACCGGGTGACCCGGTTGAGGGTGGACAGGTGGCGCATTCCCTGGATGCGCAGCTTTCCCTTGGCCATGGCCTGCAGCACTGCCCGGCCCGCGGGATCGAGGTAGTTGGGCAGGCCCAGGGCGCCGATGCGCACCTGGCTCATTCCCATCAGCGTCGCCGAGTCGGTGCGCAGGCGCACCCGCGGCTTGCCCACCGCACCCTCGAGGACGGTGCAGGTGTCGCCGGAGAAGCTCAGCGTCACCGCCGAGCCGAGGTCGGTGATGTCGAACACCACCGCGGCGTTGACCTTGCGGAAGTCGCGGTACTTCTCGGGATGGCGCTCGACGTTCTGCGCGAGCAGGGTGCCGAGCATGTTGGCGAGCCCGCTGGCCTCGTCGCCCGAGGCGAGCACCACCTCAGGCATGGACGGCGCCCGCGCTCGCAGGTTCCTGCCGGATTCGGCAGGAACGACCCGGCCGACGCCGCCCTCGGGCCACGGCACACGCCCTCCTGCCACCCGCCTCCAGGGACCCGCACGCTCCGCGCGTGGGGCCGCCGCAGTGTAATGTAGGCGCCGCCCGATCGGTCAACTCCGCCACACGTTCCAGCGGACCGCAAGGGTTGGAGGGTTTCGCCGTCCTACCTGGTGGCATGCCCCCTGTTCTCCGTCTCCGTGGTCGCCGCGTGGGCAGGCTGCTGATGGCGTGCGGCGCCGCGGGCGCGGCGGTCGCCGGGATCCTCGCCTTCACGACCGCGGGAGCCGCCCCGCACCCGAGCCGGCCGGCCGCCCACGCCACCGCGACGGCGTCACCGCCGGCCCAGCAGCTCACCGCCGCGGGGAGCGCGAGCGCGCACATCCTGAGCCTGCGCCCGCGCCTCGCCGACGGCTCGGTGCTCGCCCAGATCAACCTGCCCCGGGTGGCGCAGGGGATCAACCTGGTCGAGGGACTCGGCGAGAACCCCGACGAGGTCGGCCACGACTCGACCACCGCCTACCCCGGCGAGCCCCACGCCATGCTCCTGGTGGCGGGCACGGCGCTGCTGGTGCCCACTCCGGTGGTCGGCGACAGCATCCACATCGCCACCTCGTACGGCGGCTACCAGTACCAGGTGAGCTCGGTCCACGCCACCACCCCCGGCGCCTCGCTCGGCCCCGACGCCCCCGAGGTGCGGCTCGTCTACCACACCGGCGGCGGCCTGGCGGTGATCACCGCCGACCTGGTCCCCGGCGACCCCGACAGCGCCGCCGAGCTCTCCCAGGAGATCGCGGTGACCCGCGCCGAGCGCACCGCCGAGGCCGACTACGCCGCCTCCGGCGGCATCGTCCGGCTGGCGCCCGGTCACCTCTACCCGCCGGTGACCGCGCCGGTGACCCAGGTCTTCGGCCCGACCGACTTCTCGCTCGAGTTCCCGTTCACCTACCAGGGCGTCTACTACCCGCACTTCCACACCGGGCTCGACCTCGGCGTGGGCGTCGGCACCCCGGTGCGCGCCGCCGACGCCGGCACGGTGGTGCTCGCCACCACCAATACCGGGCCGGACGGCAAGCCGGTGGGCTACGGCACCTACGTGGTCATCTATCACGGCGGCAACCTGTTCACCCTCTACGGCCACCTCTCCCAGCTCGGCGTCACCGCCGGCCAGAAGGTGGCCACCGGGCAGGTCATCGGGCTGAGCGGCAACACCGGGAACAGCTCGGGCCCGCACCTCCACTTCGAGGTGCGCCAGGGCCAGACGCCCGTCGATCCGCTGCCCCTGATCGAGGGCCGCGGCTGAGAGCGTCGCGAGCCTACAATCCGCCGCCGTGTTCCTCGCCGGTCTTCGCACCATCGACCGGGTCCGCGGCGGCGGCTGGCTCGACTGTCCCAACTGCCATGAGCACGCCTCCCAGGACGTGGTCGACCAGATGCGGTTCGCCGGCCTGCTCGGCTATCGCTTCTCCCCGGTGGGACGGCGCCGGGTGCTCGTCTGCCGCCGCTGCGGCTATCGCCGGCCGGCGACCGAGGGCGAGCTCGGCCACCTGAACACCGGCGGCCGCGGCATCCAGCGGGCCTGGCTGGTGCCGATCGGGCTGCTCCCCTTCGTGGCCATCGGCGCCGCCGCGCTCTTCCTCTCGAGCCGCCACCCACCGAGCATCGAGGACAAGCTCACCTTCACCGCGGACACCGTCCAGCCGGTCGCGCCGATGACGCTCCGCCGGCCGCTGTCGTGGAACGCGTCGCCGCAGAGCGACACCACCCCGCCGAGCTACACGGTGAGCGATCCCACCCAGCGCATGGTCATCACGCTGCGCCGGATCACCGACAGCGGCAATCTCGACCAGCTGCTCCTCCTGCACTTCAGCGACGACAACGGGATCAACGACACCGGCGTGCCCACCAGCCCGCCGGCGCCGACGACGATCCAGATCGCCGGGGTCACCGGCCTGGCGATCAAATTCGACTACTCGACCACCGGCGAGCCGGCGCAGACGGGGGTGATCGCCTTCTTCCACGACGGGGTGGGCTACACGCTCACCTACACCGCCCGCGGGATGGCGCAGTTCGAGACCCTCGACCAGGTCGCCGACACCGTCGACCGGAGCCTGAAGTTCAGCGCGACGGAGACGGCGCCGCCCTGCCCGAGCCCGAGCCCGAGCCCGACCGCCAGCCCGAGCCCCAGCGCCTCGCCGGGCAGCGTTCTCAGCGCCACCCCGGCGCCCACGCTGCCGCCCTTCGCGAGCTCGCCCCAGCCGTGCCTCGGCGCCGTCGGGTCGGAGTCGCCGGCGGCGGCGCCCTTCCCCTCGGCCTCGCCGAGGTAGGTCAGCCCCCGGCGGGCTGCGGCTCCGGCGGGGCGAGGGCGGCGGCGACGTACACGGAGATGTCGTCGACGCGCAGCCGCTCGCCGAGCGACTCCGAGGAGATCCCCTCCTCGAACATCGCCAGGCAGAACGGGCAGGCGGTCGCGACCCGGCTCGCCTCGGTGTCGACCGCCTGCTTGACCCGGCGGTGGTTGACCCGGGGCTGCCCCTCCTCCATCCACATGCGCCCGCCGCCGGCGCCGCAGCACATCCCCTCGCTCCGGCTGCGCGCCATCTCCACGAGCTTCAGCCCGGGGATGCGCTCGAGGATGTCGCGGGGCGGCGCGAAAATGTCGTTCCAGCGGCCCAGGTAGCAGGAGTCGTGGTAGGTCACGGTCTCCTCGAGCGGATGGGTGAGCTTCAACCGGCCCGACTCGAGCAGGTCGCGGATGAGCTGGCTGTGGTGGATCACCTGGTAGTGGCCACCGAAGTGCGGGTACTCGTTGCTCAGCGTGTTGAAGCAGTGCGGGCAGGGCGCGATGACCTTCCTGACCCCGTACTTGGAGAGGAGCTCGACGTTCTCCTTGGCGCGCTCATGGAAGAGGTATTCGTTGCCGATGCGCCGCGCCGGGTCGCCGGTGCAGCGCTCCTCGGTGCCGAGGATGGCGAAGTCGACGCCGGCGGCGCGGAGGATCTTCACCAGCGCGGTGCCGATGGTGCGCGCGCGGTCGTCGAAGGAGGCCGCGCACCCGACCCAGTAGAGGTACTCGGCGTCCGGCTTGTCCTTGACGAAGCTGACGTCGAGCTCCTTCGCCCAGTCGGCGCGGGTCTGCTGGGAGAGCCCGTAGGGGTTGGACTGGTTCTCGATGCCGCGCAGCGCCTGCTCGGCCTGCTTGGGCATCCGCGACTCCTCGAGGACGAGGTGGCGGCGCATGTCGATGATCTTGGGGACGTGCTCGATGAGCACCGGGCACTGGTCCATGCAGGCGCCGCAGGTGGTGCAGGACCAGAGCGTCTCGTCGAGGATGGTGCCGCCGATCAGCGGCCGGCCCTCGCCGCCGGCCTTCTTCACCGCGGCCTCGACCTGCTCGGGGCTGAGCCAGGACGGCTGGAAGTGGCCGGGGAGCACGCCCTCGCCGGCGTGGCCGTCCTCCTCGGTGACCCACATGCCGCCCTCGATCTGCTCGGCGCGGTGGGTGGATGCGGCGTACCCGCCGGCGACGTCCTCGTAGACGTGGTCGCGGAGGTCGGTGATCAGCGTCTTCGGCGACAGCGGCTTGCCGGTGTTGTAGGCGGGACAGTGGGTCTGGCAGCGCCCGCACTCGGTGCAGGTGTAGAGGTCGAGCACGTCCTTCCAGGCGAAGTGCTCGAGCTTGCTGGCGCCGAAGTGGTCGATCTCCGGGGCCTCGAAATCCGGGGTGGGCAGGTCGCCCTTGGGATTGAGGTTGAGGAAGAAGACGTTGGGGGTCGAGGTGATGATGTGGAGGTGCTTGCTGAAGCCGAGGTAGACGAGGAAGCCGAGCACCAGGAGGAGGTGGGCCCAGAAGAAGACGCCGTGCAGCACCTCGAGGGTGTGGCCGTGGGGGTCGAGGCCGGTGAACAGCCGTGACAGGGCCGAGGCGACGGGACGCCACTCGGCCACCGCCTCGGGCGGGCTGCCCTCGGCGATCCTGGTCGCGTAGTTGAGCTGCATCGCGGTGAGCAGGGTCCCGATCCAGACGAGGATGAGGACCGCGTCGCGGGTGTGGCTACCGCGGAAGCGGATCGGCCGGACGATCAGCCGGTTGACGAGCGCCATCACCACGCCGGTGAGAGCGAGGGTGGCGAAGAGGTCCTGGAGGAAGGCGATCGCGCCCGAGGCCGGGACGTCGTCGAAGTGGAAGCCCAGCCATAGCGCCTCGACCATCGCCTGCAGGATCGCGGTGAGGAGCACCACGAAGCCCCAGAAGATCAGCGCGTGCATGACGCCGGCGTACGGCCAGCGCAGCAGACGGGCCTGGGCGAGCACGTAGACGCCGAGCGCCTTGAGCCGCCGGCCGATGTGGTCGAAGCGGGGCTCCGGCCGCTGGGCGGCCTGCATCACCGCGTACAGCTTCCGGTAGCGGGTGGTGCTGAGGTAGACGGCGCCGGCGAGCAGCAGAACGAGCGCGAGTGGACTGAGCACGGCCGTCACCGCGGCAACCTCCCCACAGGATGAATGGGCCGGATTATAGGAACGGGGCCCTCAGCGTCCGGTCCAGGCGGGCTTGCGCTTCTCGAGGAAGGCGGTCACCCCCTCACGGGCGTCCGCGGTGTCGAAGAGGCCGGCGAACTCGCGCCGCTCGACCTCGAGCGCCTCTGCGATGGGCAGCGTCATACCCTCGAGCACGACGCGCTTGGTGGCGGCGAGGGCGAGCGGCGCCTTGGCCGCGAGCCTGTCGGCGAGGGCGAGAGCCGTGCCGACGAGCTCCTCCGGCTCGGTGAGCTGGGAGACCAGGCCGATCGAGAGCGCGGTCTCGGCGTCGACCGGGTCGCCGCTGAGGAGCAGGGGCATCGCCCGGCCCTGGCCGACGACCCGCACCAGGCGCTGGGTGCCGCCCCAGCCGGGGATGATCCCGAGGTTGATCTCGGGCTGGCCGAGGCGCGCGGTCCGGGCGGCGATGCGCACGTCGCAGGCGAGGGCGATCTCGCAGCCGCCACCGAAGGCCATGCCATTGATGGCGGCGATCGTCGCGAGGGGAGAGTTCTCGATCTCCAGGGTGAGCGCCTGGCCGCCCTGGGCGACGCTCCCCCCGACGTTGGGGAACTCGCTGACGTCGGCGCCGGCGGCGAAGAAGCGGGTGCCCGCCCCGGTGATGACGAGGGCGCGGAGGTTGCCGTCCGCGGAGGCGCCGGCCACGGCGGCGCGGAGGCCCTCGACGACGGCCTGGCTGATGGCGTTGGCCGGCGGATGGTCGATGGTGACGAGGGCGACCCTGCCCTCGATCTGGACCGAGACCGGATCGGACACTTGGCATCCCCCTGCGCGGCTGGTTCGCGGCTGTAGCCTAGAGACCGTGACCACGCCCGCGCCTCCGCCGGCCGCGCCCGCCCCGCTGCCGCCGCTCCCCGACCGGCTCGAGCCCGACGGGCTCCGCGAGCTCGACGACGCCGCCCTCGACGCCGCGGCGGCCGAGCTGACCGCCGCCGAGCGCGCCACCACCGCGGCGATGTCCCCGTACGAGAGCCAGCTCCGCGAGCTGCGGGCGCGCCGGGCGGAGCTCGCCACCGAGCGCCGCCGCCGCGAGCGCGCCCAGCGCCACGCCCAGCGGATCGAGGTGCGGCGGGCGGCGGGGACCGGGGAGATGCCGACCCTCGCCGACTTCCTCGCCGCGGCGGAGAGTGCGCTGCCCGATGAGCGGCCGCTCCGGGACGTGCACGCCTTCCTCGCCACCGGGGGCGAGGTCGGGTTCGGCTACCCGAACCGCCCCGGGATCATCGGCTTCACCGACGGCCGCCGCACCGGCCAGGCGACCACCGTCGGCGACGCCCGGAGGCTCTGGGGGGACGGCTGGGAGCCCGGCGCCCCGGGGGTCCCGGGGGTGCGGGTCCACCTCGCGGGCACCCGGATCGAGAAGGTGGTGGCCCCTGACGGGGTGGTCGTCCAGACCGTCGAAGGTGGCACCGAACCGCCGCTGGAATCGTGAACCGGGCGGCCTGTACCTCCAAATGCAGGCGATTCGGGCCCAAACCGTAATACTGCGATGGTTCCGGTTGTCAGACAGATCAGATGCCCGTTTCCCCCGGGCAGGCGGACCTGTGTCAGGAGGTCGTAGTGGGCTTGGCCGGCGCTCCTCAGGATGGCATCCGGGAACCCGGGGAGGCCGTCGGCGACTTTCGCCGATGCCTGCGTCCAAGCGCCTGTCCGTACGCCCAGGCCGGCCCGCTGCCCGTCGCCTCCCCCAAGCTCTGGGGGGCGACGCTCGCCGAGCTGCTGCCGGGTGACCCCGACCTCGCCTGGGAGATCGCCGGCCTGCTGATCGACGAGGGCGTGCTCGGCGACGACGAGCTCCTGGGGACCGACGCCCGGGCATAGACCCGGTTCCGGTCCGGTCAGCCCTCGACCGACCGGACATCAACCTTGCGCTCCTCGGCCATCACGGCGGCGGCCTCACCTCGAGCTTCCCGTCCGGCCTGCGGACCATCGTCCAGCCGCCCTCGTGGACGACGCGGTGGTGGCCCCAGCAGACGAGCGCCAGGTTGCTCATCTCGGTCGGACCGTGGTCCTGCCAGTGCACGATGTGGTGCGCCTCGGTCCACTCCGGCGGGCAGTCGCAGTCGTCCACCACGCAGCCGCGGTCGCGGGCGATCAGCCGGCGGCGCAGCGGCACCGAGACCTTCCGCACCGCGCTTGCGACCTGCACCTCGCCGGCGGAGTCGGTGGTCACCTCGGTGCAGGAGCAGTCGCAGGCCAGCCGCCGCGCCGTCTCACCGAGGACCGGGCCCGCCCAGCGCAGCTCCGCGCCCGGTGCCCCCGGCTCGGCGCGCAGCGTCGGAGCCGACGCCGTCACCCAGAGGTGCGGCCGCTGGCCGCCCGTCGTGGGCAGTTGCCCACCGTCGAGCTGGCGGCGGCAGAGCTCGACCAGGGCGTCGGCTCGGCGCTGCGCCGGCGTCCTCGTCTCCTGGGCCCGCGGGCGGCTCAGCGCGTTGAGCGCCGTGACCACCGTCGCGCCGGCCTCCGGGTCCAGGTAGCCGTCGACCCGGAACATCCCGCCAAGGGTCTGGCTGATGTACAGCCGGCGCTGGTCGTGCATGCGATTGGCGTCGCCGCGCGCAACCTCACGGTCTGCGGCCTCGCGCCAGTAGAGGGACAGCTCGCGCAGCCCCTGGACGTCCAGCGTGCGCGCTGCATCCAGAAGGATGGGCTCGCCCTCGCGGACCGCATCCGCCGGCAGGTCCCGGGCGGCGTGCGCCATGACCGAGGCGTGCTGGTAGCCGATCTCCCCGCTCTCGAGCGCGCCGGCGGTCAGGGGACACGCGTCCAGGTGCTGCGCGGTGGTGATCGCCTCGGAGGCGGCCGCTCCTGACATCCGGCAGCGCGAGCGCGCCCACGACCTGATCGACAGGGCGCCGTCGGCCTGGTGGCCGCCGCGGGTGGTGAACGCCGACAGCCAGCGCGCGCGCAGCCCCAGGAGGCGGTCGATCTGAGCGCTGAGGAGGACGATGCCGCCGCCGACGATCGCCGGGTCGAGGGACGCGAGATCCACGACCGCGACGGCGTCGATCGCAGTCGCGACGCCCCTCACCTCCGCTGGCCCGTCGTATTGCGCTTGCCGAATCACACACGCTAGTATAGCGAACATGCGTACGGCATGCCACCCGCAACCCCTACCCCACCAGCAGGCGCAGGTTCCCTCCAACCACGAGGGCCACCGGAGCCGCGGCCGCGACCACCGGAACCAAGGCCCAGCGCCGGGGCAGCCGCGCCGCCAGCACCACCACGGCGAGCACCGCCGGCACCTTCACGACGAGGAACCCGGCATCCCCCCACCTCCCCACCACCGACCGGGTCAGCGCGATCCCCTCATAGAGGAGCCGGTGACGCCCCGCGATGCTGGTGGCGACGTCCAGCATCTGAATGGCGACGAACGCGAGCAGCACCACCCGCAGCGACCGGTCACCGAGCGCCTCGCGCAACCGCCGCGCGGGCAGCCGGCTGATCCTCGGCGGCGCCACCAGCACGAGCGCAAGCAGCCCCACCCCGCCTGCGGCGAGGCCCCGGTCGCGATTCAGATCCCGATCGGGCAGCGGATTCTCGACCGTCCACAGCCGCAACCCCGCCGGGTGGCGAGCGTCGGGATCCAGCCGGACCGTCGCCACCCGCCCATCCCGCCAGATCAGGTCGACGTGCATCCCCGGCCTCAACGCGACGAACGCGTCGTTCGGCCACACCCCCTCCACGACCTGCGGC
>DATARS010000153.1:0-8559 GCA_036269455.1 Candidatus Dormiibacterota bacterium | reverse complement strand
GGCAGGGCTGCGCGTCAGCGCAGCAGCCTGAGGGGGAAGGCTGTCAGCGACGAAGGAGCTGATGGCCTGGTGGCATACCTGCCCCCAGAGGCTCGCGGCAGGGCTGCGCGTCAGCGCAGCAGCCTGAGGGGGAAGGCTGTCAGCGACGAAGGAGCTGATGGCCTGGGGGCACACCTGCCCCCCGATATTCAGCGCGTCAGCGCTGACACCGTCGAATGATCACCTGGACGACGGCACGGGCGAGCAGCTCGGTGTCGTCCTCGCCGTCGCGTCGGGTGACGCGGCCGACCACCGGGGCGGGATCGAGGGCGGCGACGCCGGCGGAGACGCGCTCGACGACGGCGTCGGCGCCGTGCTCGTCGACGTCGGGGAGCAGCACCAGCAGCACGTGCGCGGGGGCGCGGCCGACGGTGTCGACGTTGCGCACCGCGCGGCGCACCGCGGCGGTCACATCGCTGGTGTCGGCGCCCACCGCGACCAGCGAGAGGCTGCGCCGGGCGGCGTCGGCGAGCTCGATCTCCGCCCGGGTCCAGAGCCGGGTGGCGTCGGGGCTGAGGATGACCGCGGCCATCTCGTCGGGGGGCAGGCCGAGCACCGCGAGCCGGCGCTCGCGCTCGGCCCGGCGGCAGACGCGCAGCACCAGCGCGGTCAGCGCCTCGAGCCGGAAGGGCTTGACCAGCACGCCGCGCAGGCCCAGCCGCGCCGCCTCCTCGACCGCCTCCGGCGAGGGCACCACGGTGGTGCACCAGATCACCGGCGCGGCATCGGCGCCGTGGAGCTCGCCGAGCGCCTGCATGGTGGCGACGGCGTCGATGCCGGGGCTGCGCGGCTCGAGCAGGACGAGGTCGGGGCGGCGCTCGACGGCGCGCTCCAGCGCGGCGCGCGGGGCGCCGAAGCTCTCCACGTGGAAGCCGGCGATCTCCAGGAGCGTCTGGGTGATCACCTGCACGCTCGGGGAGGAGTCGATGACGAAGGCGGTGCGCTCGCCGATGGGCTCGAGCGGTCCTCCGCGGAGCGCGCCCTCGGGCAGCACCTCGACCGGCGGCGCCGGTGGGCGCGGCGCGGCCAGCGAACCCGAGGTCACCCGCGAACACCTCCCTTCCCCCGACCCGTCCGGCCGTTCAACGCCGCAGCTCGATCAAAACCTTCGCTGACCGCACCGAATTAACCCGCAGGGTGTCACACGCTTAACGATCGGAGCAGGTGTCGCGAATCGACTGTCGCAGTCGCAGGGGCGGCGATAGAGTTCGCCCGACCGACTGGGCGGTAGGTCAGTCCACCGCCCGCGGCGTCGCGCCGCCTACCCTCGGGGAGGGTCCCTCGGGGCCCTCCCCCTTCTCTCTCCGGACTCTCTCCGGAGGCTGAACCGAGCCTGAACGGCTTCGGTGATCGAGCAGTCGCGGTCGACGGTCCACCCCTGCTAGGATCCCGGTCACATAGGGCCGTTCGACGCGGTTGCGTCGATACGCGAAATGTCAGGGAGGGGATTGGATGGATGGACTGCGACTGAAGACGCTCGCCCGCGGATTCGCGGTGGTTGCGACCGCGGGGCTGCTGGTGGTCCTGGCCGGCGCCGGCGGACCGTCCGCGCTGGCCGCATCGGGCACCGGCACCAGCACCAAGCAGGCGGCGGCCAAGGCGACGGCGACACCGAAGCCGGCTCCGTCGCCGAAGGCGGTTGCGGCACCGAAGCCGACGGCCACGCCGAAGCCGGCGCCAAGCCCGAAGGCGGTGGCCCCGGTGAAGCCGAACCCCATCGTCTGCGGTGGCACCGGCTCCAAGGACAAGGACAGCGACTCGGACAAGGACAGCGACTCGGACAAGGACGACGATTCCGACAAGGACGACGACTCGGACAAGTCGGACGACTCGGACAAGGATGACGACAGCAGCGTCAAGAACGCCGCCGTGGTCAAGTGCCCGGTCGCGGTCGTTCCCCCGATCCCGGTGAGCGTCCCCGCTCCGGCTCCGGCCGGCGGTGTCGCCGGCACCGGTGCGACCCAGCCCGCGGCGGCCGCGAAGGCGGTGGCCACTCCGAAGACGGGCGCCGATCTTCCGCTGGGCGCCGCCGTCGTGGTGGCGGGCCTCGGCATCGCCTGCCTCGGCGCGGGGCGCAGGCTCCGGCGCAACGCCGGGCGGTAGCACTCGACCCCTTGTCGCGGCCGCGCCCCCGCCGTGGGGGCGCGGCCCTGCGACTATCTCGCCCGGCCGGTCCTGGGCATGCTCCAGCCGCCCGCGTCGGGATGCTCGCGGATGAGGTGGAGCACCGCCTCGGCGAGCCGCGTGCCCCCCTGGGGCGAGAGGTGGATCCCGTCGGGGGCGCGCATCAGGGTGAGCGCCCCCGCGTCGTCGGGGAGGTAGGCGGCGTAGTCGCCGGCGGAGCCGGCGAAGAGCGGCCGGCTGTCGAGGAAGAGGACCCCGGGCCGCCGCTGCGCCTGCCGCCGGGCAGCGTCGTCGATCAGGTCCATCCGCGCGGCGAAGTCGTGGGCCCGCATCACCGGCAGGCCCACCCAGACCACGGTCCGTCCCTGGCGGCGGACCTCGTCCATCAGCGCGCCGGCGCGGCGGCCGTACTCGGCCAGCCAGGCGGGCGAGCCGAAGTCGGCGACGCCGCCGTCGGGGGTCTGGAGCGGCTGGTCGTCGTTGGCGCCGAGCAGCACCACCACGACCTCTGGATTGGTCGCCGCCATGTCCTGGGCCAGGTGCGCCGGCCAGTCGTAGTAGTCGGGGCGGCTGAGCCCCGTCGAGATCTGGAAGTGGGTGTGCACCTCGAGCGCCGGGTCGTGCTCGGCGAGCGCCTGCATCTCGTAGCAGAGGAAGCCCGCGACCGAGTCGCCGCCGACCCAGAGCCGGAGGGGGTCGGTGGCGGTGCGCGCGGCCGGCTGTGGCGCCGGCAGGGGCCGGGTCGGGCCGGTCGCGGGGAGCCGGAGGCGCAGTCCCGACGCGGCGACCCGCACCGGTGGCAGCCGGGGCGGCAGCGCCGCGGCCGCAGGCGGCGCCGGGCCGCCGTCGTCGGAGCGGCCGAGCAGGGCGTCGAGGGCGGAGCGGGGACGGTCGAGGCCGAGGTGCTCGCTCACCGCCTCCACCGGCCGCAGCAGCGCCATCTCGACGCTCCGGCGCACCCCGAACGGCGAGGTCTCGGCGCTGCGCTCGAGGCTGCGCGCGTTGAGGAGCAGCGCCAGCCCGAGCCCGACCAGCGCCACCAGCAGCAGCTGTCGGGGGCGCATCAGGCGGCGCTCCTCCACCTCAGAACCTGTAGTAGATGAAGGGCGCGACGCCCTGCGGTCCGAGCACCCCGATCCCCGCCAGGGCGGCGGCGAGGGCGGCGCCCTGAAGCGCCGGCGCCATCCGCGAGAAGCGCGCCATCGCCGTCCCCATCAGCCCCGAGGGCAGGTACTGCATCCCGATCCCGGCGGCGATGGCCAGGAGCACCGTGAGGGTGAGCAGCGGAGACGGCCCGCCCCCGGTGAACAGCCGTCCGAGCACCGCCCCGGCGGTGCCCGGCGAGTCGGCCCGGAAGAAGATCCAGGCGAGGCAGACGACGTGGAAGGTGACCAGCCGGCCCAGGGCGCGGGCGACGGCGGGGTCGAGGTCGGGACCGCGTCCGCGCAGCCGCCGCTCGGCCACCAGGAAGGCACCGTGGATGCCGCCCCAGATCACGAACGTCCATGCGGCGCCGTGCCAGAGGCCGCCGAGCAGCATGGTGAGCATGAGGTTGCGTGCGGTGAGCAGCCGCGATCCCCGTGACCCCCCGAGCGGCACGTACAGGTAGTCGCGCAGCCAGCGCGAGAGGGTCATGTGCCAGCGCCGCCAGAAGTCGCGCAGGCTGGTGGCGGTGTAGGGGGCGTTGAAGTTCGCCGGGAAGCGGATCCCCAGCAGCAGCGCGCAGCCGATGGCGATGTCGGTGTAGCCGCTGAAGTCGGCCCAGATCTGCACCGCGTAGCCGTAGACGCCGGCGAGCACCTCGAGGCGCGAGTGCGCCCCGGGCGCGGCGAAGACCGGGTCGACCACCGCGGTGGCGAGGAAGCCGGCGAGGACGATCTTCTTGAAGAGCCCGCCGACGATCAGCCCGAGGGCGCGGCCGCCGTCGAGCCGGGGCTCGTCGGTGGTGCGCCGCAGCTGGGGGATGAACTCGCGGGCGCGCACGATCGGCCCGGCCACCACGTGGGGGAAGAAGGCGAGGTACACGGCGAAGTCGAGGCGCGAGGCGGGCTCGGTGGTTGACCGGTAGACGTCGACGACGTAGCTGATCGCCTGGAAGGTGAAGAACGAGATCCCCACCGGCAGCACCACCTGGAGCAGCGGCAGTGGCGCGCCGATTCCCAGCCGGCCGAGCGCGTTCTCGAGCGAGCTCGCGAAGAACCCCGCGTACTTGAAGAAGCCGAGGGTCGCGAGGCCGCCGGCCACCGCGGCGGTGAGCAGCAGGCGCCGGCGCCGCTGCGACGAGTTGCGCGCGATCGCCTCCGCCGCCACCTGGTTGAGCGCCGTCGAGGCCGCGAGCAGACCGCAGAAACGCCAGTCCCACCAGCTGTAGAAGACATAGCTCGCCAGCAGGATGAGCAGCTTCCAGCGGGTGCCGAACGCCGGGACGATCCAGCTCAGCGCCAGTACGGTGGTGAAGAAGACGGCAAAGTCAGCTGTTGTGAAGAGCACCCAGGCACCCGCTTCCCCGCACGGCGGGCTTCCTCTCGGAGCGCGCAATTCAAGCTCCGCGGGCCGGGGTCCGTCAAGGCCTCGCGGGGGCCACCAGGGTGTGGAGCAGCACCGCCTGGGCGACCGCGGCGCCGTCGCCCCAGTGGGCGGTGAGGGTGCGCACCTCGGGCTCCGAGGGCATCCTCCCGCCGAGGTAGGCGAGCCCCACCGCCCTGCGCACGCCGAGGTCGCCGGCGACCACCCGGGGGCGCCCGAGGGCGCGCGCCAGGATCCACTCGGCGGTCCACCGGCCCAGCCCGCGCACCGCCGTCAGCCGGTCGATCACCTCCGAGTCGCTCCACCGCCGCATCGTCTCGAGCTCCAGCCGTCCCTCGTGGACCTCGGCGGCGACCCCGACCAGGTACTCCGCCTTGCTCGTGGTGAACTGCAGCGCGCGGAGCTCGCCCGGGTCGGTGTGGGCGAGCCGCGCGGCGTCGAAGGCCCACACCTCGCGGCCGCCGGCGTGGTGGACGGTCCCGGTCGCGCGGGCCAGCCGCCGCCGGGTGGTCGCCGCCCAGCGCAGGTTGACCTGCTGGGCACTGATGGCGCGGACCAGGGCGGTGAGCAGACCGGCGTCCCGGTGGCCGCGGATGCCGGGATGCCGCGCCTCGGCGGCGGCGACCACGGGGTCGGCGGCACACAGCAGCGCGAAGGCCTCCGAGGCGGTGACGAAGAGCTCGCGCGCCGCCACCACCGCCGCCTCGAGGTGGTCGGGGTCGTCGACGGTCACCCGCAGCCCCGGCGAGGCGGTGTCGCCGGCTGGCTCGGCCGACCAGGCCACGGGCGCGCCGCGCAGCCACAGGGTGCGGAGCAGGACCTCGCCGTCCCAGCGGTCGACGAGGTCGTCGCCCCAGCGGCGGAAGACCTCGAGCGAGGCCCGCACGTCGAGCGGCCCGGGCAGCGGGACCTCGGCCGTGGGCATGCCGCGCAGCATGCGGGATCGCCGCGGCCGCCTTCCTGGTAGCCTCGGCGACGTATGCCCAGGCTCACCGCGGTGAACTCCGCGGGCTACGCCGCGCCCGCGGCGCTGACCGCCGACCCGGTGATCCTCGCACCCCTGAGCGGCCGCCTCCACGTCCTCCTGGTCCGCCGCGCCGAGCCGCCCCAGGAGGGCCGCTGGGCGCTCCCCGGCGGGTTCATGAACGACGACGAGCTGCCCGAGCAGACCGCCCAGCGCAAGCTCACCGAGAAGACCGGGGTCGGCGGGGTCTACCTCGAGCAGCTGCACACCTACGGCGACCCCACCCGTGACCCGCGCGGCTGGATCGTGTCCATCTCCTACCTCGCGCTCATCGACGCCGCGGTGCTCCACGACGACGGCGCCACCACGGCGCGCTGGTTCCCGGTCGACGACCTCCCCGAGGTGGCCTTCGACCACGGCGACATGATCGCCGAGGGCACCGAGCGGCTCCGCGGCAAGCTCTGGTACTCGAACATCGCCGTCGGCCTGCTCCCCGAGCGCTTCACCATGCCCCAGGCCCGGCGCCTCTACGAGGCGATCTCGGGGGTGAGCTACGAGGCGTCGAACTTCCGCCGCGAGCTCGAGCAGTCGGGGCTGGTGCGCAGCACCGGGGAGGTGGTCAAGGGGGTGCCCGGGCGCCCGGCGATGCTCTACGAGTTCGTCGAGCGCCGGCCCGCCTGGAGCCCGCGGCGGTCGCGCACCCCCGCGGCGATCCGTGCCGGGACGGGTGGTAGCCTCTGGGGGAACCGCCCACCTGGGGACCGCCTGTGACCGAGCCGCGGCCGCTGCCCCTCTCCGGCCAGGGATACGGGCTGCACTGCGACCAGTACGAGCTCACCATGGCGCAGGCGTTCCACCACACCGGGCGCGACGGCGAGGTCGCCTTCGAGCTCTTCGTGCGCAGCCTGCCGGCGCAGCGCGGCTACCTCGTCGCCGCCGGTCTCGAGCAGGCGCTCGCCTACCTCGAGGGGCTGCGCCTCGACGCCGCCGACCTCGCCTGGCTGGCGGAGCAGGGGATCTACCGGGACGACTTCCTCGAGCGGCTCTCGACGCTGCGCTTCACCGGGCGGGTCGAGGCCGTCGGCGAGGGCACGGTGATCGGCGCCGAGGTGCCGCTGCTGCGGGTGACCGCGCCGCGGATCGAGGCCACCCTGGTGGAGTCGGCGCTCCTCGCCATCGTCAACCACCAGACGATGATCGCGAGCAAGGCGGCGCGGATCGTCGACGCCTCCGCCGGCCGTCCGGTGTGGGACTTCTCGCTGCGCCGCCTCCACGGCCCCGACGCCGCGCTGGGGGTGGCGCGAGCCGCGTACATCGCCGGCTGCGCGGGCACCGCGACGGCGGTGGCGGGGCGCCGCCTCGGCATCCCCACCACCGGGACGATGGCGCACCACTACGTGCTCGCCTTCGGCCCGAGCGGCGAGCTCGCCGCCTTCGAGGCCTTCCTCCGCGAGTACCCCGGCCTGGCGGTGCTGCTCGTCGACACCTACGACACCACCCGCGGGGTGGCCAACGCGATCACCGCATCGAGGGCGACCCAGGTGCCGCTCGCGGGGATCCGCATCGACTCCGGCGACCTCGCCGAGGAGGCGCGCGCCGCCCGGCGCAGCCTCGACGCCGCCGGGATGGCGGCGACCCGGATCATCGCCTCCAACGACCTCGACGAGTACCGCATCGACGCCCTGGTGCGCGCCGGCGCCCCCCTCGACGCCTTCGGGGTCGGCACCATGCTCGGCACCTCGGCGGACGCCCCCGCGCTCAGCGGCGTCTACAAGCTGGTGGCGCAGTCCGAGGCCGGGGTCGACCGGCCGGTGATGAAGCTGAGCGCCGCCAAGCGCACCGACCCGGGGATCCACCAGGTCTTCCGCGACCCCGGGCAGGGCGACGTGCTCGGACTGGCCGACGACGTGCTCCCGGGGCGGCCGCTGATGCGCCGGGTGATGGAGGAGGGGAGGACCTGCGTCGACCTGCCCGGCCTCGACGAGCTGCGCGCCCACTGCCTCGCCGAGCGCGACACCCTGCCCGCGGCGGTGCGGCGGATCCACGACCCCCAGCCCTGGCCGGTGTGGCGCAGCCCGCGGCTGCTGGCGCTGCGCGCCAGCCTCGGCGACGACGGCGAATCCGGCGGAGCGCCGGGGGAGAGGATCGCATGAGCCGCGCACTTCTGGTCGTCGATGTCCAGAACGACTTCTGCGAGGGGGGCTCGCTGGCGGTGCCCGGCGGCGGCGCCGTCGCCGCGGCGATCACCGAGCACGTCGGCGCCCGCCGCGGCGGCTACGCGCTGGTGGTCGCCACCCGCGACTGGCACGTCGACCCCGGCGCCCACTTCGCCGCCGAGGGCACCGCCCCCGACTACCGGGGCAGCTGGCCGGTGCACTGCGTCGCCGGGAGCGCGGGCGCCGACTACCACCCCGCGCTCCACGTCGACCCCGACGTCGAGGTGCTCAAGGGCGAGCGCACCGGCGCCTACTCGGGCTTCGAGGGGGCCGCCGCCGACGGCCGCAGCCTGGAGGCGGTGCTCCGCGACCGCGGCGTCGACGAGGTGGACGTCTGCGGGATCGCCACCGAGTACTGCGTGCGCGAGACCGCGCTCTCGGCGGCGCGGCTGGGCTTCGCCACCCGGGTGCTGACCCGCCTCTGCGCGGGCCTCGACGAGGCCGGGGTGATCGCCACCGTCGCCGATCTGACCGCCGCCGGGGTCGAGGTCGTGGCGGCGGTCTGAGGGGATCGCGCCGGGCGTAACCATCGTTTCAGACGCGCCGTTCTGATCACCACGCCACGGCGAGGGGTGGCAATCGGCCCGTTCGGAGTGACCGACGATGACCGCCGCGAGGGCGATCCTCACCCTGTCCCTGGCCGCACTGCTCGCCGGGTGCGGCAACCCGGTCGCCACCGCCGTGGTCCCC
>DATARS010000152.1:0-8090 GCA_036269455.1 Candidatus Dormiibacterota bacterium | reverse complement strand
CGACGACGGCGACGGGTTCGAGTCGGCGTCGCGGCCGCCGGGCTGCTTCGGCCTGGTCGGGATGGCGGAGCGCGCCCGCCTCGCCGGCGCCACCCTGGAGATCGAGAGCGCCCCGGGCGCGGGGACCAGGATCCAGGTCCGGCTGCCCCTGCCCCCGGTTGCGATCCCGGCCTCGGCGTGATCCGGGTGCTGGTCGCCGACGACCACCCGGTGGTGCGGCACGGGCTCTGCACCATGCTGGAGATCGAGGACGACATCGTCGTGGTGGGCCGCGCCGCCGACGGCGAGGAGGCCGTGCTCCTGGCGCGCGAGACCGGTCCCGACATCATCCTGCTCGACGTCCAGATGCCCAACCTCGACGGCATCGAGGCGCTGCGCCGCATCCGCGCCGACAACCCTGCGGCGCGGGTGATCGTGCTCACCACCTACCGGAACGAGGACTACATCTTCCCCGCGCTCGACGCCGGCGCCCGCGGCTACCTGCTCAAGGACGCCTCGCGCACCGAGCTGGCGGCGGCGGTGCGCGCGGTCCACCGCGGCGAGTCGCTGCTCGATCCACAGGTCGCCCGGACGGTGCAGAACGCCCCCCGCATCGACCCGCTGACCACCCGCGAGGTCGAGGTGCTCCGGCTGATGGCGGATCAGAGGAGCAACGCGCAGATCGCCCAGCAGCTGTTCGTGAGCGAGAACACGGTGAAGACCCACGTGAGCAACATCCTCGCCAAGCTCGGCTGCACCGACCGCTCCGGGGCGGTGCTCACCGCCTGGAAGCGGCACCT
The DNA here is from genome assembly GCA_036269455.1 of Candidatus Dormiibacterota bacterium. GTDB lineage: Bacteria > Chloroflexota > Dormibacteria > Aeolococcales > Aeolococcaceae > CF-96. The sequence goes on along the minus strand of DATARS010000152.1, from coordinate 7,311 downwards.
CATCCCGTGACACCGCAGCCGGCCCGTCCGGTCGACGGGAGGGCTGGTCGGAATGACACCATCGGCACTCGTGGCCCGTTCACCGGTGGGGCTCCATCTGAGAGGGGTGATCGATTGAGATGGTCGTGGTGACGGCGACGGCGCCGGCAGGGCCCTCCTTCGAGGAGGTGCGGCGGCTGCACGCCGCGGCCGTCCACCGCCTCTGCGTCGTCGCCCTCGGCCACCCCGCCGAGGCCGAGCACGTGGCGGCCCGGGTGCTCGCCACCGCCGCCGCGGCCTACCCGATCGACCAGCCGGGCCCGGCCCGCCTGCTGCCCTGGCTGCTCGGCGTCGCCTGCGAGGTGATCGGCTCCGCGCCCCCCGCGCGCCGCGGCCGCCGCGCCCCCGGCGCCGTCGCCAGCGGCTGGGGCCGGGAGGTGGACGACGCCCTGGTCCGCGCCGCCGGGCTCGAGCCCCGCGAGCGGCTCGCCGCCGGGCTGCGCTGCGCGGCCGGCCTCGAGTACGCCGAGATCGGCGAGATCCTGGGACTGCAGGCCGCGGCGGCGCGCGCCGCCTGCGCCGCCGGGCTGGGGCGGATTCGCGACGGCGGGCGGCCGCGCCGGTGACCGACCCGCTCGATCCCGACGAGCGCTGGTTCGCCCACCTTCTCGCCTCCATCCCCGCACCAGCGTCGCTCGACAGCCGATCGGCCGCCACCCCCGCCCCCGCCCCGGCGGCTCCCCCCGCGCCCCGCCGGCGGGCCATCCGGGTCACCCCGCTGGTCCTCGCCGTGATCGTCGCCGTGGTCGTCGGCACGGTCGGCGCGGGCGTCGGCCTCCTCCTCCCTCGCCGCGAGGCCGGCACTCCGGCGATCGTCACCGCGGTGGTCCCGGGGATGCCCCCGGCACGCACCGAAGGCGCCATGGCCGCCGACCCCGGCCGGAACCGGGTGCTGCTCTTCGGCGGCAACGGCGGCGGCGGCCTGCTCGGCGACACCTGGAGCTGGGACGGGCACCGCTGGTCCCACGAGGTGCTCTCGAGCGGGCCTCCGCCCCGGGCCTCGGCGACGATGGCCGCCGACGCGGACGGGGTCCTGCTCTACGGCGGCGCCGGCCCGGTGGGCCTGCTCGGCGACACCTGGCGCTGGGATGGGCGCGCCTGGACCCTCGAGCATCCCCGCATCGCGCCCCCGCCGAGCGCGGCGGCGTTGATGGCGGTCGATCCGGGCTCGAAGCGGGCGCTGCTGGTGGTGCCGGACGCCGCGCCGGCGGCGCCGGTCTCGACCTGGGGCTGGGACGGCCACGACTGGGTGCGCCGGGTCACCGCGGTGGCCCCGCCCTCGTGCGCGGTGGCGATGGCCGACGACCCCGCCGCCGCCCGGGTGCTGCTGGTCACCGGACGCTCCTGCCCGGCCGCGCTCGCCGGGGCGACCTGGAGCTGGCACGACGGCGGCTGGAGCGCCCTCCATCCGGCGGCCTCGCCCCCCGCCCAGGAGCGCCCCGCCCTCGGCGCAGGCCACGGCCGGCTGGTGCTCTTCTCGGGCGAGCCCGATCCGAGCCACAGCTGCGCGGCCCGGCTCACCTGGACCTGGGACGGCACCACCTGGACGTCCCACCAGCCGCCGGTCTCGCCGCCCTCCGCCGGGGCCGTCGCCACCGACCCCACCGACGGCAGGCTGATCCTGCTCACCCCGATGGGCGAGACCTGGCGGTGGACCGGGTCGACCTGGGAGCTCGGCGAGGCGGCGGCGCCGCCGCCGCAGGGCACCCCACCCGCGACCCCGTGGGTCGAGCGCACCCCGTCGAGCTGCCCGCCGGCGCGAACCGGCGCCACCATCGTCACCGACGAGGCGCGCCACCAGGTGCTCCTCTTCGGCGGCTCGTCCTCGGTGCTCGGCCAGGTGCCTCCGGTGCTCGGCGACACCTGGATCTGGGACGGCTCCGGCTGGGCCGAGCGCCGCACCAGCCCGTCGCCTCCGGGGCGCGCCTACGCGGTCGCCGCCTGGGACGCGGTCCACGGCGTGGTGGTCCTCTTCGGCGGCCAGGGCCTCGACGACAGCGGCGCGCCGGTGGACTACGACGCCACCTGGACCTGGAACGGCTCGGCCTGGAAGCGCCAGTCGCCGAAGGGCGCCCCGCCGGGTCTGCGCTTCGCCTCGATGGCCTGGGACCCCGACGGGAGGACGGTCATCCTGGTGACCGGCGCGAGCGCCCAGGCGGCGCAGACCTGGAGCTGGGACGGCTCGTCCTGGAAGCAGCTCCATCCCCACACCACCCCGCCGGTCGGCGCCCTGGTCACCGCGCCGGGCGCGGGCGGCCTGGTCATGGTGAGCGCGGCCGGCGCCGACGGCCAGGCCTCCACCTGGAGATGGGGCGGCGGTGACTGGCACCGGGTCGCGGTCGCCGGCACCCCGCCGCTCAGCGGCATCGCGATCGCCTACGAGCCGCAGGCGCACCGGGTCGTCCTCTTCTCCGGCGACTGCCCCACCGGTCACTGCCCCAACGCCGGCACCTGGGTGTTCGACGGGCACGGCTGGACCCAGGTCCGCCCCGCGCTCTCACCGCCGGCGCGGGTCGGCGCGGCGATGTCCGCCGACGGCGCCCGCGGGCTGCTGCTCTTCGGGGGGACGACCTTCTCGACCCTCCTCGCGGACACCTGGGAGTGGTCGTAGGGGGGTCCCGGCAAGTCGCGCCGCTACACTCCCCGCCGTGCAGACGGTCAGAGTGGCGCTGCTCGGGCTGGGCGTGGTGGGGGCGCAGGTGGCCGAGCGGCTCGAGTCCCAGCGCGAGATGGTGACCGAGCGCACCGGTGGGCCCGTCGAGCTCGCCCGGGTGCTGGTCCGCGACCTCGACAAGCACCGCACCTACGTGCCCACCGGCGCGCGGATGACCACCGACCCCGCGGAGATCCTCGAGGATTCGAGCATCGGCGTGGTCATCGAGCTGATGGGGGGCATGGAGCCGGCGCGAACCTACATCGAGCGTGCCATCGACGCCGGCAAGGCGGTGGTCACCGCCAACAAGGAGGTGATGGCCCACCACGGGCCGGAGCTCCTCGAGCTCGCCAAGCGCCGCGGTGTCGACGTCTACTTCGAGGCCGCCGTGGGCGGGGGCATCCCGCTGATCAGCACCTTCAAGATCGACCTCCTCGCCAACCACATCTCGCGGATCGAGGCGGTGATCAACGGCACCACCAACTTCATCATCGACCGCATGGCGCGCGACGGCGCCGCCTTCGACGACGCCCTCGCAGAGGCCCAGCGGCTGGGGTTCGCCGAGGCCGACCCCACCTACGACGTCGAGGGCTGGGACGCCGCCTTCAAGCTGACGATCATGTCCTCGATCGCCTTCCACGGGCGCATCGACCCCGCCGGCGTCTACCGCGAGGGCATCCGCGGCCTCGACCCGGTCGACTTCCGCTACGCCCGGGACATGGGCTATGCGATCCGGCTGCTCGCCTACGCGCGCGACCACGGCGACGAGGTCGAGCTCCGCGTCCATCCGGCGTGCATCCCCCAGAGCCACCTCCTCGCCGCCGTCCACGACGCCTACAACGCGGTGCTCATCGAGGGCGACCTGGTGGGGACGGTGATGCTCCACGGCCAGGGGGCGGGTGGGCGGCCGACCGCCTCGGCGGTGGTCGGCGACGTCATCGACCTGGTGCTCTCGATGCGCAAGGGCGTGGACAACCGCATCGGCATCGACGTCGCCCGTCCGCGGAAGCTGCGACCGATGGAGGACGTGCGCACCGCCGCCTACCTGCGGCTCCACGTCGCCGACCGCTCCGGCGTGCTCGCCGAGGTGGCGCGCATCCTCGGCGACCTGGGCATCAGCATCAATGCGGTGGTGCAGAAGCAGCTCATCGTCGAGCACGCCGCGGCCGAGCTGGTGATCCTGACCCATCCGGCGCGAGAGGGGGACCTGCGCACCGCGCGCGAGCGGCTGGCGGCGCTCGAGACCGTCTACGCCATCCCCGCCTTCCTGCGCGCCCTCACCCCCGAGGAGGCGATGTGACCGAGCTGCAGGCGGCGAGCACGACGGCGGGGGCGGACAGGTCCCGGGGCGGGTATGGCGACGACCGGCGACGTCAGGGCGTGATCCACCGCTACGGCGACCGCCTCCCGCTCACCGAGCGCACCCCGCGGATCACCCTCAACGAGGGCGGCACCCCCTGCATCGAGTCGAGCACCATCGCCGGCACCCTGGGCCTGGGCTCGCTCCACTTCAAGTTCGAGGGCCTCAACCCCACCGGCTCCTTCAAGGACCGGGGCATGGTCGTGGCCGTCGCCAAGGCCATGGAGGCGGGCAGCCAGGCGATCATCTGCGCCTCCACCGGGAACACCAGCGCCTCGGCCGCCGCCTACGCCGCCCGCTTCGGGCTGCGCGCCATCGTGGTGGTGCCGAGCGGCAAGATCGCCCAGGGCAAGCTGCTCCAGGCGCAGATCTACGGCGCCAAGGTGCTCGCCATCAAGGGCAACTTCGACCGTGCCCTGCGCGCCGTGCGCGAGCTCTGCGAGCGCTACCCGGTGACCCTGGTGAACAGCGTCAACCCCTACCGCATCGAGGGCCAGAAGACCGCCGCCTTCGAGATCGTCGACCAGCTCGGCGACGCCCCCGAGGTGCTCGCCATCCCGGTGGGCAACGCCGGTAACATCACCGCCTACTGGCGGGGATTCCGCGAGTACCACGCCGAGGGCCTCTGCACCCGGCTGCCGCGGATGGTCGGCGGCCAGGCCGAGGGGGCGGCTCCGCTGGTGCTCGGCCGCCCGGTCGAGCGGCCGAGGACGGTCGCCTCGGCGATCCGGATCGGCAACCCCGCGAGCTGGGAATCGGCGATCCGGGCCCGCGACGAATCCGAGGGGCTCATCGACTCGGTGACCGACGGCGAGATCATCACCGCCCAGCGCTGGCTCGCCTCCTCCGAGGGGATCTTCGCCGAGCCCGCCTCGGCGGCCTCGCTCGCGGTGCTCACCAAGGCGGTGCGCTCCGGGGCGGTGGCGCCCGGCACACGGGTGGTCTGCGTGCTCACCGGCAACGGGCTCAAGGACCCGGATGCCGCCCGCCGCGACCTGGCTGCGCCGGTGCCCGTCGACGAGGACGTCGAGAACATCGCCCGGCTGCTCAAGCTGTAGCGGGATCGCCTGTCCGTGCGCGTCCGCGTCGCCGTGCCCGCCACCGCCGCCAACCTCGGCCCCGGATTCGACGTGCTCGCCCTCGCCCTCGAGCTGCAGAACGAGGTCGAGGGGGAGCGGACCGGCGAGTCCGGGATCTCCGTCGACCCCGGCCCCGGCACCCCCGACGAGCTCCGCGACCCGGCGCGCAACCTGGTGGTGCGCGCCTACACCGCCGCCTGCGCCGAGCTCGGCGCCCCCGCCGACGGGGTGCACATCCGCTGCGTCAACCGCATCCCCTTCCGCCGCGGCCTGGGCTCGAGCGCCGCGGCAGCGCTCGGCGGCACCCTGGTGGCGACCGCGCTCAACGGCGCCCCCTGGGACGAGCAGTCGATCATCGACTTCGTCTCCGGGCTGGAGGGCCACCCCGACAACGCCGCCGCGGCGCTGCTCGGCGGCCTGGTGATCGTCACCCCCGGAGCCCCGGCGGTGACGATGGAGGTGCCCGAGGAGCTCTGCGCGGTGGTCTTCATCCCCGAGCTCGAGCTGGAGACGGTGCTCGCCCGGCGGGTGGTGGCCGGCGCCTTCACCCGCGCCGACGCGGTCCACAACGCCGCCCGCTGCGCGCTCTTCATCCGCGCCATTGCGACCCGCGACTGGCCGACGCTGCGCTCGGCGATGGAGGACCGCTGGCACCAGCCGCCGCGTTCGGCGCTCTACCCGGCGATGCCCGAGCTCATCGCCGGGGCGCTCGAGGGCGGCGCCTGCGGGGCCGCGCTCTCCGGCGCCGGCCCCGCCGTGATCGCCCTGGTGGCGGGGGCGCCCGAGGCGGTGCAGGAGGGCTTCATGCGCGCCGCCCGCGGCTGCGGCCTGCGCGGCCGCAGCGTGGTCAGCCGGGTGCGCAACTTCGGGGCCCGCGTGGACCTCTCCGCATGAGCCACGTCGTCCAGAAGTACGGTGGCACCAGCGTGGCCAGCCCGGCGCGGATCCGGGCGGTCGCCGAGCGGGTGCAGCGCTCGCGCTCCGGCGGCGACGGCGTGGTGGTGGTGGTGAGCGCGATGGGCAAGACCACCGACCAGCTCGTCGCCCTCGCCCAGGAGCTCAACGAGGAGCCTCCCTCGCGGGAGATGGACCAGCTGCTCGCCACCGGCGAGACGGTCACCGCCCCGCTGCTCGCCATGACCCTGATCGGCATGGGCGTCGACGCGATCTCGCTCACCGGGCCGCAGGCGGGGATCCGGCTGAGCGCCGCCCACCGCAAGGCGCGGATCGTCGACATCGTCCCCGAGCGGATCGTCGACGAGCTCGGCCGCGGCCGGGTGGTGGTGGTCGCCGGCTTCCAGGGGGTGAACGAGGCGCTCGACATCGCCACCCTGGGCCGGGGCGGCTCCGACACCACCGCGGTCGCCCTCGCCGCGGCGCTCCGCGCCGACCACTGCGAGATCTACACCGACGTCCGCGGGGTGTACACCGCCGACCCCCGGCTGGTGCCGGAGGCGCGCCCCATCCCGGAGATCTCCTACGAGGAGATGCTCGAGTTCGCAGCCGTCGGTGCCAAGGTGATGCACCCACGGGCGGTGGAGATCGGCGAGGCGTACGACACTCCCATCTGGGTACGATCCTCGTTCGACGAGAGCCCCGGCACGGTCATCTGCAGGCACCCCCAGTTGGAAGATCGCCAGAAGGTCCGTGGCATCGCCCACGAGACCGACGTCGCCAAGGTCACGCTGCTGCGGGTCCCGGACCGCCCCGGGGTTGCGGCGGCGATCTTCGGTCCGCTCGCCGATCAGCACATCAGCGTCGACGTCATCGTCCAGAACGTCGGCCACGACGGCAGCACCGACCTCTCCTTCACCCTCGCCGAATCCGAGCTGCGCCAGGCCGTACGGGTGGTCGAGAGCATCGCCACCGAGGTCGGCGCCGGCGGCTTCGACACCGCCGCCGACGTCGCCAAGGTCTCGATCGTGGGCACCGGGATGCTCAACTACCCCGGCATCGCCGCGACGATGTTCCGCACCCTCGCCGACGAGGGCATCAACATCCACCTGATCAGCACCAGCGAGATCCGGATCACCTGCCTCGTCGACCGCGGCAAGGTCGGCGACGCGGTGCGCGCGCTCCACCGCGCCTATCAGCTCGACGAGCTGTGACAGGGGGGGGCGGTGGCGAGCCTGGCGAAGCCATGCCCGCCACTGCGTGGGGGGAGTCCCCCCGAAAAAAGG
>DATARS010000151.1:0-9956 GCA_036269455.1 Candidatus Dormiibacterota bacterium | reverse complement strand
CCGCGTCCTGGAGGAGGTGACTGACCCAGCCGGCGCCGAGCGCCTGCCGGCCCTCGACCCGGCTCATCGTGGTCGCGTCCCCGGCGAGCACGGCGACGCGGAGATCGGGGCCGAGCCACTTCGAGACCGACCGCACCGTCGCCCAGGTGTCCAGCCCGCCGCAGACCGTCAGCGCGGGCGTGCCCGCGGCCGGCCCGGCATGGTCGTCCTCGATCACCACGACCCCGGGGTGGGCGCGGAGCACGGTGGCGAGTTCGGCGGCACGGTCCGCGTCCCATGCCGCACCGGTCGGGTTCTGGGCCCGGGGAGTGAGCACGACGGCACGCGCCGGACGGGCGAGCGCGGCGGCCAGCGCCTCGGGGATGACGCCGCGCCCGTCCAGGCGCAGCGGGGTCACCTCGAGGCCGAGCGCGGCGACGAGGTCGAGCACCGCACCGTAGCCGGGGTCCTCGACGGCGACGACGTCACCGGGGCGCAGCCAGGCGCCGAGCACGCGCTCGACGCCGTCGAGGGCCCCGCCGACGACCGCGAGGTGCCGGGTGTCGATCCCGTCCTCCGCCAGCCGCTCGGCCGCGACCCGGCCGAGCCGCGGCGACACCGGCGGCTCGCCGTAGAGGCGCGACGGCGTGGGGAGCGGGAAGAGGGTCGGGAGCAGGGTGGGGTCGGGGCCGCCGGTGCGCAGGTCGCGCACCCCCGCGGGCACGGCGAGCGGGGCCCGCGGCGAGATCGGCGGTACGTCCCGGACCCGCGTGCCCGCGCGGCCGGCGCCGGTCACCAGGCCGCGGCGGCGGAGCTCGCGGTAGGCGGCGGCCACCGTGGCCGGGCTCACCGCCAGCCCGGCGGCGAGGGCGCGCACGGTCGGCAGCGTCCCGCCGGGACGCAGTCCGCCGGCCCGGATCGCGTCCTCGACGCTGGTCTCGATCTCGCGCGCCGTGCCGCCGGCGATCTGATATTGTGTTGGCATATTTCTCGGTATGTACTGTAACGTACGGCGCGGAGGAGATGCGAGTGGAGCAGGACCCGGGGGCACCGAGCACGCGTACCCGCCTGCGCCGCCTCCGCGAGCGGGGACGGCACGACCGGACGACGATCCACGCGATCCTCGACGAGGGATTCGTCTGCCACGTCGGCTTTGCGGACAGCCGCGGGCCGGTGGTCATCCCGACCGCGTACGCGCGCACCGGGGACGTCCTCTATCTCCACGGTGCGGCGGGGAACGCGGCGCTCCAGGCGCTGCGCACCGGCTCGCCGGTCTGCGTGACCGTCACCCTCGTCGACGGCCTGGTGCTCGCCCGTTCCGCCTTCCACCACTCGGTCAACTACCGCTCCGTGGTGGTCTTCGGCACCGCCACCGAGGTGGTCGACCCCGAGGAGAAGCGCCGCGCGCTCGACGCCGTCGTCGAGCACGTCGTCCCTGGGCGCGGGGCTGACGCCCGCCCGGCCAACGACCTCGAGCTGCGGGTGACCCGGGTGGTCCGCATCCCCCTGGACGAGGCCTCGGCGAAGGTGCGCACCGGTGGCCCCAAGGACGACACCGAGGATCTCGACCTGCCGGTGTGGGCGGGGGAGATCCCCCTCGATGTCCGCGCGGGGGCACCGATCACCGACGCGGGCGCCCCGGTGCGCGTGCCCGCACCGGGGTACGCGACCGGGTACCGCCGCAGCGGCGCGGGCGGCTGACCGGCTCCCGGCCCGTGCTCTCCGGCGGGCTCCCGTATGCTGCGTGGGCCGCGACCCCGTGATCGAGGAGCACGTCATGGACGTCATCCGTCACCGCCCCGAGAGCCGCCCCGGGCCGGCCGAGAACTTCACCGGCACGGTGTGGATCGACACCATCGTCGTCACCAGCCCCGGCTCCCGCCTGCGTGCCAACAGCGTTCATTTCTCGCCCGGCGCCCGCACCGCCTGGCACGCGCACCGCAACGGGCAGGTCCTCCACGTCACCGAGGGGACCGGCCGCGCCCAGGAGCGCGGCGGGCCGCTGCACGAGATCCGCGCGGGCGACACGGTTGTGTCGACCGCGGGTGAGTGGCACTGGCACGGCGCGGCGCCGCACCACTTCATGACCCACATCGGGATGTCCGACGCCGGTGACGGCATCGACGACACCACCTGGGGCGCCCACCTCACCGATGTGGAATACGCCGCGGAGGTGACGGCCGGCGCCCCGGCCTGAGCGGCTCCGCGGCGGAGGCATGGATCGCCGGCCCGTGGGCATACTTCTCAACCCCGGCCCGCGCAGCCTCGGGCGCCGGGATCACAGGAGGACCACGATGCAGCTCGGCGAAACGGCACCGGACTTCGAGGCGGAGACGACTCAGGGCCGGATCAGGTTCCACGACTGGATCGGCGACCAGTGGGCGATTCTCTTCTCGCACCCAAAGGACTTCACGCCCGTCTGCACCACCGAGCTCGGCTACATGGCGCGGATTCAGCCCGAGTTCGAGAAGCGCAACGTCAAGATCATCGGCCTCTCCGTCGACCCCGTCGGCAACCACGAGCGCTGGGCGGACGACATCGAGGAGACCCAGGGGTCCCGCCCCACGTATCCGATCATCGGTGACGCCGATTTCAACGTCGCCAAGCTCTACGGGATGCTGCCGGCCAGCACCTCGGGCGACCCGACCAAGCGCACTCCGGCGGACAACCAGACCGTCCGCAACGTCTTCGTGATCGGTCCGGACAAGAAGATCAAGCTGATCCTCGTCTACCCGATGACCACGGGGCGGAACTTCGACGAGGTGCTTCGGGTCGTCGACTCGCTGCAGCTGACCGCCAGGCACCGGGTCGCCACCCCGGCGAACTGGAAGAACGGCGAGGACGTCATCATCGCCGGCTCGGTGTCGGACGACGAGGCGAAGCAGATCTTCCCCGGCTACGAGGCCCCGAAGCCCTACCTCCGGATCACCCCGCAGCCCAAATAGGCTTGCGATGCGGCTCCCCGCCACCGCGGCGGGGAGCCGCTCGGGCCCGCCCCAGGGCCCTCATCCATTCCCGGCCCCCCGCGCGTGTAGAGGGACAAGCACGGTGCGGCGGGCGCCTCCACCCACGGCGGGAGCAACCAGGGGAATGGGAATGACCTTCGATCACACGAACCACCGCGGACGCCGCTGGGCGCTCGCCGGCGCCACCGCGATCCTCGCCGTCGCCGGTGGGGCGCCGACGCTCACCGCCGCCGCGGCGAGCACCCACTCGGTGGCCGCCCACGCCGCGCTCCATCACGCCAGCGTGTCGGACGCCGACAGCGGCACCACGATCACCGTGCACCGCGGTGCCACCGTGAAGCTGACCCTCCACAGCACCTACTGGAACGTCGCGGGCAGCTCCAATGCCAACGTGCTCCGCGAGCGCGGCAAGCCCGTGGTCAAGCCGACGATGGCGCACTGCGTGCCCGGCGGCGGCTGCGGCACGGTGAGCGCGAGCTTCGTGGCCGTCGCCACCGGCAGCGCCGACATCACCGCGTCGCGCACCACCTGCGGCGAGGCCATGATGTGCGCCCCCGCACAGGCGAGCTACGCCGTCCACGTCGTGGTGGTCCGCTGACCTGTGACCGGAATGGCGGCCGCATCGTGACCGGTCCGGGCCCACACTCCGGGCCGACGATCGATGCACGAGGGCCGGTCCATGGATCTCGAGGGGACGCCCGCGGGGAGTCCGGGATGGAGCATCCGCCCGCTCGGGCCTGAGCCGAGCCCCGAGACTCCCACCGCGCCCACGGCGGAGGCGGGCATCGCGCCCGCCCCGCCGGCCTGGGCGCCGCCGCCGCCGCCCCCGTCGCGCCAGGCGGCGGTCCACCTCCTGGCCGTCCCCGCCGTTCTCGTCGCCGGGGCGATCGCCGCGGTCCTGCTCGTCCGCCACGGCGACGGGTTGGTCACCCCCGACAGCATCCTCGGCGAGCCGAGGGTGAGCAACGGCCAGTTCGACGGCATGATCTCATCGCTCGACGACCTGCTCAAGCGTGCCGACTCCCAGATCACATCGGTCGTCGTCGCCGTGTACGGCAACGGCGGACCAGGCGGCGTGCCCGGACACATGGTGTTCGCGGAGAGGGGCGTCGCCCAGGACCCCACCCAGAGCCTGGCGATGTTCACCGGTGGCGGCCTCTCCCTCGGCGCTGCCGGCTCGGTGTCGCTCGGTCAGGCGGTGGTCACCCACAGCGGCACCGAGAACCTCACCTGCCTGACGATGGCGGCGCAGGTCCTGCCCCAGTCGGTGGGGATGACGTTCTGCCTGTGGTCGGACGCGCAGCCGGCGAACGCCGGCGGCGTGATGTGCTTCGCGGCGCCCGACGTCCAGAGCTGCGCCGACTACGCCGGGGCGGCGCGCAGGGCGGTGCTCGGCGGCTGAGTCCGCCGGCTCAGATCCCGGCCGGCAGCGTCACCCGGACGATCTCCCGGCCGGTGGGCGCGGGGCTTCCGCCGGGTGGCTCGGCGGTGACCGCCACGGCGGTGCCGTTCCGCAGGTCGGCGTCGATCGCCGCCGACCAGCCGCCGCCGTCCGGGTGCTGGCTGAGGAACGCCACCGGCAGCGGGACGCCGCCGCGGGCGATGAGCCAGACCTCGTAGGTCTGCGCCTGGCCACCGCCGAGCACGGCCGGGGGGACCAGGTGGTCGACGGAGAGCACCGCCTGGCGGAGACGCGGGTCGTAGTCGAGGGTGCAGTCGATGGTGGGGACGCCCACCGCCTGGCAGGCCGCGGCGTGCACGGCGACGCTCGGCGCCGGATGCGGGGCGGCGGCCGTGAGCACCACGGCGACGCTCGCCACCGCCAGTGCCACACCGCCGCCGAGCGCGAGCGAGATCCCGGTGGGCACACGGCCCAGCCGCTGGAGGAGGGACGTCCGCGGCGACGGAGACTGCACAGCGACGGTGGAATGGGCCCGCGCCTCGGCCTCGACCTTCGCCATCAGGCTGCGGCGCAGACCCGGCGGCGGGGTGACCGCGGGCACCACCTCGGCGATCATGGTGCCGACGGCGAGCAGCACGCCGCCGGTGCGACGGCAGTCCGCGCAGTCGCGGAGATGCACGCGCAGACCGGGCTCGTCCGACTCGTCGAGGCCGCCGACGGCGTTGGCGGCGAGCAGGAGCTCGGCGTCGTCGCAGGTCATACCGCGGGCTCCACGCACCAGCCGCCGAGCACGCCGCGCAGCCGGGTCAGTGCCAGCCGCGTCCGTCCCTTCACGGTGCCGAGCGGGACCTGCATGCGCTCGCTGATCTCGGTCTGGCTGCACCCGCCGAAGTAGGCGAGCTCGATGGTGGTGCGCTGCTCCGGGGGGAGGGTGTCGAGCGCCCTGCGGATGTGCTCGCGGTCGAGCTCGGCGACCACCTCGCCCCAGACGTCATCGGTGGAGTGGTCGCCGGCGACGTGCTCCAGGGGGAGCTCGCTGCGCGCGTGCCCGGCACGTCCGCGGGTGCGGTCGATGGCGCGGTTGCGGACCACCGTGCAGAGCCAGGAGCGGACGCTGCCCCGCTCGGGCCGGTAGGTCGAGGCCCCGCGCCAGATGGAGAGGAAGGCCTCCTGGACCACGTCCTCGGCGGTGACGGGGTCGCGCAGGATGCGCAGGGCGAGCCCGTAGGCGAGCGCGCCGTGGCGGTCGTAGAGCAGTTCGACGCCCTCGGGCGAACCCTGGGCGATCCGGTCGACGACCTGCTCGTCGGAGATGTTCGGCGGCTGGCTGTCCACGCCTGCCCATACGCGGGACCGACCCCGGTGGATCAGCCGCCCTATGCTGTGCCGGGCGCCCAAGAGTGACCAGGAGTGCCGGCGAGTGACGGGGAGTGACGTGGTGAGACGTCGGCGTCCGCTGATCGCCACGATGCTCGCGGCGCTGTTGTGCCTCGCGGCCCAGCCGGTTCGGGCGGCCCAGCCTGCGCCACAGCCCGGCCAGATGGTTCAGCGCACCTACACCAACGCGGCCGGCACCCGTGCGTACGACCTCTACGTGCCCGCGGCGGGGTCGGCGGGCCGGCCGCTGATGCTCTGGCTGCACGGCTGCGGCGGCCCCGGCCAGATGGAGGCGGGTCACGCCCTGGCGAAGGTCGCCGAGGAGCGCGGCTTCTCGCTCGCCTTCCCGCTGCAGGACCGGGCCGCCAACGCCCAGGACTGCTGGAACTGGTTCGATTCCACCAGCATGCACCGCGGCTCGGGCGAGGCCTCGATCCTCGCCGGCATCACCACCTCGCTGATCGCCGAGCTCGGCAGCGACCCCGCGCGCGTGTACATCGGCGGCTACTCCGCCGGCGGCGCGATGACCTCGGTGATGGGCGCGACCTACCCCGACCTGTACGCCGCGATCGCGCCGTCGGCCGGCGCGCCATACGGATTCGACGGCTCCGGGCGGCGGGCCTACGACGAGATGGGCCCGCGTGCGCGGCCGGTGCCGGCGTTCATCCTCCAGGGACTGACCGACGAGATCAGCAACTACGCGATCGGCCGCCTCAACATGCTCCAGTGGCTCGGCACCGACGATCTCGCCGACGACGGCCAGCGCAACGGCTCGGTCCCGCTCCTCCCGGCGCGCGAGGAGGCGGTGCCACCAGGGCCGGGGCTGCCGGTGCCGCTGCTCCTCGAGCACTACTCGGGAGCGGGCGGCTGTGATCTCGGCCGGATGCTGACGTCACCCGCCGAGCACCTCGTCAACGGCGCGCTCTTCTACTTCGACACCGGCCTCGGGCTGCAGCGGCTCATGATGGACTTCCTCCTCGCCCACCGCCTCGGCGCGGCGCACCGCGGCTGCGGCTGACTCAGCGTTGTCGCGGCTCAGGCCGCGGGGTGCTGGACGTCGGAAGGGAAGGACCGCCGCCCGGTGAGGGGCGGCGGTCCAGGGGAGGGGCCGGGACGGCTAGCTGGCCTCGGTCAGGTCGCTCGGCGACGCAGCCATGTCGGTCTTGATGAAGCTGTCGGGCACCGGGTACTGGCCCAGCACGTAGTGGAGGATGGCGACGTGCTGCGCCTCCACCGGGGCGATGGTCAGCGCCACCAGCCGGTTCTTCTTGTCGGTGACCAGCCCGGAGCCCGCGGTGTAGGTCTCGACCGCGACCGTCTCCAGGGTGAGTGCGAGCCTGGCGGCGTCGACCACGGTCTTCACCGTCGGCAGCGCGCCCTGCACGACCTTGTTGTAGTGGGGATCGGGAGCGGTCTGGGCCGCGAGGCCCGCGCCGGTGAGCGCGCTGTTCCAGGCGCTGGCGTGGTCGGTGTGCTGCATCTTCGCCGTGGTGACGAAGGTGGCCACCGCCGGGGGAACGGTGCCGAGGGCGCCCTTGCCGGCGGCGTCGAGCACGGTCTGATAGGTGTTCACGGCGAGCACCTCGAGGCTCGCCGCGAGGCGGGCCACGGTGAGATCGACGCTCTGCGAGGTGGCGCCGCTCGAGGCCGAGGCGCCGGCGTTCGCGGCGGGTGCGTTGGAGCCGCCGCAGGCGGCGAGGACGGCGCCGCCGCCCAGTGCCCCGGCGGTGACCAGGCCGCCGCGCAGGAAGTTGCGCCGGGTGGAGCTGAGCCGGACGATCGCCCGCTCACCCTCGACGTGCTCGCGCCAGCCATCGGTGACGTCGGCGAGCGCTGCGCGGAAGCGCGGGAACAGGTCGCCGTGCATCTGGTCGAGCTCGCGGGTCATGGCGAGCAGCTCGCGCTCCGACAGGTCCATGGAGTTCTCGCGGTTGCTCACTGGAGCGCCCCCTCGGCCGCGGGCCGCGCGGCGTCCGTCTTGTAGAAGCTGTTGGGGAAGCCGACCGAGCCCGCCGCGGAGGGCAGCTTGGTCGCATCCACCGGCGGGGTGATGGTGATGAGCTGGGGCGCACCGCCGGCGATGAGGGCCGCCACCGCGAGGAGCACCGCGCTGTGCTGGGCCTCCACCGGGGCGATGGTCGCGAAGGCGTTGAGCGCGTTCTTGTCGTCGACGTCGCCGCCGAACTTGACGTAGGTCTGGGCCGCGGCGTCCTCGAGGGTCTGTGCCAGCGCGACGACGTCGGCCGGGCCCTTGATCCTGCCGAGCGCCGGGGTGACGACCGCGTCGTACACGACCTGGTCGATCTTGGTCTGGGCCATGCCGCCGAGCTGCACCGCCGCGGCGTTGAACGCGTTGGCATGATCCTGGTGCTGCTTGATGGTCATGAGCACGAAGGCCTTGACGGTCGGGATCGCCGCACCGCTCACCGCCGGCGGCAGGCTCGCAGCCTTGGTGTACACCGCGATGGCGAGGTTCTCGATCGACGCCGCGGTCTGCAGCATCATCACGTCCGGCGAGCTCGCCGCGTAGACGGTGGTCACCATCCGCGAGAACATGGACGCGCCGAGGGCTCCGCCGCCGACGACGCCGGCGGCGAGCAGGGAGCGCCGCAGGAAGCCGCGGCGGCCGGGGTCGGCGATCTCGATCTCGCCCTTCGTGCGCGCCGCGCGGCCGGCCTCGACGATGTCGTCGGTGGCGTCCCGGGTGAGCCGCATCGCGGTGCTGTGCAGGTCCTGGGATTGCACCACAAGGTGCTGCATCCCGGGTTCGTCGAAGGTCACGATTGCTGTCTCCTCGTGTGCGTGATGACTGGAACTAGGCGGCGAGCGACTCGTCGCTCGGCTGCACGTGGACGGGGAGGGCGACGATGCGCGACCTGCTGTCCGCGCCGATCTGCGCGGCGATGGACATGAGGTCCTCGATGCGGCGCGGCGGCGGCGCCGACCGCAGCGCGATGCGGACCAGCAGCCCCATGCCGACGAGAGCGAAGAGCAGAGCCTGAGCGCCGAGGGCGAGCAGGGCGATGGTGAGGAAGGTCATGGGGTTCTCCGAAATCCGTTGCTGATGCACGGGACTACGGGGCGACCCCCAGGCCGGATCACAGCGGCGTCACGGCGCAACGAGTGATCCGTCGCGACGGTTCCTTCGTACGCCGCGCCCGGCGGTCCCTACTCGGGATCCGGCTCGCGCCTGCCCGCCTTTCGCTGTGACTGCAGCCGCTTGGTCTCGAGCCGCTCGCGCACCGAGGCGCGGCTGGGACGGGTGGGGGTGCGGGGCCGATCGGGGATCGCGGCGGCGTCGAGACGGCCGGCCAGCCGCCGCACCGCCTCCTCGCGGTTGCGCAGCTGGGAGCGTTCGGTGCTCACCACGATGCGCAGCCGGTCGCCGAGCGCGGCACGCACCCGGTCGGCGACCTGGGCCTCCGCGTCGAGGGCGCCCAGGTCGGCCCACAGCTCGACCCTGCTGTCGGTGGTGTTCACCCCCTGACCGCCCGGCCCGGTGCCGTGGGAGAACCGCCACGTCAGCGCGGACGCGGGGACGGTGATCCCGCCGGGGGTGACGATGTCGCCGTCCATGGGGTGGACTGTACCCGCGGCCCGGCGCTCCGGGCGGCGTTCGGACCCGTGACCGCCTCTTCAGCCGATCGTCACCGGACCGGCCCATCCGGGTGGCACGCCGGCGCCGGTCCGGCCTCAGGATGGGAACGCTCCCAGGCCTCCCATCCAGCACAGGTGACCCGACCGTGGCGACAGTCCAGGCCCCGATCGCACCTCCTCCGGTCGCAGCCGGGCCGCCGCCCCTCAGCCTGCGCCGCCTGCTCGCCATCAACGCCTTCTGGTTCGGCAACGGGGCGCACTGGCAGCCGATCCTCGTCGCGCTCATCCCCGAGGGCGCCAAGCTGCTCGTCGGCGACGCCGGGAGCGACGCCCTGGTCGGCCGCGCCACCGCCGCCGGCGGCGTCTTCGCACTGCTGGTACCGCTGATCGCCGGCTGGCTCTCGGACCGCACCCGCACCCGCTGGGGACGGCGCCGCCCCTGGATGGTCGCCGGCACCGCGCTGAACGTGCTCGCGCTCGCGCTCATCGCCTTCGCCTGGACGCCGGCGGTGCTGATCATCTTCGCGGTCGCGCTGCAGGCCTCCAACAACGTCGCCGGGGCCGCCTACAGCGGGGTCATCCCCGACGTGGTGCCGGAGCAGCAGCGGGGTCGCGCCTCGGGCCTGCTCGGGACC
>DATARS010000150.1:0-32383 GCA_036269455.1 Candidatus Dormiibacterota bacterium | reverse complement strand
CGCTGCGCCGTCAGCGCCGCCGGCCGCCGCCCAGCAGCGGCCCGCCGCGCTGGCGCCGGGCGCCCCCGCCCCGACCGCGAGGGCGCCGGTCGAGGCTGGGCTCGGGGCGCTGACGATGCTGCTGGTGATCGAGTGCACCTGCGTCTGACCGCGCGGACCGGAGGTGGGTACAAGAGTGATAGCCTCGATGTCATATTCCCCGGAGTGAGGTGGGGACACGCAGATGATCGCCTTCACCGGAGCCCGCACCGCCTCGGAGCGGATGCGTCTGCTCGGCATCTACCTCAACGACCACCTCGCGGGATCGACGGCGGGGCTGGACCTCGCCCGGCGGCTCGCCGCCGAGCACCGCGGCACCACGCCGGGGCGCGCGCTCGCCGCCTTCGCCCGGGAGGTCGCCGAGGACCGCGCCGCCCTGCTCGCGATCATGTGCACGCTGGGCATCCCGGTCTCCCGGCTGAAGGCCTGCATGGGATGGATCACCGAGAAGCTCTCACGCCTCAAGCTCAACGGCCGGCTGCTCGGGCGCTCGCCGCTGAGCTCGCTGATGGAGCTGGAGTCGATGCGCCTCGGGGTCGAGGGCAAGGTCGCGGGATGGCGGACGCTGCGGGTGGTGGCGGCCTCCGACCACCGTCTCGACCCACGCCAGCTCGAGATCCTGCTCACCCGCGGGCGCGGCCAGGCCGAGTTGCTCGAGGGCCTGCACGCCACGGCGGCCCATGACATCTTCACTGGCGGACGCGCCGGAACCTAGCCCGCAGGGTCGCCGCGAACCGGGTTCACCTCACCGGCGGGCACGTCGAGCCAGGGCGCCCGTCCGCGCACGACGACCAGCGAGCCGCCGCGGCTGTCGACGTCGATCTCACAGGAGCCGTCCTCGCGCCGCACCGCAATCAGCGTCAGCCGCGCCTCGCCCACGCGAATGTTGTCCATGCGCAGCTCGGGGCACCAGGGAGGCAGCTTGGGATCGACGTAGACGGTGCCCGAGGGGACGTCCGGCTGCAGTCCGAGGAGCAGCTGCACCGCCTGGAAGATGGCTCCGGCGGCCCACGCCTGGGGGACGTTCGCCATCTCGCACGGGACCGGTGCATCGACCGGCGCACGCTGCAGGCCGGCGAACAGCTCCGGCATCTGCACCCGGGGGAAGGCGGCGACGGCGGCGAGCAGGCCGTCGACGAGACGCCAGCCGTCCTCGAGACGGCCGTAGCGCCACATGCCGGCGGCAGCGAGCATGGTGTCGTGCGGCCACACCGAGCCGCGCTGATACGAGTGCGGGTCGTACGCGGGGTGACCGGTCGACAGGGTGCGCAGCCCCCAGCCACTGAACAGGTCCGGGCGCATCAGCCGCTCCGCGACCGCGTCGCCGCATCCCTGGCTGAACATGCCGAGCCAGAGGCAGTGGCCGGGGTTCGAGGTGGCGGTGCGCACCCGCCGCTTGGTCCCGTCGAGGGCGAAGGCGACCGTCCCCTCCTCCTCGCACCAGAAGCGGTCGAGGAAACGCCGGCGCACCGCCTCCGCCTCGGCGCGCAGCGCCGCCGCCCGGTCGGCCTCTCCCCAGGCCTCGAAGAGGTCGGCGACGGAGCGCTTGGCCGCGGCGACGTACGCCTGCATCTCGCAGGTGCCGATGGGATGGGGCGGGAAGCCTCCCGTCTCGTCGAGCACGCCGTCCTCGGCGTCGCGCCAGCACTGGTTGCGGTATCCGTGGGGTGAGCGGGGACGGTACTCGTACAGCCCGTCGCCATCGAGATCGGCCCAGTGGTCGATCCACTCCAGGCAGCGTTCCGCGGTGCGGTGGAAGCGGTGGAGCAGCTCCGAGTTGCCGAGCCACCGGTAGGTCTCGGCGAGCAGCAGCAGGTACAGCGGTGTGGCGTCGGCGGTGCCGTAGTAGGGCGAGTGGGGAACGGTGCCGAACCGGGCCCATTCACCGACGCGCATCTCGTGGCAGATCTTCCCCGGCTCCGCGTCACGCACCGGGTCGTCGACCTCCGACTGCCACTGGGAGAGCTTCTGCAGGGTTCCGATCGCGAACAGCGGGTGCACCGGCAGCGCCTGGAGCGAGGCGATGATCGAGTCCCGCCCGAAGACGGCGACGTACCAGGGGATGCCGGCCGCGGGGATCCACACCTCCGGGGAGAAGTCGTGGTCGTAGAGACGCAGCGCGGCGAAGTCGTCCACCGCCTGGTTGAAGGCGCGGTGCAGGCGCGGATCGGCGGGGTTCGCCCGGGCGACCGTGCTGTGCCAGCGCTGGCGCAGCCGCTCGGCGCGGTCGTTCGGCAGCGTGCTCACCGAGAAGGGCGCGATTCCCGGTCGGCCCCGCGACGTGGTGATCAGGTCGTACTGGAGGCAGACCGACCACTCCTCCCCGGGAGCGAGGTCGATGGGAAAGCTGAGCCGCCCGTTCGCGTAGACGGCCGGGCACTCCCGGGGGACGATGCGCAGCAGGCAACGCCGGGTGAACCCGTCGCGCTGGTAGTGGGTCTCGAGCCCGGGCGGGTCCCACACGGTGGCGATCCGGGTGCGGCGCTGCCAGCGGCCGGTGCGGACCTCGAAGATGTCGGCGAAGTCCGACTCGAGCTCCAGCGAGAGCAGCAGGGTGACCGGCTCACGCTCGTAGCAGCGGACGACCAGTGCCTCCTGGAGGCGCCGGGCGCTCACCATTCGGTCGAGGCGGACGGTGACCGACGCCTCGCTGACCCTGCCCTCGAGCGTGGTCAGCACCGACGGCATCAGCGTCCACCGGGCATGACGAAAGCTCAGCCGCGCGCTCGCCAGGCAGCGCAGCGGCCGGCCGTTCAGATGGATCTCGTGATGGGAGAGAAAGCGGGTGTCGTCGCTGTACAGCCCCTGTCCCTCGTAGCGGTTGACGGTGCCGTCCTGCGCGGCGACGAGGAACGTCGACCCGTGGTTGGCGACGATCAACCCGGGACCCGGGGAGACCGAGATGAGGTTCGGGGGCGACGGCGGACCGGACTCGGGCAGCCCCCGGATGGGGACGATCGCGGGGTACTCCCGGGCCGCCACTCAGCCCGCCACCGCGGTGTCGTCCTCCCGGACGGGGGGGAGGACGGCGAGCCTCTGGCCCGCCATCGCCCGCGCGTACACGGCGAGGTAGCCCTCGACCATCGCCGCGGGGCCGAAGCGGCGGCGCGCCGTCTCCGCGCAGAGACGCGGATCGATCTCCTCGATCCTGGTGACGCCGTCGACCAGACCACCGATCTGATCCGCGAGGAATCCGGTCTGTCCCGGGGTGATCAGCTCGGGCGCGGCCCCGCGCGCGAGCGCGACCACGGGCGTCCCGCTCGCCATCGCCTCGACCATGGCGAGCCCGAACGGCTCCTCCCACTGCAGGGGAGCGATCATCGCCGTCGCCCGCGCCAGCAGCCGGGCCTTCTCCTCCCCGCCGACGTTGTCCAGGTGGACCACCCGGTCGCCGTCGATGGCCGGCGCGACATGCCGGCGATAGTACTCCCGGCCCTCCTCGGTGGTCTCCACCTTGCCCGCCATCACCAGGCGGAGGCCGGTGCGCCGGGCCACCTCGATGGCGAGGCGCTGTCCCTTGTCGCTGCAGATCCTGGCGAGACAGACGAGGTAGGGCTCCTTGTCCTCGCGACGCCCGATGCGCAGCGCGGCGACGTCGGCGGCGTTGTGGACCATGCCCAGCCAGGCGAGGTCGGCGGAGCGTCGCTGGCTCCCGCTGATCGCGACCAGGCCCGCCTCCGCGTGCAGGGCGCGGTAGTAGGTGCTCTCGGGCTCGGGCAGGGGACCGTGCACGGTGTGCACCACCGGCGCCCGGCGCAGGAGCGCCGCACCGAGCAGCATGCAGCCGCCGCAGTGGTCGTGGATGAGGTCGACGGGGCCGAGCGACGCGAGCGCGCGCAGCACCGCCGCCGCGTAGGTCAGCAGCCGCAGGTGCTGATCGGGTCCACCCAGGTCGGCGCTCCAGGCGCGCGGTGCGGCGACGTGGGCGGGGAGACACGACCCCTCGGCGGCGAACATGGTGACCCGGTGGCCGCGGGCGCGCAGCCCGGCGGCGAGCAGGGTGACGACCAGCTCGATCCCCCCGTATCCGTAGACCGGGATCGGGTACCACGGCGGCGCGATGAGGACGATGTGACGGCGCATCGGCAACCCCTTGACAACGTCTCCCCCACAGAGCACCGCTCTGATACCCGGTGCCGGTTCATGCAAACCGCCGGCTGCAGGGGGCGCTGACAGTACTGAAACCGGTGCCACTCCAGGCGCTGGCAGGCGGCGGAGCGGGGTAGCCTGCTCTGCGTCCACAGGAGGGTGATTGGAGGATCGGACGTGTCCACAGCGCGCCAATGCCCTCGCTGCAGCCAATGGCACACAGTCGACCGGGAATGTGACCTCACCGCCGCGCTCGCCGCGCTGATGTCTCCGCCCGCCCACCGGCTGCGGGAGGCCGACCAGGCCGAGCACGCCGCGCTGCACCGGTTTCGCGGCCGCCGCACCTCCGGACCGTGAGCGCCGAGGCGAACCCGGTTCACTCCCCGGATGCGCCGCGGTCCCGGTGGGTAGCCAGGACGGGGAGCGGTGGCCACGCCCGCCGCTCTCCGAGTCCGCGCGCGTGCCGGGAGAGAAGCCATGGCAGACGACCTCACGGGCCTCAGGGTCGCCATCCTCGTCGAGAAGGGATTCGAACAGGTGGAGCTGATCGAGCCCCGCGCTGCCCTCGACGCCGCCGGCGCCCGCACCGAGGTGGTGTCGCCGCAGAACGAGTGGGTCCGCGGCTGGAACTTCACCGAGTGGGGCGACGAGATCCGCGTCGACCGTCCCCTCGACCAGGCGCGCGCCGACGACTACGACGCGCTGCTGCTCCCCGGCGGGGTGATGAACCCCGACTTCATGCGCATGCAGCCCCCGGCGGTGGCCTTCGTGCGGGCGTTCTTCGACAGCGCCAAGCCGGTGGCGGTGATCTGCCACGGGCCCTGGACGGTGATCGAGGCCGAGGCCGCCCGGGGACGCCGGATCGCCTCCTGGCCGTCGCTGAAGACCGACCTGCGCAATGCCGGCGCGGAGTGGGTGGACGAGCAGGTGGTGGTCGACGGCAACATGGTCTCCAGCCGCAAGCCGGACGACATCCCCGCCTTCAACCGGGAGATGATCCGCCTGTTCCGCGGTGCCGAGCGCCGGGTGCGCGCATGAGGGCGGTCACCTGGCACGGCAAGGCCGCGAGCAGGTCGCGGCCCAGTCGGCGGCCTCCTAGCTCTCGCCGTGGCGCCGCCCGGCGTGGACGGCGAGGAGCGCGGCGAGCACGCGCAGCCCGGCGGGTCCCCGGGCGAAGGCGACGTCGCGGCTCTCCCAGCGGGGCGCGAACTTGTTCTTGAAGCGCCCCAGCGTCTGATAGCGGTAGCCGGCGAGGCCGCGGCTGTAGAGCAGGCGGCGGACCGCGTGGGCGATGCGCCCGTCGGGGGCGTCGTCGAGCTTGTCGCGGGAGGGGACCGCGCCCAGGGAGGCGACGCGCATGCCTCGCCGCTGCGCCTCCAGCAGCGCCTCGACCATGCAGAGGTCGACCGCGCCCGGGCCGGCCTGGGGATGGCGGCGGACCAGGTCGAGCGCGATGCCGTCGTCGCCGAGGCGAAGCCAGGAGCTGAAGGCGTGGATCGTCCCGCCCGGGCCGCGCACCACCACCAGCCAGGCGCCGGGGTCGACGGTCTCCTGGAAGCGGCCCAGCGAGAAGCCCATCTCGCGCTTGGAGTGCTTCTCCAGCCACGCCCGCGAGACCGGCTCGAGCTCGTTGCGGAGCAGCGGCTCGGCGACCGCCCAGGAGGCGACCGTCGCCGACAGCCCGGCACGCTGGGCCCTGGCCACCTCACGGCGCACGTTGGCGCGCTGGGGCGTCTTCAGGGTGAAGGACGGCAGGTCGACGAGCGCCTCCTCGCCGAACTTCACCAGCCGCAGACCGGCGGCGCGGTAGGCGTCGCGCAGCTCCGGAGAGGTCTGGTAGAGACAGGGCTGCCAGCCGTGCTCGGCGCACATGGTCGCGTAGTCGGCGACCGCCCGCCGCTGGTCGTCGGGCGCGGCGAGCGGGTCGCCGACGGCGAGCGCCACCCCCCCCACGGTGCGGAAGGCGCTGACCGCGCCCCCGGGCAGCTCGACCGCGCGCTTGTCGGAGGTCGCCACGAAGCAGCTGATGTGGGTGCGGCCGTGGGCCTGGCGGGCGCGCTCGAGGTCGCCTGAGGTGATGGTGCGCAGCCCACGCGCCCCGGGACGCCAGCGGCTGACCACCGCCCCGGCGAGGATCCCCCCGAGGGCGAAGGGCATCGGCACCGGCCCGGCGTGGACGTGGGCGCCGAGCGCCAGGGCCAGCGTCTCCGCGGCCACCCCGCCCGCGGCCAGGCCGCTCGCCGCCCCCGCGGGGACGCGCGCGCTCCGCACCGGGTAGGCGAGCAGCAGCAGCAGCACCGCGGCGGCGGCGAGCACCCAGGCGGCGTGCCCGGGGTGGGCGGGGGCGAGCGCGGCGGCGTTGAGCGAGGCGAAGAGCACGCCGGCGGTGATCCACCAGGCGAGCAGGTGGCCGAGGCAGATCCCCACGGCGAGGGCCACGATGGCGGCGCTGCCGGCGATCACCAGCCCGGGCGCGGCCCGGTGGTGGGCGGGGAGCAGGTGGGGGTGGGAGAGCAGGAGGGTGACCCAGGCGCCGATGAGCGCGAGCGCGGCGCCGCCGCGGATGCCCGCGCCGGTGGCGGTCTGGGGCAGGCGGCGGCGCAGCCGCGGGTCGGCGCTAACCATTGCAGCTCGCCCGGCAGGAGGGGGTGCCCGGGTCGGAGCCCCAGAGGCCGCCGAGCCACTGCAGGCTGTGCACCATCTCCAGCCGCCAGGCCTCCCAGCCGTGGCCACCGGAGACGACGTCCTCGTGCACCGGCTGCCAGCCGAGGCCCCTGAGCACACGGGCGAAGGTGTTCTGCTGGCCGAGGAACTCGCGGTCGACGTCGCCGGCGCCGAGAAAGAGCGGCATCCGCTCCACGGGGGGCAGCTGCGCCGCCACCAGCATCGGGCTGTTCGCCGCGGCGGCGGGGCCGAAGATGTCCCTGCGGGCGCCGAAGTAGCCGGAGTAGCTGGCCGCCCAGCGGAAGGTGTCGGGGTGACGGAGCGCCAGGTTGATCGCGCCGAAGCCGCCCGAGCTGAGCCCGCCGGCGCCGCGGAAGGCGGTGCCGAGGGTGCGGAAGCGGTGATCCACCTCGGGGACCACCCGGTTGACGAGCCAGCCCTCGATGCGATCGCCGCGCTGGCTGTTGCCCCACTCGGCGTCGCTCAGCGCCTGGCCGTTGCCGTTGGGCATCACCGCGATGCTCGGGGGGAGCTCACCGCTGGAGATGAGCTGATCGAGCACCTCGGGGAGCTGCGCCCCCTCCCCCACCCAGTTGTCCTCGTTGCCCGGGTAGCCGTGGAGGAAGTAGATCACCGGGAAGTCGCGCGCCTGCTCGACGGTGTAGTCGCCGGGGAGGTACACGAGCACCCGCCGCCCGTCGACGGTCAGCGTCTGGATGTGGCCGGGGCGCTGCCGTCCGGGCAGCGAGTCGGCGGCGCCGGTGCGCGGCTCGGTGACGCCGGGGATGATTGCGCCACCCGCCGCCAGCGCCGGGCCACCCGTCCCGTGGCCGGTGCCGGCCGAGGCGTAGTCGTAGAGGGCGCTGATCGGGCCGTCCTGCACCGCGGTGATCGCCGGCCCCGCGGCGACCCCGGCGAAGATGAGGAAGGCGCCGAGACCGCCCCACCGGCCGGGATTCCGGCGCAGGGTGCGGATCAGACCGGACACGTCGCTGCGGAGCAGCTGGCCGAGGGCGGCGCCGATGCTGACCACGATCACCGCGAGGAGCAGCATGCCCAGCGGCTGGAGCACCCAGCCGCGCAGCCGCACGTGGGCGGTCAGGCCCTCGGTGGTGACGGTGTGCGAGCCCCGGATCAGGAAGGGGACGATCTCGATGACGACCATGGCGACCACGCCGCCCAGCCGGGCGGCGCGCCCGGCGCCGCCGGCGGCGACCACCGCCGCGACCGCTCCTGCGGCGACCAGCAGCGTGCCCATGAGCGCGGCGCGCTCGTCGTCCATGCCCAGACCGACCACCCAGCCCTGGAGGCCGGTCCCGGCGAGACGCCACACCACCACGCTGAGCACGACCACCGCGAGGCCGCTGATCCAGGGCAGCATCCAGCGGCGGGCCCAGCGGCGCGAGGTCGTGGCGGCCGGCGCTGCGGCCTCGGGCGCCGGCGCAGCCTCGGCCCGCGGCGGCGCGACGGGCGCGGCCTGAACGACCGGCGTCACCATGACCACGCCCGTCCCGGAGGAGCCGGCGGGGCGGCGCCGCCGCGGCCGCGTGGCAGCCGGCGCCTCCTCGACGGCCACCGCGACGGCGCCCTCGGCGGGGGCGTCCGGGGGCGCGGGCGGGCCGAGCACCGCCGCCTCCGCGGACATCTGATCGAGGAGCCGCCGCATGCGCGCCACGCCGTCCTCGTACCCCGTTCCCTGGTGTGCCACTATTCCCGATCCCCGTGGGGACACGCGCATCCAACCCCGCGGCCGGTCGCGGTTCCTCTCACTGGCCGAATCCCACCACTTCCACCGAGCCGCGCGCAACTCTCATCGCTCGGAACAGCTGCTCTGTCCCCGGCTCCGTGACTCACGATGCGCACCTCGGTCACCGCAGCATACGGCGCCATAGGGTCGGACGGCAGTACGTGCAGGGCGTCCTGAGCACCTAGCGGCTCCCCAGCCGGCCCCCCGGCCGGCGGAGGCGCCGCCGCACCATCCGCGGTGAGGAGAGCGCCATCGCCGCCACTCCGCAGAGGAAGCCGCCGAGGACGTCGGCGACCCGCATGCTCGCCGGCACGGTCGCGGCCGCCGGCCGGGCCGCCGCCTCCTCCGAGTGGGCCTGCGGGTCGGGGCCGTAGACGGCGGTGGGAATCCCCGGGCTCGCCGGCGGCCGGGTCCCCGTCACCGGCGGCGGCGGATGACCGGCTGCGGCCCGAACGCGCGGCTCGGCGCTGCCAGGAGCGCTCGCGTAGCCGACGATGTCGGACCACATGTCGATGGGGTTGTCGCCGCGGACGTAGGCCCCGGCGCGGCGGGTGTCGGGCCAGGCGGTGTACGACCCCAGCGGCCCGGCGGCGAGGCCGGTGTAGTCGCCGAGGAAGCTGCCCTGGCGGAAGCCGAGGCTGCCGTCGAAGAGCCCGGTCGAGATCGCCCGGGAGCGGAAGGTGGCGCCGCCGTCGCGCGAGACCGCGAGGCTGCGGCCGATGAGCCTCCCGCCGGGGTGGAGCAGCTGGAAGCTCGCCCCGGGCGGGCCCCCGCCGGGGTCGAGGGAGCGGTCCATGAAGGAGACGTAGAGGGTCCCCTCCGGCCCGAATGCCGCCCAGGGAAAGAACTGGTCGAGCCGGTCGCCGACCGGGTCCTGGTTGACCCGCACCGACGGCCCCCAGGTGCGACCGCCGTCGTGGGAGGCGGCGGTGAAGATGTCGACGTCGGAGGGCCGGGCGCCGGGCAGCGACGGGTCCCAGTCCTTGCCGCCGTTGCGGTTGTCCTGATAGACGACGTGGACGCTGCCGTCGAGCGGGCTCACGGCCACGCACTGCTGGGTCGCGCTCGGCACCCGGAAGCAGTACCCGCTCAGCACCTCCTGGCCGGCGGGCTCCTGCGGACACGCCTTCTCGCCGGACTGGGGCAGCGGCGCCCCCACGCAGGCGGCCTGGCCGGGCTCGGGCGTCCAGGTGTCGCCGCCGTCGGTGGAGGACGACACCAGCAGCTGACCGTTGGGACAGAGGGCGTTGTCGGCGTTGTTGAAGACCACGTGGACGGTGCCGGTGCGCGGGTCCACCGCCGGCTGGGCCCCCTGGCTGTCGACGCACGGGTCCAGCAGCGGCGGCGCCGGCGGCAGGCCGACCCCCGGCACGGGCAGGGCGGGGAGGGAGGGCAGAGGCAGGGGAACGGGCACCGGCAGGCCGGCCGAGGGCAGGCCGCCGCCGGCGCAGAACCTCCTGCTGGCGCCGTCGACGTACACCGGGGTGCTCCAGTGGCGCCCCTGGTCGTCCGAGTGGGAGAGGAACGTCGGCGACCCCGCGCCCAGCACCGGCGCGACGTAGGGTGCGATCCCCAACGGCGGGAGCTGGCTGAACGCCGAGTAGACGACGTAGAGCCGGTCCGAGGAGAGATGGGCGCGGTCGGCGTGGGGGTCGACCGCCACCGACGCCGGCCGCGGGCCGGTGGCGATGTACTCCTTGTCGTAGAAGATCTGGCAGTTGTGGTCGTTGGCATTGACCGCCACGACGCCATCGCCCTGCTGCCGGCTGTCGCCCTTCTGCGGCCTGCCGAAGAGCGGGCGGCTCCAGGTCTGGCCGCCGTTGCTCGAGCGCAGCACGAAGATGCCGCTGACGCAGCCGGTGCGGTGGAAGTTGATCTCGGCGTAGTAGGCGACGCCGTCGCGGTCGAAGGCCACCGCGGGATCGCCGCCGCCGTCGAGCGCCACCACCGTGGTGGGCACCGGTGGGATCGGGGACGGCAGCGGCGGCGCCGGCGGGGTGAAGACCACCGACGGCAGCGGCAGCACCCCGCCGTAGAAGCTCTCGCCGCCATCGAAGCTCGCGTAGAAGCCCGAGCTGCCGAAGCCCAGCGAGTAGTCGTTGGCGCCGACGAGGATGTTCAGCGGGTTGCGGGGGTTGATCGCCACGGATGTCTCGTTGTGAGGCATCGCCGAGCGGTCCTGGTTGACGATCACGTCCGGGGGCAGGTTCGCCGGCGGCCGGGGCAGCCCGGTGCCGGGGAAGGCGTCGCGGACCCCGGCGTCGGCGTCCCCCTCCCCGCCGATCTCGTCGAGCCCGCCCAGTCCCATGGCGAGGGCGCTGCTGAGGCTCTGCCGGTGGCGCTGGCTCGCCGCGGTGGCGCCGCGGGGCGCGGGCTGCGACGGAGCCGGCGCCGAGCCGGCCGGCGCCCCGGCCCCGGCGGGGAGACCGGGCAGCGCGGGCACCGCCGGATCGAGGCGCAGCGACGCCCGGGCCCCTCCGCCCGGGGCGAGGGCGGCGGCGAGGACTCCGGCCAGGGCGGCGACGAGGATCCGGCGCATGGGTGTGCGCTGAGTATGACGGCGCCCCGCACGGAGGTTCGGCGGCGGCCGTGGGAACGGTCCGTCGGGGGCTCCGTGGGAGACTGCGGGGATGGAGATCCACGTCGAGGACCACCCCGGCCGGGCACCGGCGACGGTGTGGCTGCACCACGGCGTGGGCACCGCGGGAGCGTGGGACGCCCTCCTCCCCGCGGCGGCGGGCGGACGCCGTGCGCTCGCCTACGACCGCCGCGGCTTCGGGGCCTCGGAGCGCGGCCGCACCGTCAACGCCCGGCTCTTCGACGGCGATGCCGCCGACCTCGCCGCCCTCCTCCTCGACCGCGGCGCCGCTCCGGCCCACCTGGTCGGCCACAGCGACGGCGGGACCATCGCGCTGCTCTGCGCCGCGCGGCGCCCCGAGCTCGTCCTCAGTGTCACCGCCATCGCGACCCACGTGCGCGGCGACCCCGGGACCGTCGGCACGCTCCGCGCCATGGGGCCGCCGGGCGGATGGGAGGAGGGCCTGCGTCGCAACCTGCGCCGCGTCCACGGCGCCGACTGGGAGGAGGTGGCCGGCGCCTGGTACCGGCTGTGGACCGCCACCGAGTGGTCGGACACCTGGAGCATCGAGGCGGAGCTGCCCGCGATCCGCTGCCCGGTGCTCGTCTGCCACGACCGCCGCGACGCGCTCTCGCCGCCGCTCCACGCCGAGATCCTCGCCGCCACCGTCGCGGACGTCCGCGTCTCCTGGTGGGACTCGGGCACGCACGACCCGCACCGCAGCGACCGGACGCGCCTCGCCGCCGAGCTCGAGGCGTTCTGGGAGCGGGCCGAGATCGCGGAGTAGAGTTGCGGCGTCAGCGGATCCCAGGGGAGCGAGGATGACCACCGCGAGCGTCAGCAGCGCAGCCACCGTCCCCGGAGCGGCGCCCGACCGGCTCAACGCCGGCGCGTGGCTGCTGGACCGCCGCGTCGCGGCGGGCGACGGCGAGCGCGTCGCGGTGCGCTGCCGCGGCCGCGACCACACCTACGCCGAGCTCACCCTGCTCTCGGCGTCGGTGGCGGCGGCGCTGCGCCACAGCGGGGTGCGCCCCGAGGAGCGGGTGCTGCTGGTGATGGTCGACGGCCCCGAGCTCGTCGCCGCGCTCTGCGGGGCGATGCGCATGGGCGCGGTCCCGGTACCGCTCTCGACGATGTCGACGCCCGCCGACCTCGCCTTCCTCGCCGCCGACTCGCGGGCACGCCTGGCGGTCGTCTCCGGGCAGTTCGTCGAGGCCGGCCGGGCGATGGCCACCGGCGGTCCGGAGCTCGCCGACCTGGTGGTGGCCGGGGGCGACCCGGGCCCGCCGCTCGCCGCCGCCCGGCTCCACCGCTGGGACGACTGGCTCGCGGACGCGGGGGGCGGCGACGGGAGCGTCCTCGACACCCGGCCCGACAGCCCGGCCTTCTGGCTCTACACCTCGGGGACCACGGGCAAGCCGAAGGGGGCGATGCACCGCCACGCCGAC
The DNA here is from genome assembly GCA_036269455.1 of Candidatus Dormiibacterota bacterium. Taxonomy (GTDB): domain Bacteria; phylum Chloroflexota; class Dormibacteria; order Aeolococcales; family Aeolococcaceae; genus CF-96. The sequence goes on along the minus strand of DATARS010000150.1, from coordinate 19,818 downwards.
CTCCCCTTCACCGCCGAGACCTATGCGAGCCAGGTGCTCGGCATCCGCCGCGACGACCGCTGCTTCAGCATCGCCAAGCTCTTCTTCGCCTACGGGCTCGGCAACTCGCTGAGCTTCCCCCTCTCGGCCGGCGCCTGCGCCGTCCTGGAGCCGGGGCCGCCCACCCCCGCGAGCGTGGCGGCGCTGGTGACCGCGGAGCGGCCGACGCTCTTCTTCGCGACCCCCACCTTCTACGCCGGCCTGCTCGCCGCCGATCTGCCCGAGGACACCTTCGCCTCGGTGCGCCAGGCGGTGTCCGCCGGCGAGGGGCTGCCCGCCCCGGTGTTCGAGCGCTTCCGCGACCGCTTCGGGGTCGAGATCCTCGACGGGCTGGGGAGCACCGAGGCCACCCACATCTTCCTCAGCAACCGCCCCGGCGCGGTGGTCCCGGGCAGCTCCGGCACCCCCGTCCCCGGCTACGACGTGCGCCTCGTCGACGACGCCGGGCTGCCCGTCGAGGGCGGCGGCCCCGGTCACCTGATGGTGCGCGGCGAGTCGCTGGCCACCGGCTACTGGTGCCGCACCGAGGTGACCCGGCGGGTCTTCTGCGGCGAGTGGGTGCGCACCGGCGACATGTACGTCCGCGACGACGCCGGCGTCTACCGCCACTGCGGCCGGTCCGACGACATGCTCAAGGTGGGCGGCATCTGGGTCTCCCCCGCCGAGGTCGAGGCGACGCTGATCGCCCACGAGCAGGTGGTCGAGGCCGCCGTGGTCGCCGAGGTCGACGGGGACGGGATCCAGCGCCCGGTGGCCTACGTCGTCGCCCGCCCCGGGTCGGCGGTCGAGCCCGAGGAGCTCATCGAGTTCTGCCGCGCTCGCCTCGCCGCCTTCAAGCGCCCCCGTCGCGTGGTGCTCTGCGAGCAGCTTCCCAAGACCGCGACCGGGAAGATCCAGCGATTCAAGCTACGAGGCTGAGCCATGGGTGAGGTGATCCGCCGCGACCCCGATCTCCCCGGACGCATGGGGGGACGCTGGCGCGAGCCGGCGATGAAGCCCGTCGAGGTGGTCGGCGCCCGGCTCGACGGCGAGCCGCGCTGCACCGAGCACGCGATCCAGGGCGCCACCGATCCGATCCACCGCCTGGTCGCCTCCGGCCGCCTGGTCTGGATCACCGAGGACCGCCTCGCGGAGCCGCTGGTCTGCGCCGTCTGCCAGACGGCGATCGCCCCGGCCGCGTCGCCGGAGCCGCAAGGCCAACAATCCCCGTAAAGACCACGAACGTCACGAACTGGCACGGCCGACTGCCCGGTCGGACGCTGCACCGACCGCCACGAGCGACGCGATCGAAGCTGCTAGTTCCCTTGAGCAGGTGGTTCGGGGTACCATCGTGACAGCGCCGCACGAGGCGCTCCCGAATATGCGTTTCTCTCCCCAGTTGCGGGGGCCGGTGGCGGATTCCGTGCCGGCCCCTTCTTTTTTAATTCGCTCGGTGGGGGCCTTCGGCCCCCACCGGGCTCGGGGGGAACCCCCCCGATCAGCTCCGGGTGTCGCTGGCGCGACAACCGGAGCTGCCCCCCCCGGCCGGACTCCCGGCCGCTGTGCTTCGCACACGGACGGGACGGGCGGGACGGGCGGCGGCGTCGTGATGGGGGCGTGAGATCATCGGGGGGATGAGTGAGTCCACCCGCGTGTATCTGGTGCGTCACTGCGATGTGGAGAATCCTGGGAAGGTGATCTACGGGCACCTCGAGGGGTTCCGGTTGAGTGAGAAGGGGGTCGCGCAGGCCCATGCGCTCGGGGAGAGGCTGGCGGGGACGCCGGTGCGGCAGATCTATTCGAGTCCGCTGGAGAGGGCACAGCAGACGGCGCGGATCATTGCGTCGCATCTGGACGGGGTGCCGGTGACGACGACGCCGGAGCTGGTGGAGGCGCGGTTCGGGGTCTATCTGCAGGGGGTTCGGGCCAACCTCAACATCATCTGGCGGAAGCCGCTGTGGGGGGTCCACATGGTGTGGCCGGGGATCCTTCCGAACGATGAGAGCGTTTCGGAGATGGCGCGGCGGGTGGAGGCGCCGGTGCTGCGGCTGGTGCGTGAGCATCCTGGGCAGGGGGGGGTGTGCGTCAGCCATGGCGATCCGATCCAGGCGTTCTGGATCAGGGCGGACGGGCGGCCGGTGTGGGCGCTGCACCGTCTGCAGTGCGCGAAGGGAGGGATGCTCGAGCTCGACTACGAGGGCGAGCGGCTGGCGAGGACGACCTACCGGCCGCCGGAGGACACGGGTTCCTCGGCGGGCGACTCGGCGGCCGCCGACGCCAGCCACGCGTAGTCGGGCGCCGGCGGCGCCTCGGCTGGGAGCGCGCCGCCGCCCCGGCGGCGGCGGCGCGCCTCGAGCAGGGGGCGCAGGTAGAGCTTGGTGAGCAGCCCGACCATCACCAGCACGAACGAGGCGTAGACGAGGGGCACGCCCTGGTCGCGCTTGACGTGGAAGAGCGAGTACTGCTTGAGCTCGGGGAACGAGAGCGTGAAGCAGGAGGCGCCGGGGCCGGCGCAGTCGGTGCCGGTCAGCGGCAGGCGCAGCGAGGTCCCGACGGGGACGGCGAGGCTGCGGCCATCCGCGAAATACGGCGACATCGCCGCGGTGTCGAGCTGGGTGACGTCCTGGGGGCGCCCGCTGTCGAGACCGAGGTCGCCGACGAAGATCTGGGCGAGCACCACCGGGTTGCGCGCCTCCTGGCCGCCGGGGGAGTAGCCGGTGGCGCCGCCGAGAGCCGAGCCGCCGGCGCTGAGCTTCTGGCTGGTGCGGGCGTCGGGGAAGACCACGAGCTTGGCGCCGATCTGCACCTGGCGCGAGGCGCCGGGCAGCCGGTAGCCGAAGTCGGGCACCTTGACCACCCCGGTCTGGGCGGACTTCTCGTTGCCGAACATCTGGACGCGGCCGTCGTAGACCACCCGGCCCGCGGGGTTCTGCACCACCATGTGGGGCGCCCAGCCATAGTCCTGCTGGTAGAAGTCGACGTCGCGGTAGCCGAGGAAGTCGTTGACCCGGATGTCGCGGGTCTCGACCGGCCGGCCGCCGTCGTACACGGTGACGTTGCTGACGAAGTCGGTGGGCGCGCCGGTGGCGGCGTAGCCGGCGTGGAAGCGGTTGAGCCGCACCTGGTAGCCGGCGTGGTGGCCGTCGAAGAGGAAGCCCTCGCGCAGGGTGTCGAACCCGGTGCGCGCCTCGGTGACGGTCTCACCCTCGGTGACGGTGAGGATCCCCTCGAATCCGGTGGCCTTGCCCCACACCACGGCGATGAGCAGCAGGAAGAACGACGTGTGGAAGAGCCACGAGCCCCATTCGCCCCAGTACTGGGGGGTGCGCGGATGGCCGCGCAGGGTCCGCCGCACCAGCGCGGTGCCGCGGCGGAGCACGCACGACGCCAGGGCGATGTAGAGGCTGGCGAGGAGCACGTAGAAGAGCGGCGACACGAAGACCTGGGTCAGCGGCAGCCCCAGGTGCGAGGCGAGCTGGTCGAGGTTGTGGTGGGTGAGCAGGAACTCGTCGACCTTGGCCTGCTGCGAGGTCTCCTGCTGGGGCACGAACGACCCCACCAGCACGATGAGCGCGATCCCGATGAGGAAGAGGATCGCGGTGCGCATCCGCGTGTACTCACGCCAGAACCGGGACGCCCGCTCGCGCAGCCGCATCGACGCCGCTACCGTGCCGCCACCAGCAGGCCCTCGGGGTCGAAGGCCCGGCGGAGCAGGTCGCTCGACGCGCTCGGGGGACCGAGCGGGCGTTCCGGGGCGGTGGTCCGCGCCCGGCCCGGCTGGAGGCGGAGGACCACCTCGGTGATCAGCGCCAGCCGTCCCATGCTGCCGAGGAGGACGCCGGCGAGGTCGTAGCCGGTGACGTCCTTGAGCACGCCGCCGCCGGAGCGCACCACCTCGCCCCCGGGGAGCACCGCCTCGACCCCGGTCAGGGCGCGGCGGGCGACCTGGCCGCGGGCGACCACGCTCCCGACGTGCCGGGCGGCGCCGGGGCCGGCGACCTCGATGCCGACCAGCGCCATCCCGACCGCGTCGACCGCCGCCCCCAGCGCTCCCAGGGTGGCGCCGGCGCCGGCGCGGACGACCATCGCCCCGGCGTCGGCGGCGACCGCGTCGAGCCGGCCGAGCGTGACCGTGATGGCGCGCCCCCCGGGGGCGGGGCCGGTGGCCGGCCCGCTGACCACGCTGATCGGGGTGGCGAGCTCGGCGCAGGCGCGACAGACCGCCTCCACCTCGGCGGCGCTCCGCGGCGAGACCGAGTCGAGTCGCTCGCTCACCCCGCTCCGGGAGACGATCTCCGAGAGCCGGGCCCGGAGCTGCGCGTCCATCTCACTCCTCTGCAGGGGGGAGGCAGGGGGGAGCCCCCCGCACCTGGGCGCGTCAGCGCCCAGAGGGATGGCGCGCCGCGGACGGAGTGTAGCCGGTGCCTCGATCCGGACCCCCGCTACACTCCGGGGTCCCCATGTCCGATCTCCACGATCGCCTCGCCGCCCTCGTCGACCGCACCGTCGCCGAGTGCTTCACCGCCAACCCCGCGGTCGCCCGCCAGGTCGGCGACCACCGCTTCGACGGCGTCCTCGGCGACATCGGCGCGGCGGCGACGGCCCGCCGGGTGGGCCAGCTCGACGCCCTCGGCGCCGACCTCGCGGGGATCGACGCCGCCGGCCTCGACGTCGAGGCGCGCGCCGACCTGGGGATGAGCCGGCGGGTGGTCGCCGACGAGCGCTTCCGCCTCGTCGAGCTCCGCGACCCCTGCCACGACCCGCAGTGGGCGCTCTGGCGGGGCGCCGACATCTTCGGGTACGTCACCCGCGACTACGCCCCGATCGCCGAGCGGGCGGAGGCCGTCTGCCGGCACCTCGAGCAGCTCCCCGGCTGGCTCGCCGAGGCGGGGGCGATGCTCGACCCCGAGCTCGCGGCGGGGCCGCGCCGCCAGGCGATCGAGGCGGCCACCGGCTACGCCTCCTTCTACCGCGACGAGGTCCGCGGCGAGCTCGGCGGGCTCGACGACGCCGCCCTGGTCCGCCGGCTCGAGGCCGCGGTCGAGCTCGGCGCCGCCGCGTGCGAGGCCCATGCCCGCGCCGTCGAGGCCCGCGCCGGTCGCGACGACGACGTGCTCGGCGCGGCACGGTTCTGCGCGATGCTCGAGGCCCAGGAGGGGGTGCGCGAGACCCCCGAGGCGCTGATCGGGCAGGCCGAGGACGAGCTCGCCGCGCTCGGCGCCGCCACCGTCGAGGTCGCCGGCCAGACCGGTGCCGGCGGCGTCGAGGCCGCGTTCGCCGCGCTCGAGGCCGACCACCCGACCGCCGGCGCCCTGCTCGCCACCGCCGCGGGGATGCTCGACCGGCTGCGCGACTTCTGGACCGCGACCGGGGTGGTGAGCATCGACCCCGACGTGCACTGCCGGGTGCGGGCGACCCCCGCCTTCATGTCCTGGGTCACCGCCGCCTACGACAGCCCCGGACCGCTCGACCCGCCCGGCCTCCAGCACCACTACTTCGTCACCCCGGTGCAGCCCGGCTGGAGCGACGAGCAGGCCGAGCAGTGGCTGCGCCACCTCAACAACCCCTGCCTCGAGAACATCTCCGTCCACGAGGTGTATCCCGGCCACTTCGTCCACGCCGTCTGCGCGGCACGCCGCTCCGGGCTGATCCGCCGCGCCTTCTGGTTCCCCGCGGTCGGCGAGGGCTGGGCCCACTACACCGAGCAGCTCGCCATCGAGCAGGGGCTCGCCGAGGGCCGTCCCCTCCTCCACCTCGCCCAGCTCCAGGACGCGCTGCTCCGCGCCTGCCGCTTCCGCTGCACGCTGGGCATCCACACCGAGGGGATGAGCGTCGCCGACGGTACCCGGCTCTTCGTCGAGCGCGCCCACATCCCCGAGCTCGCCGCCGAGCGCGAGGCGATGCGCGCCACCCACGACCCCATGTACCTGGTCTACACCTACGGCAAGCTCGAGATCCTGCGCTGGCGCGAGCGGCTCGCCGCGCAGCCCGGCTTCCGCCTGCGCGACTTCCACGACCGGCTGCTCGGCTGCGGCCTCGTCTCCCTCGACGTCGCCCGCGACTACCTGCTCGGCCCCGAGGGCTAGTTCACCGAGGCGGGGGTGAGCTCGTCGACGTAGATGTCGACCTGCAGCTGGGAGTCGTCGCCGCCGTAGCCGTAGGCGCTGAGGTCGGTCATCCCCTCCTCGGCGAGGACGTCCTCGACGAGGTAGAAGTTGCCGGTGCAGCTGCGGCTGGGGCGGCGGAGGATGGCGTGGGCGGCGTCGGCGTAGATCTCCGGCTTGCGCGAGCGCTGCAGCGCGGCGTCGCCGCCGAGCAGGTTGCGCACCGCGGCGGTGGCGATCAGGGTGCGCGGCCAGAGCGAGTTGGCGGCGATGCCGTCGTCGGCGAACTCGCGCGCCCAGGCCAGGGTGGTCATGCTCATCCCGAACTTCGCCAGGGTGTAGCCGAGGTGTCCCGAGAACCACTTGGGATCGAGGGTGAGCGGCGGCGACAGGGTGAGGATGTGCGGGTTGGCCGCCCTCCTGAGGTGGGGGATGCAGGTCTTGCCGAGCAGGAAGGTACCGCGGCAGTTGATGTCCTGCATCAGGTCGTACTTCTTCATCGCCAGCGACTCGGTGCTGCTGAGGTCGATGGCGCTCGCGTTGTTCACCAGGATGTCGATGCCGCCGAAGCGCTCGACGGTCTGGGCGACGGCGCTCGCGACGCTGGCGTCGTCGCGGACGTCGCCGACGATCGCCAGGGCGGTGCCGCCGGCGGCCTCGATGTCGGCGGCGGCGGTATGGATGGTGCCCTCGAGCTTCGGATGCGGCTCGGTGGTCTTGGCGATGATGGCGACGTTGGCGCCGTCGCGGGCGGCGCGCAGGGCGATGGCGAGGCCGATGCCCCGGCTGCCGCCGGACATGATGATGGTCTTGCCGGCGAGCGGCGCGGCATCGCTGGACATGGTCTCCCCCTGCATCGACCGGTGGCCTGGCCGGTCAGCCGTTCACTGGGCCGAGGAACGTCCCCGTCTGCGCCAGGGTGGCGGCGCCGTAGATGAGGTAGGTCAGGATGCCGAGCACCAGGGTCCCGGCGGTGGTGGCGACCAGGGCGACGCCGCCCGGGGCGGTCGTCCGCGCCCACTCGTAGGGCACCTCGTCCGCGCGCGGCCGCGAGTACATCAGCAGGCCGACGCGCAGGTAGTAGAAGACCGACACCGCGCTGGTGGCGATGCCCCAGAGGGCGAGCGCGATCTGGCCGTGCTGGACGGCCGCGCTGAAGACGAAGAACTTCCCGAAGAACCCCGCGGTGGGCGGGAAGCCGCCGAGCGAGAAGAGGAAGAGCCCCATTGCCGCGGCCACGTAGGGCCGGCGGTAGGCGAGCCCGCGGAGGGAGTCGTAGCGGTCGAGGTCCTCGCCCCGCCCCGCCATCATGGTGATGACCGCGAAGGCGCCGATGTTCATCGCGGCGTAGGCGGCGAGGTAGTAGAGCGCCCCCGCGGTCGCCGCCGGCGACTGCACCGCGACGCCGATGAGCATGTAGCCCGCCTGGGCGATGCCCGAGTAGGCGAGCATGCGCTTGACGCTGGTCTGGCCGAGGGCGGCGAGGTTGCCGATGACCATGGAGACGATGGCCACGAAGGCGACGATGCCGTTCCACTTGACGTAGCTGCCCTCGAAGACCGAGCCGAAGACCCGGATCAGGGCGGCGAAGGCGGCGACCTTGGTGGTCACGCTCATGAACGTGGTCACCGAGGTGGGCGCACCCTGGTACACGTCGGGGGTCCAGGTGTGGAAGGGCGCGGCGCTGATCTTGAAGGCGAAGCCGACGAACATCAGGCCGACGCCGATGAGGAAGAGCGAGTCGGTCCCGTGGACGGCGTCGAGCGAGGCGCGGATGCCGCTCAGGGTGGTGTGCCCGGTCTCGCCGTACACCAGCGCCATGCCGTAGAGCAGGAAGCCCGAGGCGAAGCCGCCGAGCATCAGGTACTTGAGCGCCGACTCCTGGGAGCGCTCCTCGGTGTGGGCGAAGCCGCAGAGGATGTAGAGCGAGACCGAGAGCAGCTCGATACCGAGAAAGATGACGAGCAGGCTCGCCGCCGCGGCGAGCAGCATCATCCCCACCGTGGCGCCGATGATCAGCGCGTAGTACTCGCCGTAGTGGAGCCCGCGGCGGTTGAGATAGCCCGGGCTGATCAGCACCACCACCAGCGCGCTCGCCAGGATGATGCCGTCGATGAAGAGGCTGAAGCGGTCGTAGGCGTAGCTGCCGTAGTAGGCGGAGCCGTGGTGCGAGGTGTCGAACCAGCCGAAGATCACCGAGACGAAGGTCGCGACCAGGAACACCGCGGTGACCATCGCCAGCACCGAGCGCGCCGACGGCGGGGTCACCAGGTCGAGGAGCATCAGCAGCACGAAGCCGGCGCTGAGGATGAGCACCGGGAGCAGCCGGACGAGGTCGTCCGCCGGCGGGAACCCGGGCATGCTGATGGCGGCGAGCAGGTGGGTGGTCATGGCGCGTTGAGGCTCGAGAGCGACGGCGGCGGCACCGAGGCGCGGACGACGTACTGGCTGGCGCTGGCCTTCGAGATGTCGCCGATCGGCTTGGGATAGACGCCGATCAGGATCATCAGCCCGGCCATGGGCAGCAGCACCAGGCGCTCGGCGGCGCCGATGTCCGACACCTTCTCGGCGGCGGGGGTGAGCGGGTCGTGCATCAGCCCCTGGTGGAGCCGGAGCATGTACCAGCAGGCGAGCACCACCCCCATGCCGGCGAGCACCGCGAGCAGCGGGCTGGCCTGGAAGGCGCCGAGCATGATGGTGAACTCGCCGACGAAGGTGTTCATCCCGGGCATGCCGAGGCCGGCGAGGGTGATGACCAGGAAGAGCGCGTAGAGCCAGGGCATGCGCTTCTCGAGCCCGGCGATCTCGTGGAGGTCGCGGGTGCCGGCGCGCGCCTCGATGTAGCCGACCACCAGGAAGAGTGCGGCGATGACGATGCCGTGGTTGACCATCTGGATGATCGCGCCGTTGATGCCGTTGACGTTGAGCGCGAAGATCCCCAGGGTCACGAAGCCCAGGTGGCTGATGCTCGAGTAGGCGACGACGCGCTTGATGTCGCTCTGGACCAGGGCGAGCATCGCCCCGTAGAGGATGCTGAGGATCGCGATCCCCTCGAGGATCCACTGGAAGTCGTGGACCGGGCCGGGGAAGAGGGTCAGCCCGTAGCGGATGAAACCGAAGGCGCCGAGCTTGCTCACGATCCCGGCGAAGAAGGTCAGCGTCGCCGGCGGGCAGTTCGCGTAGGACTCCGGCAGCCAGGTGTGGAAGGGCACCAGCGGCACCTTGATCGCGAAGGCGAGTGCGAAGGCGACGAAGGCGAACTGGATGGGGGTGAGCAGCTGGATGTTGAGGAAGGTGATCGGGGCCTGGGCCGGCCCGGGGGCGAGCATCAGCACCTGGAGGTCGAAACTCGGGTGCCCGAGGGCCGCGGCCTGGGAGTGGACGTAGAGATAGATGATCGCGATCAGCATCAGCAGGCTGCCGGCAACCGTGTAGCCGATGAACTTCAGCGTCGCCCGCCCGCGGTCCCTGTCGCCGTAGTTGGCGAGCAGGAAGTAGAGGGGGACGAGCATGCCCTCCCAGAAGAAGTAGAAGAGCAGCATGTCGACGCTGAGCAGCACCCCGATGGTGGCCGCCTGGGTGACCAGCATCAGCCCGATGTAGAACTTCAGCCGCTCGGTGGTGCGCGAGGAGATCGCCACCGCGCCGAGCAGGAAGACGGCCGCGTCGAGGGCGAGCAGCCAGGCGCTGAGGCCGTCGAGGCCGAGGTGGTAGGTGGCTCCGATCGCGGGGATCCAGGAGTGGATCTCCTCGAACTGGAAGGCGAGGGCGGTGTCCTGCGGCCGCGGGCCGACCGCGGGGATCGGCGGGTGCTGGTTGAAGGCGATGAGCAGGCCGGTGACCACCCCGGCGGTGGCCAGGGTGCTGAGCACCGCCAGCGCCTTGACCGCGGCGCGATCGTTGCGGGGGATGAGCTGGAGCAGGATGGCGGCGCCGAGCGGCATCACCAGGGTGATCGTCAGCCAGGGGATGTTGGTCATCGCACCAGCACCGCGAGGACGACGACGAAGGCGCCGGCGGCGACGAGCATGCCGGTCGCGTAGTCGCGCAGCCGCCCGGTCTGGAGCACCCGGAAGGTGTCCGACATCCAGGCGGTGGCGCGCCCCACCGCCTCGACCCAGCCGTCGGCGTACTCGGGCTCGACGACGTCGCGCAGCCTGCGCGCGAGGGTGCGCACCGGGCGCACCAGGATGGCGTCGTAGATCTCGTCGAAGTAGAACTTGTGGAGCGAGAGCTGGGTGAGCACCCGCGGCACCTTCCCCGCGATCACCTGGGCGTCGGGGCGGTGCTGGTACCACCACTCGTAGGCGAGACCCGAGCCGACCAGGCTGCCGGCGGTGCCGAGGAGCACGGTCAGGAGCGCGGTGAGGTGGCCGGGCTCGGTCAGCAGGCGGCCTCCGTCGGCGGTGAACACCGGGTCGAGGAAGCTGCCGAGGATGAAGGGCCCGACGACCCCGGGGATTCCGAAGAGCAGGGCCCAGCCGATCACGGTGCTGAGCACCGCGAGGATGCCCACCGGCACCAGCATGGTCGGCGGAGCCTCGTGGGCCGCGTAGGTGCGGGCGGTCTTGGGCTCGCCGCGGAAGACGGTGAAGAAGAGGCGGAAGGTGTACAGCCCGGTGAGGACGTTGATGCCCACGCCGACGAAGTAGAGGATCGGCGCCGCCGGTCCGTGGTTGAACCCGAGGCCGAGCAGTTCCTCCTTGCTGAAGAACCCGGCCCAGATGGGGATGCCGGCGAGCGCCAGCGAGCCGGCGAGGAAGCAGCGCTCGGTGGTGCGCATCGTCAGTCCGAGGCCGCCCATCAGCCGGATGTCCTGCTCGTCGTGGAGCGCGTGGATGACGTTGCCCGCGGCCATGAAGAGCAGCGCCTTGAAGACGGCGTGGGTGGCGAAGTGGAACATGCCGGCCGAGTAGGCGCCGATCCCGACGGCGAAGATCATCAGCCCGATCTGCGACATCGTCGAATAGGCGATGACCCGCTTGATGTCGATCTGGCTCAGGGCGATGATGCCGGCCATCACCGCGGTGCCGATGCCGACGCAGGCGACCAGCCCCTGGGCGATCGGGGCAAGGTCGAAGAGCGTGTGGAAGCGGGCGATCAGGTAGACGCCCGCGGTCACCATGGTGGCGGCGTGGATCAGCGCGCTGACCGGGGTGGGGCCCTCCATGGCGTCGGGGAGCCAGGTGTGGAGCGGGAACTGGGCGCTCTTGGCGAAGGCGCCGATGGCGAGCAGCACGCAGATCCCGGTGACCAGCGCCCCTCCATGGGGGAAGGACGCCCCGGCGTAGTGGAAGATCGTCGGCAGGTTCAGCGAGCGGACGCTGAGGTTGGTGACGATCATGAAGGCGGCGATCACCAGGGCGACGTCGCCGATCACCTGGGTGACGAAGGCCTTGCGCGCCGCCAGCACCGCGCTGGGGCGGTCGTAGTAGTAGCCGATCAGCAGGTAGCTGCTCAGCGCCACCAGGGCCCAGCCGATGATGAGGATCACCATGTCGGCGGAGAGCACCAGCAGCAGCATCGAGAAGATGAACAGGTTCATGTAGCTGAAGAACCGCCACGGGCTCTCGTCGTGCTCCATGTACCCGACCGCGTACCAGTGGATGAGGAAGCCGACCCCGGTGATCACCAGGCACATGAGCACGCTGAGCGGGTCGAGGGTGATGTCCACGCCGACCCGGAGCGCGCCCGGGCCGAGGTCGAACCAGGTCCAGAGGTGGACCGTCGTCGAGCGGGCGTCCTCGTGGGCGCCGAGCAGCGCCACCAGGGCGATCACCGCGCAGACGAAGCCGCCGAGCACCACCCCGGGGCCGACGATGTTGACGAAGCGGCGGCCGAGCCGCTCGCCGAGCAGCGCGTTGCCGAGGCAGCCGGCGAGCGGGAGGGCGAAGAGGAGGATCGCCAGCGTCCCCGCCAGGGTCGCGCTCACTCCTTCATCTCGCTGAGGTCGTCGATGTCGAGCTCACGGCCGGCGCGGTAGACCTGGCTGACCAGCGCGAGGCCGACCACCGCCTCGGCGGCGGCGACCACGATCACCACCAGGGTGAAGATCTGGCCGTCCTCGCTGTTGAGATAGCGGCCGTAGTCGACGAATGCCAGGTTGACGGCGTTGAGCATCAGCTCGATCGACATCAGAACCACCAGCGGGTTGCGGCGCACCAGCACCCCCACCGAGCCGATGGTGAACATCGCGGCGCTGAGGCCGAGCAGCAGCGGGAAGAGGTCGATGCTGAGCATCAGCCCACCCCCACCGGCTCGCGCGGCTCCTGGGCGCTCTCGCTGGGCAGGTCCGCGACCGGCGAGGTCGCCTCCGGCGGCCGGGTCGGGGCCCGGGGCATCCTCCGGGTCAGGTAGACGGCGCCGATCGCGGCGACGAGCAGGAGCAGCGAGGTGATCTCGAAGGGCAGCAGGAAGGTGGTGAAGAGCTCACGGCCGAGCACCTGGACGTTGCCCGCGGCGTTCACCGCCTCGGGGGTGAAGGCGAAGCTGTGCTGGTCGCCCGGGGCCGCGGCCTGGGCGAGGCGCTGGCCCTGGAGGACATGGTCGGTCTTCGAGTAGGTGGTGCCGTTCACCGCGAGGGCGAAGACCTGGGCGGTGATGTAGCCGACGGCGACGATCCCCACCCAGAGCCGGGGATCCCGCCGCGGGCCCTCGAAGTCGGGGTCGTGGCCGGGGTCGAGCAGGGCGATGATGAAGACGAAGAGGACCATCACCGCGCCGGCGTAGATGATGATCTGGACCGCGGCGACGAACTGGGCGTTGAGCAGCAGGAAGAGCACCGCCAGCGACACCATGTTGCCGACCAGGCAGAGCGCCGAGTAGATCGTCTTCGCCGAGAGCACCACCCCGGCCGCGCTGACCAGCGCGACGGCGGCGACCACGGAGGCGAGCAGGTCGACCCCGGTCATCTGTTCCTCGTGTGGCGGGGCTCGGCGACGCTCGGCACGTGCGGCGCCAGGCCGGCGTTGCCGGGCACGGGCTGCTCGGCGCCCTCGCGGCGGATCCGCTCGTCCTCGTCCCAGGCGAGCCGGGGGCTCACCCCCGGGGCGCGTCCGGCCTGACCGCGCTGGTCGGCGCCGGCCCCGCGCGGGTTCTCGCGCCGCCCGGCGGTGAAGTTCGGCCAGGCCTCGAGCAGGTCCTCCTTGCTTGCCACGGTGCGCTCGCGGCGGTAGTCGGCGAGCTCGAAGCGGGGGCCGAGGGTGATCGCCTCGGTGGGGCATGCCTCGGCGCAGTAGCCGCAGAAGATGCAGCGCATCAGGTTGATCTCGTAGCGGAGCGCGTAGCGCTCGCCGGGCGAGACCGGGTGGGCGGGGTCGTTCTCGGCGGGCTCGACGTAGATGCAGCCCACCGGACAGGCGCCCGAGCAGAGCTCGCAGCCGATGCACTTCTCCAGCCCGTTGTCATAGCGGTGGAGGATGTGGCGGCCGCGGTGCCGCGTCGGCGCCGGCTTCTGCTCCTCGGGCCACTGCAGCGTGATCGGCTTGCGGAAGAGCTGGCGCAGCGTGAACGCCATCCCCTTGACGATCTCGGTCAGCATGGGATCCGCCCTCTCACGTCGATGCCTTGATCGCCACCACCGCCCCGGTGATGGCGATGTTGAGCAGGCCCAGTGGGAGCATCACCTTCCACCCCAGGTTCATCAGCCGGTCGTAGCGCAGCCGGGGCAGGGTCCATCGGATCCACATCATGCCGAAGAGCAGCAGGGTCACCTTGCCGAGGAACCACAGCACCCCGGGGATGAAGTCGAGGAAGGGCAGGATGGGCAGCCAGCCGCCGAGGAAGAGCACGGTCGCGATCGAGCAGACCGTGACCATGTTGATGTACTCGCCGAGGAAGTAGAAGCCGAAGCGCATCCCCGAGTACTCGGTGTGATAGCCGGCGACGAGCTCGGTCTCGGCCTCGGGGAGGTCGAAGGGCAGCCGGTTGGTCTCGGCGAGCGCGCCCGTGAAGTACAGCAGGAAGCCGAGCGGCTGGAGCACCACGAACCAGACGTGGTGCTGGGCGAGGACGATCCGCTCGAGGTCCAGGCTCTGGCTGAGGATGACCGCGCCCATCAGGGCGAAGGCGACCGCCATCTCGTAGGAGATCAGCTGCGCCGAGGAGCGCAGCGCGCCGAGCAGCGAGTACTTGCTGTTCGCCGACCAGCCCCCGAGGAAGATCGCGTAGACGCCGAGCGAGGTGATCGCGAGGATGTAGAGCAGGCCCACGTTGAGGTGGGCGATGTCCCAGTGGAGCTGGTAGCCGTTGACCGTGCTCACCCCGCTGACCGGGATCACCGCGAAGGCGAAGATCGCCGCGGCGGCGGCGAAGGCGGGGGCGATGAGGTAGAGGAACTTGTCGCGGCCCGCGGGGGCGACGTTCTCCTTGAAGAGCAGCTTCACCGCGTCGGCGGCGGGCTGGAGCAGGCCGAGCGGGCCGACCCGGTTGGGGCCGATGCGCAGCTGGATGTGGGCGGCGACCTTGCGCTCGGCGTAGGTGCTGTAGGCGGCGGCGGTGGCGAGGAAGAGGACGATGATCACCGCCTTGATCAGGATCACCCACCAGTAGTCGGGCCCGATCTGATAGCCCCAGAGGTCGGCGATCACTGTGTGGGCACCAGCCAGCCGGCGCGGCCGCCGTTGCCCGCCGCGGCGTAGGCAGGCAGGGCGGCGGCGATCTCGCGGTGGACCGCGATCGTCTCCGCCGGCCAGCTCTCGCAGCCGAGCTCGGCGGCGAGGATGGCGAGGACGCGGAGCTCGCTCGGTGCGGCCGTCGCCGGGGGCAGCGCCGCGCGGATCCGCTGGACGCGGCCCTCGAGGTTGGTCACCGAGCCCGCCTTCTCGACGTGGGTGTGCCCGGGGATGAGCACCGTCGCCGCATGCGAGACCGGGCCCGGCACGGTCTCGATCGCGACCACCAGGTCGGCGGCGTTGAGCGCGCCGGTGAGCGCCACCCCGGCGCCGGCGGCCCAGGGATGCGAGCCCATGATCAGCAGGGCGCGGATCTGGCCGGCGCTCGTCGCCTCGAGGATCTCGGTGCCGCAGCGCCCCGCGCCCGGCGCCGGCCGGTAGCCGGGAAGCAGGTTGGGGAGCAGCCCGACGTCCTTGCAGCCACGCCCGTTGACCCCGCGGGTCACGGTGAGCCGGCGCACCTCGGTGTTGCCGGCGCCGAGCAGCTGGGCCACGTGCGCCGCCCGGGCGCGATCGCTCTCGTCGGCGATCACCCCGACCAGGCGCTGGCCGGTGATGCCCCGGACGGTGGCGTCGTCGACCTCGGAGGGCAGCCGGTGGACGGCGGTGCCGCGCTTGCGCTGCGCCTTGTGGAGCCGCAGGGTGAGCACCGGCGCCTGCTGCTCGGGACGGCTGCCGAGCACCACCACCGCGGAGCAGTCCTCGATCTCGGCGATGCCGAGTGCGTGCTCCTCGGGCGAGAGCCCGGGGAAGGCCTCGAGCTGGTGGTCGAGGTGCGACGTCCCCAGGGCGTCGCGGGCGACGCGCTGGAGCAGCCAGGCCTCCTCGTTGGTGCACTCCACCGAGCCGAGCACGCCGATGGCGTTGGCGCCGTGCTGGTCGCGGACCTCGCGCAGCCGCCGTCCCGCCTCGCGCAGCGCGTGCTCGATGGTGACCTCCTGCTCGCCGCCGGCGGTGCGCACCGCCGCCCGGCGCACCCGCTCGGTGCGGTTCCAGCGCGGCGCGCTGTAGCGGCCGCGGTCGCAGAGCCACATGTCGTCGACGAGCGGGTTGTCGCGTGAGGCGAACCTGCGCACCTCGTACTCGCGGCTGTCGATGTTGATGTTGCAGCCGTAGGAGCACTCGGGGCAGATGCTGCGGGCGCGCTGGAGGTCCCAGGGCCGGGCGACGAAGCGGTACTGGCGGTGGGTCAGCGCGCCCACCGGGCAGACCTCGGGGAGGTTGCCCTGGAAGGCGGAGCGCAGCGGCCGGCCGTCGAAGGTGGCCACCGAGGTGCGCACGCCGCGCTCCTGGAGCACGATCTCCTTCTCACCGGTGATCTCGTCGTAGTAGCGCACGCAGCGCCAGCAGAGGATGCAGCGCTCCTGGTCGAGTTCGATCCGGTCCGACAGCGGCACCGCCTTGTCGAAGTGCACCTTGTCGGTGATCGGCATCCGCGAGGTCTCGGGACCGTAGCGGACGGTGAAGTCCTGGAGGTCGCACTCGCCACCGCGGTCGCAGACCGGGCAGTCGAGGGGATGGTTGAGGAGCAGGAACTCCAGCACCCCCTCGCGCGCCGTGGCGACCGGCCCGGTCTGGGTGTGGACCACCATGCCCTCGCTGACGTAGGTCGCGCACGCCGGCTGCAGCTTGGGCATCTTCTCGACCTGCACCAGGCACATCCGGCAGACCGCGACCGGGTCCATCTTCGGATGTGCGCAGTAGATCGGGATGTGAACGCCCACATCGGTGGCGGCGTCGAGGACCAGCTGCCCCTTGGGGGCGCGGTGCACCCGGCCGTCGATGGTGATCTCGACGCGCCCGTCGTCGGGCGGGGACGGCGGAGTGGCGTCGGTCATGCGTGTCCCGCCAGCAGCGGACGGTGCTCGCGCGCCACCGGGCAGCCCTCTGCTCCGCAGTGGGCCTCGAACTCCTCGCGGAAGGCCCGGTAGGCGGACATCACGAACCAGGTGGCGGTGTCGCCCAGCGGACAGAAGCACTTGCCGTCCATGTTGGCGCAGATGTCGGCGAGCGTTCCCAGCTCGTCGAGGGTGGCGACCCCCGCCTCGAGCTTGTGCATCAGCTTCGACTCGAAGTAGGTGCCCTCGCGGCAGGGCGCGCACTTGCCGCAGGACTCGTGGTGGTAGAAGTCGACCAGCCGCATGGAGACGTTGACCAGGCAGGTGGTCTCGTCCATGAACATCATCGCCCCGGCGCCGAGCGAGGAGCCGGCCTTCATCACCGCGTCCATGTCGAGGGGCAGGTCGAGGTGCTCGGGGAGGAGCACCTGCATCGAGCCGCCGCCCGGCTGGAACGCCTTGAGCGCCCGGCCCTTCCAGACGCCGCCGCAGTGCTCCTCGAAGAGCTCGCGGATCGGCGAGCCGAGCTCCATCTCGTAGCAGCCGGGGCGCTCGATGTGCCCGCTGCAGCACCACAGCCGGGTGCCGGTGCTGCGCTCGGCGCCGATCGCCTTGAACCACTCTCCGCCGTTGCCGACGATGTGGGGGAGGTTGCTCAGGGTCTCGACGTTGTTCACCACCGTGGGCTTGCCGTAGAGGCCCTTGACCGCGGGGAACGGCGGCTTCAGCCGGGGCTGGCCGCGATAGCCCTCGAGCGAGTCGATGAGCGCGGTCTCCTCGCCGCAGATGTAGGCGCCGGCGCCGCCGTGGACGATGATGTCGCAGACGAAGTCGGTGCCGAGGATGCGCTCGCCGACGTAGCCGGCGCGGCGCGCCTCCTCGACGCAGCGCTCGAGCAGCAGCCGCTGGTCGTGGTACTCGCCGCGGATGTACAGGAAGGCGTGCCGCACCTGCAGCGCGTACGCGGCGATGAGGATGCCCTCGATCAGCTGGTGCGGGTTCTCGTCGATGAGGTAGCGGTCCTTGAAGCACGCCGGCTCGGACTCGTCGGCGTTGATGCAGAGGTAGCGGGGGAAGATGTCGCGGGGCAGGAACGACCACTTGGTCCCGGTGGGGAAGCCGGCGCCGCCGCGTCCGCGCAGCCCGCTGAGCTTGACCTGCTCGACGATCTCGTCGGGGGTGCGCTCCTTCAGCGCGGTCCGCAGCGCCTGGTATCCGCCCTTTCGCTCGTACACCGGGAGAGTCTGCAACCCCTCGGTGCCGATGTCCCTGGTGAGCAGCCTGTACTCCGCCATCGGGTCGTGATCCTACCCGCCGGGGCCGTGGTGGGTGGCGGGCTCGGCCGCGACCCGCGCCAGGATGGCGTCGATGCGCTCGGGGGTGAGGTTCTCCTCGAAGTGATGGTCGACCTGCATCATCGGCGCGCCCCCGCAGGCGCCGAGGCACTCGATGGTGCTCTCCCAGGTGAACATCCCGTCGGCGGTGGTGCTCCCCGAGGGACAACCCAGCCGGCGCTCGATGTACGCGACCGTCTCGTCGGCGCCGCGGAGCGCGCACGCCGCCTGCACGCACACCAGGACGTGGTGGCGGCCCGGCGGATGCTTGAAGTACATCGAGTAGAAGGTCGCGACCGCCTGCACCTCGCTGGGCACGATTCCGAGCAGCTCGGCGACCTCGGCCATCGCCTCCGGGGGCAGCCAGCTCAGCTCGTTCTGCACCGCCCACAGCGAGGGGAGGATCGCCGAGCGCGGACTCGGATAGCGCTGGCGGGCCCGCTCGATCTCCGCCCGCGTCTGGGCCGCGAGCATCACCGGTCGACGTCTCCGAGGACGATGTCGATGGAGCCGATCACCGCCACGACGTCGGCGATGAGCTCGCCCTTGACCATGTAGGGCAGGGCGCAGAGGTTGCTGAAGGATGGCGCCCGCACCTTGACGCGGTAGGGTCGATTGCTGCCGTCACTGACCATGTAGAACCCCAGCTCACCGCGCGGCGACTCCACCGCCTGGTACACGCTCCCCCTCGGCACCGAGAACCCCTCGGTGACCAGCTTGAAGTGGTGGATCAGCGACTCCATGCTGGTGTTGATCTCGTTGCGCGGCGGCGGCGCCACCTTGCGGTCGAGGGTGTTCACCGGGCCCGAGGGGAGGTTGTCGAGCGCCTGCTCGATGATGCGCAGCGATTCGCGCATCTCCCGCATGCGCACCAGGTAGCGGTCGTAGACGTCACCGTTGCTCCCCACCGGGACGTCGAAGTCGAAGTGGTCGTACGAGCTGTACGGCTGCGCCTTGCGCAGGTCGTAGGGGATGCCGCAGCCGCGCAGCGAGGGGCCGCTCATCCCGTAGGCGAGCGCGTCCTCTGCGCTGATCGTCCCGAGGCCGACGGTGCGCCCCCGCCAGATCGGGTTCTTGGTGATCAGCAGCTCGTACTCGTCGATCGCCTTGGGAAAGGTGTGCACGACCTTGCGGACCATGGCCTCGAACTCGTCGGGCACGTCCGCCATCAGCCCGCCGACGCGGATGAAGGACGTGTGCATGCGCACCCCGCTGACCAGCTCGTTGATGTCGAGGATGGTCTCGCGCTCGCGCCAGGCGTACAGGAACGGCGTGGTCGCGCCCAGGTCGAGGGCGCCGGTGCCGAACCAGATCAGGTGGCTGCCGATGCGCGCGAGCTCGCACATGATCACCCGCAGGTACTGGCCCCGCGGCGGCACCTCCACCCCCAGCAGCTTCTCGGCGGCGAGCGAGAAGCCGAGGTTGTTGATCAGCGGCGCGAGGTAGTCCATGCGGTCGCTGTAGGGGATGCACTGCTGGTAGGTGTGGCGCTCGAAGTCCTTCTCGAAGCCGGTGTGGAGGAAGCCGATGTCCGGCCGGCAGCCGCGCACCACCTCGCCGTCGAGGTCGAGGACCAGGCGCAGCACCCCGTGGGTCGAGGGGTGCTGGGGACCCATGTTGAGCTCCATGGTGTCCTCGCCGATCTCGGTCAGCTCGACGCTGTCGATCTCGGCAGGAACTCCCAGCCGGCGGCGGCCCTCGTCGAAGCCGTCGCCGCCGCCGGGTGCCCCCGGACCGCCGGGGGGCAGCACCACCGCCATCAGCGCGAGTTCCCGGGAATGCCCGGCGGGCGCTCCGCCGCAGGCAGCGCCCACTCGATGTTGTGGGTGAAGGCGACCGGCTCGCCGAAGGA
>DATARS010000149.1:0-5134 GCA_036269455.1 Candidatus Dormiibacterota bacterium | reverse complement strand
GCCGCGCAGCGGGATCGCCCGGCGCGGCGCGGGACGACTGCTGGGGTCGCCGGGGGCGGGCATCTCGAGCAGCCGGAGCTCGCCCTCGCCGAGCAGCGCGTCGCCGTCGGCCCAGCGCAGCGCGGGGCCGCCGAGGCGGCGCAGCTTGCTCCACTGGGCCATGTCGTCCTCGGAGAGGAAGGTGACCGCGGGGCCCTCGGCGCCGTTGCGGGCGGTGCGCCCGGCCCGGTGGGTCAGCCACTGCGGGCTGTCGGGCAGCTCGTAGTTCACCACCAGCTGGACGTGGTCGATGTCGAGCCCGCGGGCGGCGACGTTGGTGGCCACGAGCACGTCGGTGGCGCGGGAGCGGAAGGCGGCGATGGCGCGGTCCCGGGCGGCCTGGGAGAGGTTGCCCTGGAGCTCGTCGGAGCGATGGCCGAGCCGGTTGAGGTCGGAGGCGAGCCGCTTGGCGCCGTGCTTGGTGCGGTGGAAGACGAGGGCCGAGCCGTCGAACTGGCGGAGCAGCGCCGAGAGCGTCGCCACCCGCTGGTCGCGGCGCACCCGGAGCAGCCCCTGCTCGAGGAGCGGCTCCTGCTCGGTCGACACCACCACCCGGACCGGGTCGACGAGGTGGCGGTCGATCATCGTCCGCACCCAGGAGGGCATCGTCGCCGATGCGAGCACGGTCTGGCGCGGGGTCCGGCCGGGCCCGCTCTGCGGGGTCATGGCGAGGATGCGCTCGACGTCGGGAGCGAAGCCCTGGTCGAGCATCTCGTCGGCCTCGTCGAGCACCAGGTACTCGATGCGGTCGAGCCGCGCCGCGCCGCGCTCGGCGAGGTCGAGAAGCCGGCCGGGGCAGCCGACGATGACGTCGGGCGAGTTGCGCAGCAGGGAGAGCTGCCCGCCGTACCCGACCCCGCCCACCACCAGCACGACCCGCAGGGCGGGATCGACGGTGCGGAGCACGGACGCGATCTGGCTGGCGAGCTCACGGGTGGGGACGACGGCGAGGGCGCGGGCGCCCCCGGAGCGGTGTCCGGCGAGCCGCTCGACCAGGGGGACGAGGAAGGCGAGCGTCTTCCCCGAGCCGGTGGGCGCCTCGACGACGACGTCGCGGCGCTGGAGCAGCGGGGGGATGGCGTCGCGCTGGACCGGCAGTGGTTCAGTGATCGCACCGCGGCGCAGGGCGTCGGCGGTGCGCGCGCGCACGCCGAGATCGGCAAAGGTGGCCATGGGATCCTTTCTGGGGCTCCGTGGAGCCCGTGCTCCCCCTCGGGATGCGTGATGCCGCTGACTTGAGGACACCGCCGCGGAAGGAGGGCGGGGAGAGGGATCTCACCAAGTTGGCATGGCTCCGAGTGCCGGAGCCGTGATCCACGGTAGCACGCGGACTGCTACGATCGGCGCGCATCTGTTCGACGGACGCATCGCAGCCGTCCCGTTCCCACCCCACGTCCCACCCAGAGAGGCTGCCATCCCGATGGCCCGCACCAAGGGTGCCCGTCCGGCCTCGACCCGTTCGAGGGTCCGCCGGCCCGCCCGGTCCAGCTCCCGCCCGGCGTCCGAGCGCGCCCGCCGGCCGCGGTCCCCGCGGAAGGTCGCGCCGCCGCGCAGGCCGCGCACCCCGCTGCTCACCCCCGACCAGCGCCGCGAGCTCTGCGGCGTCGCCGGCATCGGCATCGGGGTGGTCCTCGGCGCCGTCCTCGCCCTCCCCGGGGGCGGCTCGGCCGCGGCCCCGATCCACGACGCGCTCTTCGACTGGCTGGGCGTCGGCGCCTGGCTGGCGGCGGCCGCACCGCTGGTCGCCGGGGTGCGCATGCTCGGCGCCCGGGGCTGGAGCGGCGGCATCCAGGGAGCCGCCGGCAGCCTGCTCACCGCGGTGGCGGTGCTCGGCTTCCTCGGCCTGGTCGACGCCGGCAGCGCCGGGCGGATCGGCCAGCGGCTGGGTCCGGGGCTGGGCAACCGGCTCGGGGGCGCCGCCGCCGGCACCACCTGGCTGGTGATCACCTGCCTCGGCCTGGTGCTCGCGGTCGAGCTCCGCGTCGGCCGCATCGCCGCGGCGGTGCGCGCCTGGTGGGCCGAGGCTCGGCTGGCGGCGGATGCGGAGGCGGTGGTGCAGGCGCCTGCCGCGCCGCCCGAGCCGCCGCCCGGGCTCGAGCCCCCCGCGCCCGGACGGCGCCGTCGCGGCGCCGCGGCCGAGCCGGTCCTCCCTCCGATCTTTCTCCCAGACGGGGCCGACATCGAGGTTCCGGCCGCCGAGGAGCCGGCACCCGACGAGGCCCCGTCGCCAATCCTCTTCTCCCGCGAGTTCGAGGGGCTGCCGATCGAACCGGTGGCCGAGCCGGTCGCGGCGGACCTCGGGCTCGCGGAGGCGCCCCCGCACGCGGTCGAGCTGACCACCGACGAGCCCGAGCCGGAGCGCATGTGGTTGGTGCCGTCGGCGGAGCTGCTCGACACGGTGACCGGGAAGCGCGAGCGGCTCGACGCCGAGATCCGCACCACCCGCGGCACCATCGAGTCGACGCTGCTCGCCTTCGGCGTCGACGCCCGGGTGCGCGGGGTCAACAGCGGTCCCACGGTCACCCAGTACGAGCTCCAGCCCGCGGTCGGCGTCCCGGTCCGCAAGATCGTCAGCCACCAGACCGACCTGTCGCTCGCCCTGGCGGCGCCGATCCGCATCCAGGCGCCGATCCCCGGCAAGGCGGCGATCGGCATCGAGGTTCCCAACAAGGCGGCGCAGCTGGTGACGCTGCGCGACGTGGTCAGCAGCGGCGCCTTCGGCGACGTGCGCAGCCGTCTCGGGGTCGCGCTCGGCGCCGACGTCAGCGGCCATCCCGTGGTCGGCGACCTCGCCCGCATGCCCCACCTGCTCATCGCCGGCGCCACCGGCAGCGGCAAGTCGGTGTGCATCAACGCGGTGCTCGCCGGCTTCCTCCTCCAGGCGACCCCCGCCCAGCTCAAGCTCATCCTCATCGACCCCAAGCGGGTCGAGCTCAGCGGCTTCGCCGACATCCCCCACCTGCTCGTCCCCGTGGTCGTCGAGCCCGACGCCGCGGTGGCGTCGCTGCGCTGGGCGGTCAGGGAGATGGAGGAGCGCTACAAGCTCTTCGCCTCTCACGGGGCCCGCAACATCGCCGCGTTCAACGAGCGCGCGCCCCAGCTCGGGCTCAACCCGCTGCCCAACATCGTGGTGGTCATCGACGAGCTCGCCGACCTGATGATGGTCGCCGCCGGCGAGATCGAGGACCTGATCTGCCGCATCGCCCAGCTCGCCCGCGCGGTCGGCATCCACCTGATCGTCGCCACCCAGCGGCCGTCGGCGGACATCATCACCGGGCTGATCAAGGCGAACATTCCCAGCCGCATCGCCTTCGCGGTGTCGAGCGGCGTCGACTCCCGGGTCATCCTCGACGAGATGGGCGCCGAGAAGCTGCTCGGCCGCGGCGACATGCTCTACCTGCCCATCGACCAGGGCAAGGCGCGCCGCCTCCAGGGCGCCTACGTCAGCGACCGTGAGCTGGACCGGCTCATCGACAGCTGGAAGGCGCAGGGGCGGCCCGACTATCAGGAGGAGATCTTCCAGGTCGAGGCGACCGTCTCCTGGGCGAAGGACGCGACCAAGCGCGACCCTCTGTTCAACAAGGCGGCGCACGTCGTCGCCGCCGAGGGCCGGGCCGCCGCCTCGCTGCTCCAGCGCAAGCTCAACGTGGGCTACACCCGTGCGGCGCGGCTGGTCGACCAGCTCGCCGAGGCCCGGGTGGTCGGCCCCTACGAGGGCAGCAAGTCGCGCGAGGTGCTGATGGACGTCATCCAGGTGGACGAGTTCCTGGCCGAGCAGGGCGGGGAGTGATGGAGGGCGACGATCAGCTCCGCGACGCGGCGCTGCGCTCCATCGACCCCGAGCGCCTGCTCCCCGGGGAGGAGCGCGACCTCCGCAGGGACGACCCCGGGGACGCGGCCCACTGGGTGGCGGTGTACGGGGAGCTCCTCGACTTCAAGCGCGACCTCATCTCCCGACTGGCGGGTCGGATCGACACCGCCTCGGACGCGGCCCGTACCGAGCTCGACAACGATCTGCACCTCCTCATCGCCGAAGAGAGCCGGCTGGCGCAGCGGCACCTGGTGTGGAGCCAGCGCGCCGCCGAGCTGGACGACGACTGAGGAGCGGCCCCGCGAGTACAGTGCCACGGGTGGAGCGGGTGGTCCTCGAGCGCCAGGGCGCCGTCGCCTGGGTGCGGATGAACCGGCCGGAGAGCCTCAACGCCTTCGATCAGCCCATGATCGACGCGATGCTCGGTGCGCTGGTCGAGGTGGCGGGCGACGCGGATGTGCGCGCCGTCGTGCTCACCGCGGCCGGCAGGGGCTTCTCCACCGGGCTCGACCTCAAGCTGCTCGCCGCCGGTCTGGACGCCACCGAGTACTTCGGCGGCTGGCACCAGGTCTTCAACGCCCTGGAGGGCCTGGACGTCCCCCTGATCGTCGCCGCGCGAGGTCACTGCCTCGGCGGTGGCCTGGCGCTGCTTCTCTGCGCCGACTACCGGCTCGCCGCCGACGACGTGGTGGTGGGCTTCAGCGCGGTGCGCGGGGGGGTGGGCGTGCCGCCGGCGCTCACCTACCGGCTCGCCGAGGCGGTGGGGAACCTCCGGGCGCGGCGGCTTGCCCTGTTCGCCGAGTACCTCGGAGCCGAGGAGGCGTTGCGCATGGGGCTGGTGGACGCGGTGGTCCCGGGCGAGCGGCTCGACGAGGCCGCGGCCGAGCTGGCGCAGCGCGTCTGCGAGCACTCGCCGCTCGCTGTGCGCGAGACCAAGCGGCTGCTGCGCGAGGCCTCCGCGGTGGACGTCGCCGCCGCCCAGGCGCGGGTGCTCGAGGCGAGCCAGCGCTGCCTCGACGCGCTCGGAGGCGACGCCGGTGACTGACGCGGGGCCGGGTCAGCGGCGGATGCGCTCCTGGCTCGCCTGACCGCCGGCCGGGGGTGGCCTGACCACCGCCTCGGCCTCGATCTCCACCCGCCAGCGCGGAGGTGGCGCCGGGACGTAGGTGGCCAGCGCATATGGCTCGCTCAGTATCCTCTCCTGGCCATGGCCACCGATTTCAGCTTCGACGTCGTCAGTGACTACGACCAGCAGGAGCTGGTCAACGCCCTCGACCAGGCGCG